>CACZCZ010000007.1 GCA_902779845.1 uncultured Bacteroidales bacterium | reverse complement strand
GCGGGGTTCCACCTCTTCCCATCCCGAACAGAGAAGTTAAGCCCGCTTGCGCCGATGGTACTGCACACCCGTGGGAGAGTAGGTAGCCGCCCCTTTTACGAGAAGCCCCGATTCACACTATGTGAGTCGGGGCTCTCTTCGTAAAAGCAGGCACCTACTCTCCCACGGGGAGTGGTAATTCGTTACTATGCGCTACCATTCCCCAGTTCTGATGAGTCTGCTATGTGAGCAAGATTTTAGAAGTAGGACTGATACGAAAGCTGTTAATATACGAAATCGTTTCGTTGTATAGACAGTTGGTTAGACGACCTGAAGGTTCAGAAGCATATCCTGTATTTCAGGAACTCGAGGACGTATATGATTGAAAGGAGAAAAATTTGTAGAGTGCGGCAAGCATGGAGGCTTGCATGAATTCGCCGTTAAGGAGCATCTCCTTTACCTTCTCCAGTGAGAAGGCATGGATCTCAATGTCCTCTGTTGCATCCAAGTGCTGGTCGGCAGTCTTCTCAACACCTACGGCTACGTAGCTGTGGGTGATGTTGTTCATGGTACTGGCGTTGCAGGAAAACTGCATTGCCTCATGCCATTCGCCACCGGAGTAGCCGGTTTCTTCCAGGAGTTCGCGCTTTGCTGCCTCCAAGGGGTCTTCGCCTTCTTCGACACAGCCTGCCACAATCTCGAAGCATGTGCGGCCAAGGCCGTGGCGGTATTGTCGAATGATTACCATCTCACCATCTTTGGTTACGGCGACAACATGCACCCATGTGGGATATTCCAGTACATAGTATTCATCGTTGATGCGGCCGTCAGGCAGTTGGCATGTGTCGCGGCGGGCGGTGAGCCAAGGGCGTTTGAAGATGTATTCGCTCTTCAGGGTCTTCCAGTCCATGGAAGACTCTCCCTCCGCCCTCCCGGTGAGGGTGGGCGTGGCTTCTTTGGAGTTATGACTATTCATAAGTATTTAGTACAATGCTTTTCTTGATGATGGCTCGCATCTCGGCGAGTGTCTTGACGAGGCCTTGGGCGCGAACTTGCACAAGGGCATTGCCGAGGGCTGTGCCTTCCTGCGGTCCTGCAATGACGGGGATGCCAAGGGCGTTGGCCGTGAACTGCATGAGGTATTCATTGCGAGAACCACCTCCGATGACATGAAGGCGCCGGATATCGACATCGGTAAGGTCGCGTAGGATGTTGATAACCTCGGCATATCTGGCAGCCAGTGAGCGGAAGATGACGCGGACGTAGTCGGCGGGTGACTCGGGCTGCAGCTGTCCGGTCTCTGTCATGTAGTCGCATATAGCGGCGGTCATGGAGGCGGGGTGTGCAAAGCGTGGATCGTCGGGTGCGATGAGACTATCGCAGGTGGAGGTGAGGGAGAGGGCGTTCAGCTCGTTGACGTCTGAGGGTACAACATATTTCCCACTCTTGACCCCTTCGTTACTTACAGTCCACTCCTTTCGGCATTGCTCGAAAATCCAGAGCCCTGTGATGTTCTTGAGGAAGCGGGTGGTGTGGTCAAGGCCGCCTTCGTTGGTGAAGTTGTTGGCGTAGCTGTCCTTGTTGATGATTGGGGTAGGGGATTCCACGCCCAAAAGGCTCCATGTGCCGCAGCTGAGATAGGCGAAGTTGGCATCCTCGGCGGGCACGGCAGCGACGGCGGAGGCGGTGTCATGGGAAGCTACGGCTACGATGGGGATGGCGGCGAGCCCTGTAGCAGCCTGCACCTGTGGTGTGAGTACTCCTGCGCGCTCGCCGGGTTGCACCAGGCGTCCGAAGTGGTTGCGTGTGAGACCGAGGGTCTGTAACAGTTTTGTGTCAAGGTCTCCTGTGTTGGGATTGAGCATCTGCGATGTGGAAGCCACCGTGTATTCGCAGACGGCTTCACCGGTGAGCATATAGATGAGGGCATCGGGGATGAAGAGGATTTTGCTGGCGTTTGCAAGGGTTGTGCTGCCAGCGCGGTGTAGCGTGTCGAGCTGGAAGAGTGAGTTGAAGGGCATAAACTGGATGCCCGTGCGCTCATAGACCTCATGTTGCGGCATCTGCTCGGTGAAGTAGTGTTTCATCGTGCCGTCTGTGTGCGGGTCGCGGTAGCAGTATGGGAGTCCCAGCAGCTGTCCGCTTTTGTCGAAGAAGGCGAAATCACAGCCCCAGGTGTCTATGCCGATGCTCTGGAGTTGAAGGCCTTCGGTTTTTACCAGCCTTAGAGCGCGCAATATCTCATTGTAGAGGTGTGGCAAATCCCAAAAGATATGGCCAGCAAGCGGCAGTTGAGGATTCTCAAAGCGGGTGAATTCGCGCATGGTTACGCGCTCGCCATCAAAGGAGGCGATGACCGTGCGGCCGCTGGTGGCGCCGAGGTCAACGGCAAGATAGTGGGTCATAGGAGTGAAGAGTGAAAAGTTAAGGAGTGACGAATGATGTATTATCAGTGCAAAGATAAGGTCGTTACGTGTGACGTGAGCTATGTTTTTTGACCTTTCGCCTGTAGATTCTGTCCAAAAAGTTTTTTTCTCTGCAAAAGTTCGTGTATCTTCGCCGCATCAAGCCAGAAATGTGTTATGAATCCTATTCAATATATCACGGAGAGCGAGCGTGATCTTCGTTGGGGGCTGTCGGTCTGTTCCGTTGGATATCAGAGCGTTGAGCCCGGCGCACCTTATCCTCCGCATCACCATGCGGAGAATTATCTCTTTAATCCAGTGGCGGGACGTGTTCTGCAGGAATACCAGCTTTTGTATGTCGTGAAAGGGCGCGGAGTGCTGAGGACCGAACATGCCGGTGAAGTTCCCATAGAGGCGGGGACTATGTTCCTTATCTTCCCCGGTGAGTGGCACACGTATCAGCCAAATCCGGAGACAGGTTGGGACGAGTACTGGATAGGTTTCAAGGGCCCGAATATTGACCAGCGCGTTGCGGCGGGCTTCTTCTCGGCCGAGCATCCTGTATATCATGTAGGTAATCTAGAGACTGCTGTGGGCCTCTATCGCGACGCCCTTCATGTGGCTATGCGTCAGGAGGCCTACTTCCAACAGCTGTTGTGCGGAATCGTCAACCATCTGCTGGGACTGATGTTTATGACCAGTATCAATATGGACTACGGCGATGAAGGTGATGTACCCGAACTCATCAATCATGCTCGTACATATATGCAGCAGCACATAGAAGAGGATATTACCATGCCCAATGTGGCTTCCGCACTCAACGTTTCCTACACTACTTTTCGCCGCTTGTTCAAGCATTATACGGGTTTAGCACCTTCGCAGTACTTCATCAACCTGCGACTGCACCGTGCCAAGCAGTTGCTGCGCTCGACTGACGAGAGTATCAAGGAAATCTCCTTCCGCCTGCATTTTGAGAATCCCGAATACTTTGCTACACTGTTTAAGAAGCGGACAGGCATGAGACCGAGTGAGTTCCGTAGCTCCTAATACAACACAGGCCGCCGGGGAAGAATCCCTGGCGGCCTGCGTATGGAATGGATAGGATGTTATTTGAGGATGGTGCGACCCACTGACCTGCGAATCTCGAAGAGATAGACGAACCAGGAGAGAAGGAAGTAAACGCCGGTGAGAATCCACAAACGGGTCAACTCATAGTGGCAGTCGCCCATGGAGGCTCCCATGCTCTGTATGCGCACGTAGGCGTTGGCGCCATACGTGGAGGGGAAGATACCGGCGACAGCCTGCCAGAAGGGCGGGATGGAGGCACCGGGCCAGCTGACACCGCTCAGGAAGAGCAATGGGATGGACATGAAGACGAAGAGGAGGATGCAGTCCTCACGACGATAGATGAAGCTGGACCAAAACATGGCCATGAAGGTGCTGGCAGCCAGATAGGGCACAAGGAAGCCCACAATCTCCCAGAAATGTCCGAGGTTAGGCAAGCCGAACCAGCGTGTGACACAGACGGACATATAAATGCCCATGAGCAGAAATATGAGGAAGTGTACGAG
Organism: uncultured Bacteroidales bacterium; assembly: GCA_902779845.1. Lineage (GTDB taxonomy): Bacteria > Bacteroidota > Bacteroidia > Bacteroidales > Bacteroidaceae > Physcousia. The sequence goes on along the minus strand of CACZCZ010000007.1, from coordinate 80,719 downwards.
CCCCTTGCCAAGGACGACGGCGAGGGCATTCTTGTAGTGCTTGTTGGGCGGGATGACGAGGCCGCGGAAGTGCTCACGCGAGCGTCCCATGGACATTCCCACGCCGAGGCAGAGGGCTTGCTGGAGGATGAGCATGAGGACGGGCGGGATGAGGAAGGCCGCGAAGCCGCCTGCGGAGTTGTAGAGCTTGACTTCTTCGAAGCGTATGGGCCAGCGTGCCACGCTTTCTTCGCGGGCTGTAGTGGCATTGCCCTGACGCTCAAGGACTTTGATGTTGCGGTTGAGCTCCTGTGCCACGTTAATCACTGCCAGATACTCGACCTTGTAGTAGAGCATGGAGGTGAGGTCGCTGTAGAGACCCACCACGGTTTGCTGTCCGCGCCACAGACGTTCGTTGAACTCACGCGGGATGTGAAGTATTCCATAGACGCGGCGCTGGCGCATGAGCTCCTTGGCCTCCTCCATATTGGTACAATGGGTGGCTATCTTCACCTCGGGGGTGGCATCAATGCGACGGATGAAATCACGGCTACGGTCGCTCATGTTGTCATCCACGACACAGATGGGCAGTTGGCGCTGCGTCTCGGTGTTGTAGATCATGGCGTAGAGGAGGGGGTAGGCGAGGGGGAGTAGGATGATGAAGATGAGGATGCCCTCGTCTTTCACTATCTCGCTGAGCTCGTCGAGCCATACATGAAGGATGGGGAACTTAGGCTTTCTCATTCTTTATAGTCTTTATGAAGGAAGGCATCTCTCAGGCGCCAGAAGAAGAGTTGCGGCAGCAGGAAGATGACCATGAGGGCCACGACGCTGGTCCACACGTAATGGATGGCATAGCCGTTGAGGGCCTGATTGACGTAGGTGACGAAATAATGGTGCAAGGGGAAGATGTTGGCCAGCCATTGGAATGGCAGGTCCATGGCCGACACGGGGAAGGAGAATCCCGCGAGCGAGAACTGCATCACGCCCAGCAACGAGCAGGCCGACATGGCCATGCGCATCTGTCCGGGGAAGGCTATGAACATCAGAAGTCCAAAGCCCTGTGATGCCAGCACGGCGAGGAACCCCCATAGCATCATGCGGGGGATGCCACAGGCGCAGGGGAACTCGAGGTAGTTGTAGAAGATGATGTCGAAGAGCCAGAAGAGGATGGTGTAGATGACGGTTTGGGGCAGCAGCTTTCCCGTCACGATAGCGACCATATTGCCGTTGCCCATCTCGTAGAGGTGCTTCTGCTGTCCACGCTTCCATTCATTGCCAAAGGAGTAGCTGGTGGTCAGCATGATGACCAGCATCAGCAGGCCGGGCACAATGAGGTTCGTGAGTACCACGGAGTAGTTCAGATGGGGGTTGCCGAGGGGGTGGCTTTCGATGACGATGGGCTGTAGTGTGCCCATGATCTGGTCGTCGCGGAAGCCACGGGCGCGCATCGTGGCGCGTGTCATGGCCAGGCCGGCCATCTCACTCATCTTACGCATATCCTTCATCAGCAAGGACGCGGCCACATAGTATGTGTCGTTTGTGTAGAATGAGATGACGGGTTGCCGTTGCGTGAGAGCAGCCTCGGTGGTGCCTTTGGGGATGCGGAAGATGGCGTAGATTTCGCCGCGCTGCATGGCCTGGCGTGCCTCGGTGAAGCTCTTGGTCGTGATGACGAAGTTCGTCTCCTGCATCGTCCCAAGGATACGCGTGAGCTGACGGGTGACATGGGTGTCATCTTCATCGACCAGCGCTGCGGGCAGCTTCGTGGGAAGACCCGCGTCCATGAGGCTCGTGAACAGCCACAGGAAACCCAGTGGCGCCACGAACATGATCATCAGGAAGATGGGGCGGCGGCTGAAAGCGCGCAGCTCACGCTTCGTGATTTTCCAGATGTTATTTAATGCTTTTAGCATTGCAGTGTGTTACTTGATGACAACGGTCATGCCAGCGAGAATGCCCTTCAGGTCGGCATCGTTCACGGCACGGCCGGTGACCTCGAAGGTCTTCAGGTCGTACTGGTCAAGTGCCTTCGTGGCCTTCCACGTGGCATAGCTGCCCATGACGTTCATGCTGGTGATTTTCACTTTGAGTTCGCGGTCGATAGCGGGGACGTAGCAGTTGAGTTCGGTGTCGAGGGTCATGCCGGGGAGGTAGTCCTCGCGTACCATGAAGATGAATCGGATGTCATTGTCCTTGGCGATGTTCATGATGGGAGCACCGGTGCCCACGAGCTCGCCCTCCTTGGGGAAAATCTCGGTGACGGTGCCGTCGGCAGTGGCCAGCAATACAGTCTCGTTGATGTAGCCCTGCACTTCGGTGACAGCGCCCTGGGCACGTGCCACCTGTGCGGCAGCTGCTGCCTTGTCTTCGCGGCGGGCACCCTCGCACGCCATCTCATACTGACTCTTGGCAGCCTTCTCGGTGGCTTGCATTGCCTTCAGCTGTGCCTCGGCCTCATCGCGTTTCTGTGCGGGAATGACGCCCTCGTCGAAGAGTCGGCTCACGCGGCTGTATGTCTTTTCGCAGACCTCCAGGCCAGCCTTGGCCTTCTGCCAGAGTTCAAAGGCTCCTTGGATTTCCTGCTGGCGAGCTCCGTTTTGTGCCTTCTGCTCGATGGCCTTAGCGGCGGCTTCGGCGGCTTCGGCCTGCATCATCTTGGCACGTACCTCGGGGGAGTCCATGATGACGAGTGTGTCGCCGGCCTTTACTTTATCGCCCGTTTTCACGCGTAGTTCCTTGACGCGGCTGGGGACTTTGCTGGAGATGCGATAGTCCGTGGTCTCGGCCTGGCCCTGCAGCACCTCTTTGGGTTGGGGCATGAAGACGCCCATGATAATCACTACAAGAATCACAGCCACAATCACAATGGCGATGATCAGCAGATTGTTCAGTTTACTTCTTTTAGCCATAGTATTTTGTATTATCTATTATCAAAATTAACGAATCACACCTTTTGCTCTCTGTAGGTAGAGGCTTGCCAGACAGACGTCGATTTCCGCATCCACGAGCGTGGAGTGAGCCGAGAGCCACGCCGTCTGTGCCTGCAGCACATTGGAGACGGGGATGACCCCCTCTTTCATTCCCAACGTTGCCATGCGCAGGTTCTCGTCGGCCTGATCCTGACTGCGCTGAGCCGTGGCCAGGCGGTGCTGGGCCTCTTGCAGTTTTTGGCGGTTTTGGTTCACCTGCAGCGTGATTTTCTCCCGAACCTCCTCTGCACGTGTGTGTGCGATGGCGGCTTCGGCCTTTGCCTGACGCACCTTGTAGATGCGGTCACCCCAGGTGAGGATGGGAACCTTCAGCACCACACCTACTGTCCACATACCTCCGAACTTCTTCTGGAAACCGTTATAGAGGTTGGGGTTGGTTGCCAGATAGCCTGCTGTCAGAGCCAGGTTGGGCAAATACTCCGATCGTGCCACCTTCACCTGCTGGTCTTTCACCTGAGCGGCGATGTCCAGGGCTTTAAGTTCGGGGCGGTTTTGCATGGCGATGCTCACGGCCTCCTCGTCGTCTATGTTTGCACTGATGATGTCGTGGCCGGCAGCGCTGCCTTGCGGAGCGTCGTTATCAATGAGCTCTTCGCGCAGGATGAAGTTGCCGTCCAGGGGTAGGCCACAAATCTGTGCCAATGCCATGCGCGAAAGGGTGAGGCCGTTATCCACTTGAATGACAGCGACCTCGGCCTCGTTCAACTTCACCTTCACAGAGAGGCCGTCGGCTTTTGTGGCCATCCCTTCAGCGATGACTTTTTCCACGTCCTCATCAAATTTTTTCACTGTGTTGAGGAAGCTCTCGGCCAACTTCTTCTTGCTCTGCAGTGCCACAATGCGCCAGTAGGCTTCATCCACGCTCACCAGCAAGTCCTGTTCCTCGATGGAGTGTTGTTCGCCGGCGGCTTCTTCTGCCAGACGCGTAATCTTGTCATAGGCTCGGATCTTGCCGCCCATGTACAGGGGCTGTGTCAGCATCACGGTGGCGCCCATCAGGTTACGCGTGTCGGTGCGGAAGGCATCTACGATGCTCTGTCCTTCGGCATCTAGCAAGGATGCCATGTTGCTCAACAAACTGCTAAAGGCTGTGGTAGCCTGTTGGATGGCAGGTTGCGCCATCTGCTGGATCAGTTGCGGGTTCGTCAGAATCTGCATCAGTTGCGGGTTCTGAGCCAGAATCTGCTGGATGGCCGGGTTCTGCATCAGTTGGGCGAACTCGGGGCTCTGCAAGAATGCGTTGTAGCGCTGCTGCAGTGCTTCAGCACCCTGCTGTAAGCCATTCTGGAAACCATTGGTGGCAGCGTTGGAAATGTTCGTTCCCAGATGCGAAAGCTTATTCTTCTGTTCATCATTGAGCAGCGAAATCTCTTTCGAAGTGTATTGATATGTGCCCACAGCGTTAATTCTGGGGAAGTAGTTCGTGAGTGCACTCTTTCGCTGCCAATGAGCGGCCTCTTGTTTCAGGGCGCTCATTTTCAGTTCTTTGTTGTTGCGGATGGCCCATGCGCGGCAGCTGTCCAGCGTCAGCACCTGTTGTGCTGATACGGTTGAGAGCCCCCACATCCATGTCATCGCAACCAAGAATACCTGTTTTTTCATATATACGTTTTAATATTTAAAGTCTTTAAAGAGTCTCGCTGATTATTGCTATCAGCTCCTCCACGGTCACGGCGCTCTGCTCGCCCGTGGTCATGTTCTTCAGCGTGAACTTGCCTTCAGCCATCTCGCTTTCGCCGGCCAGTGCCACGAAAGGAATCTCGCGGGCGTTAGCGTAGGCCATCTGCTTCTTCATCTTCGTGGCATCGGGGTAAATCTCGGAGCGTATGCCGGCACGGCGGCAGGCCGCCACGGCGGGCAGTGCGTAAGCGGCCTCGGCATTGCCGAAGTTCACGAAGAGCAGTTGCGTGGCCGTGCTCACCTCCTTGGGATAGAGGTCCAGCTGGTTCAGGACATCGTAGATGCGGTCGGCACCGAAGGAGATGCCGACGCCGGAGAGTCCCGGCATGCCGAAGATGCCTGTAAGGTTGTCGTAGCGGCCACCGCCTGTGATGCTGCCGATCTCCACGTCGAGCGCCTTCACCTCGAAGATACAGCCCGTGTAGTAGTTGAGGCCGCGTGCGAGGGTGAGGTCGAATTCGAGTTGAGAGTTGAGGGTTGAGAGTTTAGAGAGGACAAATTCCACTTCGTCGCAGCCCTTGAGTCCGATTTCAGACTCTTTCAGCACGTTGCGCATCGTGGCAATCTTCTCTTCATTGCTGCCGCTGAGCTGTATGATGGGTTGCAGCTTCTCGATGGCATCGGCTGGTATGCCGGCTTCAGCGAGTTCGGCATTGACATTGTCGAGACCAATCTTGTCGAGCTTGTCGATAGCCACGGTGATATCCACGATTTTGTCAGCCTGCCCAATCATCTCGGCAATGCCGGAGAGGATCTTGCGGTTGTTAATCTTGATGCATACGCGGATGCCGAAACGGCGGAACACCTCATCGACAATCTGCATCAGCTCCACCTCGTTGAGCAGCGAGTCGCTGCCCACGACATCTGCATCGCACTGGTAGAACTCGCGGTAGCGTCCCTTCTGTGGGCGGTCAGCGCGCCATACGGGCTGAATCTGGAAGCGTCGGAACGGCAGTGTCAGCTCTTCGCGGTGCTGCACTACATAGCGTGCGAAGGGCACTGTGAGGTCGTAGCGCAGGCCTTTCTCGCATAGCTGTGCGGCCAGCTTCGGGGAACCTCCTCCCGTCAGTTCGTTGGCGTCGATGCCTCTGAGGAAGTCGCCACTGTTCAGAATCTTGAACAGCAGTTTGTCGCCTTCTTCACCGTACTTTCCCATGAGCGTGGATAGATTCTCCATGGCGGGCGTCTCAATCTGGCGGAAGCCGTAGAGGGCATAGACGCTGCGGATGGTGTCGAAGATATAGTTGCGGCGTGCCATTTCAGCGGGACCGAAGTCGCGTGTACCTTTGGGAATACTGGGTTTTTGAGCCATTGTTTATCTTGCTTTTTTGAAATTGCGGCGCAAAGTTACAACTATTTCTTGACTTTTCGACAATAAAACGGACAATTTCTTTAAGAAAAGTTGTTCAAACTGATATAAGTTGTCGTTAGAATTCGTATCTTTGCACGCAGAAATCACGTTTCTGAGTCAAATGACACGCGAAAAAGAAATCACCAAGGCGACACTGGTTGGCAGCATTGGCAACATGGTGCTGTTGACCTTCAAATTTGTTGCTGGTGTGCTTGGGCATAGCTCGGCGATGGTGGCCGATGCCGTACACTCGCTCTCGGACTTTCTGACGGATGTCGTGGTGTTGGTGTTTGTGCACATCAGCGCAAAACCGCAGGATGAGTCACACGACTACGGTCACGGTAAGTTCGAGACCATTGCTTCGTTCCTCATAGCTCTGACGCTGGTGGCAGCTGCTACGGGCATTGTAGTGTCAGGAGGGATGAAACTGCTGGCTTGGTGGAACGGTTCGGAGCTGCAGGCTCCCGGTTTGATTGCGCTGTGGGCTGCCCTACTGTCCATCGCCGTCAAGGAACTGCTCTATCAATATACAGTCCGCAAGGGGAGGCTGTTGGCCTCTCAGGTGATGGTGGCCAACGCCTGGCACCACCGCAGCGATGCTCTCTCTTCGATAGGCGCGGCAGTGGGAATTGGCGGCGCTATCTGGCTTGGCAGCCGCTGGACGGTGCTTGACCCACTGGCCTCCATCATCGTGGGGCTGATGCTGGTACGCGTGGCGTGGCAGCTGTTGAAGTCCAGTGTGGGCGAACTGACGGAAGAATCATTACCGGCAGCCACGGAGCAGGAGATTGTGCAGATCATCCAATCCTTCCCCGATGTGCAGGAGCCTCACAATCTTCGCACCCGCCGCATCGGCAGCCGCATCGCCATCGAAGCACATGTGCGGATGGACGGCCACCTACCGCTGAACACGGTTCATGAGCGGGCCACTACCATCGAGCGCAAGCTGAAAGACCGCTTCGGCATCTGGACCCATGTCACCCTTCACATGGAGCCCATCAAATAATATCCTTTAAACATCTTAGATATGAAACGATTAAGAGAGATTGCGGGGTATGTCCTGGGCGGTTTTCTCTTTGTAGGGCTGATGCCAACGTTGATGTGGCTGGCATCTGGGATGCCGCAATTAGAGCACATCGGGGCTCCAAGGGCCTCGCTGACGGGGCTGTTGATGCTGGGGGGATTGGCACTGAGCATTTGGACCATCGTCTATATGAAGCGGTGGGGCAGGGGCAACCCGATGGATGCCTTCGGTCATGAGGTGGCACCTCGCACGCAGCACCTGATGACTGACGGCCCTTATCGCATCAACCGCAACCCGATGCTGACAGGCACGCTTGCCTACCTCACTGGGGTGGGGGTGTGGTTGTGGCGTTGGCAGGCTTGGCTGGTGCTGGCAGTCTTCTTCGTCATTATGCTGGTGCAAGTGTCCAGCGAGGAGCGTCGCTTGCGCCGTGACTTCGGCGAGGAATACGACGCTTACTGTCGTCACACGAGGCGTTTTTAGGGCCGCTTCACCTTTCGCCCGAAATTATAGCCTATTCGGATAGCGGGTTCGATGCAGGCTGTCTCATTGGCCAAAGATACGTGGTAGGTCAGTTCTCCCATCAGATACCATCTGTTGGTGAGGTACCTGCCGAAGCGAAGTTCTACAGGCAATACCAAGTCCATGTCGTAAAAGCCGAATCCCGTGCAGGGCGCAATACCTACTAGATAAGGTTTTCCCGACAGGTCCCCTATCTGCATCATGATGCCAGCTGCTAAGCGAAAGGCAACGTGAAGGTGATCGTCGTCACTAAACTTTTTGTATTCTCCCCAGAAGCCGCCACCGCCTGTCAGGTAGAAGCCCAGCGCCCAGCGGCCCGTCATGCGGTAGGTGCGGTCGAAACCTACGTTCAGCGTGGCACCAGCACCGGGTAGATCGCGGCACTCAAACGGAATGCCAACGCCGAAGCTAATGCCTTTCAACGTCGAATAGTCGCGCTCTGTCTTTTGAGCGCAGGCTACCGCGCTCAACACCAGTGCGATAGCTATTACAAGATGCCTTCTCATTTCACGAGCTCCTTATGGTTGGTCAATATCATCTTTGCTGTCCCTACCTTATTCTTGTCAAACTCGAACATGGACATCGCATACCAGCCTTTGTAGTCGGGAGCCCAGTAGCGAATACCTGCGACCCCGTGGGTCTTGCCCCACTTAATCACATCTTTGTAGATGTCGGCTTGTCCCTGTTGGTCTTTGGCATATCCGCTTAGCTGTTTGTTCCAGCCCGAAAAAGGGCCTTCCATCTCACCCGAAGGATAGGAGAATTCGCCGATAAACACAGGCAGGCCGCTTTTCTTCTTAATGCGTGTCACGGTCTTCTTGAGCATTCTTTTCTTGTTCAGGCTCATGGCCGGAGCACTCGGATAATAGCTGATACCCGCTGTCTGCATCTCATAACCGTGTTGGTTCATGTATTTAAAGAATGCTGCACTGCACCTCGGCGTAGAGACGACGGTGGCGATATGTGTGGAAAACCTCACATTTGACGCGTCTTTGCCCATCTTCTCATAAGCCTTTAGGATGCCACTCTTCACAGCTGCCATTGCCAGTGCCTCGTAGCGCCATACATGTTTTTTCAGCCACCAGACGCCAAACAGCGGAGATAGGTAGCGCCTCAACACGCCGGCCTTGGCCAACTTCTGGTCGAAGGAGTTGGGCTGTCCCATCCCTATTCCAGCGAAACCGAAGTTCGCTTCGTTACCGATATTCCAGTCATTCACCGTGCAGCCCGTGGCCAATATGGCGCGACCCACGAACTCCCCGTAGGCCTCCAGGACCGTGCAGATCTCTTCCATCGTCAGCTCCTCCCATTTCTTGCCGTGCTGTAAGGCATATATCTCGGGATATTCCTCGAAACGAGGTGCTTGCGCTTTGTCCATATCCATGTATGTGTATGCACACATTACCTCGGGGTTAATTGGGATATTCAGTGATGCTGCCAGCTTGCAGGTCTTTATCACCTGGTCAAATGTGTGCACGTTGGCATTCTCGTCCTCTTCACCGTCCGTGGTATTGTCGAGGCTTCCATCTGCATTGTAGGTGACGTGGCGCTTTGTAGCCAGACGGACGTACATCTCTGTCGAGCCTAAGTCTCTGTATATCTGTTGCAACTCGGCAGGAGTGGTGGCGGTTCGGTCGCCTACGATGAACGTATAGCCCTGGTCAAACTGGTTCTGCGTGAACGGACTCAATGACAGCGCCACACGGAAGGGCTCGGGCGTGCTATCGTCCAGAGCACGGGTCTTGGGGGCTTTCTTCTGGGAAGTTTCCTCCTGACCCTCGTCATTGCTTTCCTCCTCGCGCTCCTCTTCAACGGCTTCCGTGGTCGGCTCCTGTTCCGCCTTTGGGAAATCCCCAATCCGAGCCAGATACTCGATGCGGTCAGCGCCTCCGCCAGCATTACAGAGCATCAGAAGAGACGAGCGGCGGCCATTCTGATGAGCGCCCAGCACATAGTAGCCTTTGGACCGCAACGTGACTCGTAGCTCATGCACCCCAGACTCCATGCTTCGAGTCCATCGGGTTCGGCTGTTGCCATAGACATCTGCGACTACCAGCGTCACCTCGCCGGCTTCTTCTACCGCGAGTTGCACATTCGTTGTTCCGCAGAACGGATTGGGATAGTTCTTCACCAAATAGAGGCTGTCCTGTGCCGCAGCAAAGAAGCAGACAAGAGACAGCAGGGAGAGACAAAGGAATTTTCTCATAATCATATTGTTTTGTTTGTTCTTCCAAAATCGGCGCAAAAGTACTACGATTTTTTCATGTGCACGTTACACCGAATTCATGAAAATTGTTCGATTTTTCACATTTTTATTTGCACATATCATAAAAAAACATGACCTTTGCACCAAGAAATCATCATGATATGCTCCATTCAATGCCTATCCTAGAAGTCCTGAAGTTGTTGGATTTCAACCAATTTGCATGGCATTGTTCTTTGAAGAAGAACGGGTATGAATTGCTCTCGCTGTCCAAGATTGAGGGCAATTCACATTCTTTGCCGGAAAAGTATATTCCGCCATCCTATGCCCTGGAGTTCCTTGTGCGGGGGAGTATTACCGGCAAAGTGAACAACAAGTTTGTTGCTCTGAAGCCTAATGATGCTTTTTTTGTCATCGCGGACCATATCCACAAGGACGTGAACGTAAGCCCCGATGCTGAATACTATGTCATCGGATTTACCACGACCTTCGCCGAAGCTCTTAATCTCAGCATTCCACACGCTCAGCTGGCACAGTTCATCATGCATCCTGTGCGACCTCTGTCCGATCGTCAAATGGCCGTCGTACAGCAGTATATCAGGCTGCTACGTGTGCTCATTGAAGACGACAGAACCGCGTCTGTTCTGGACTTGCTACGTTCGCTGATTGATTTCTTGGGTGAGGAAGCGGCGCTGAATCCTCAACAGACCCACTCGCTCACGCGGCCAGAACAGATCTGTGGACAATTCCTTTCACTGGTTGAAATCCATTGTCGCAGACAGCACAGCGTGGAGTGGTATGCCGACCAAATGCACTTGTCAGCCAAATATCTCTCCAACATACTGAAGCAAACGATTCAAACATCTCCTAACGTTTGCATCGACAAAGCCCTCACACGACAAGCCAAGTCACTGTTATCTTCAACCTCACTCTCCGTTCAGCAAATCGCAGAACGCCTGGGGTTCCAGAATCAATCCCACTTCGGCACTTTCTTTAAGCGCAATACCAACCAGAACCCTTCTGCTTTCAGATTAACCTTCAAATAGGGGGCTTCCTTTTGTAACGCTCTGTACCTTTGCAGAAGGAAGTCTCATCGTTTCAAATCCAATCTTAATACACGAATAGGCCTGCCCTGGCCCATATATTGTGATTCATCGTAACAGACTTCGCCTGTAGGAACGAAACCACATTTCTCCATCACGCGACCAGAGGCGGGGTTGTCCACAAAATGGCCGCAGAGCAGGGAAGCGAGTGAGGTCGTTTTGCGGATATGGTCCAGCATCAGCTGCAAGGCCTCTGTGCAGATTCCTTGATTCCAATAGGGCTTCGCTACCCAGTAGCCCACGATGGGTTCACCCTCGCGACAGGGCATTTTGCAGTCGCACGAAGCGCCGTATCCTATCGCTCCAATGACTTCATTCGTATCTTTAATCGAAATAGCCCAAGTAGTTGGTTCTTTGTTGAATACCGTTTTAATAATATTACAGCTTTCCTCTACGGATTGATGCGGTGCCCAGCCGGCACGAGGCCCTACATCAGGGTCGCTGGCGTATTTAAACAGCGTCTCGGCATCGCTCTCCAACCATGGTCGCAATAAGATCCTTTCTGATTCCATTTCCTTAGTTTCTCTTTTGACGAATCATTACCACCGGCTTTGTGTTAATACCTCTCTACGAAATCGGTCACCAGACGGAAGACGGGTTCGTAGCTGTCGAAGACGGCGTGCTGCCAGTCGTCATAGATGGTATGGTAATACTTGAAGGCATCACCCTCCTCGTTCTCCAGGAAGATGCAGGGCACATGACGTGTGGCAAAGGGGTAGTGGTCGCTGTTGGCTGCCAGGTCGCCACGGTTGAGTGCCTTGAAATAACGCTTCTCGCCGTTAATTTGCTCAAAGAGCTTGTAGCCGCGCATACCCTCGTCGCTCACCTCGCAGTACTGCACAGGGTTGTTGTCGCCAATCATGTCAATGTTAAAGAGGTATTTGATCTGTTCCAGCGGTACGACGGGATGCTCGGCAAAGAACTCCGAGCCGCGCAAATTGGCATCCTCGCCCGAGAACGACAGGAAATACATGTCGTATGGCGGACAGTGCTTGGCATAATAGGCAGCCAGCGTGACGATGGCGGCTGTCCCCGAGGCATTGTCGTTGGCACCGGCATAGAAGATCTTCTTACCCAAATTGCCCATATGGTCATAATGTGCCGTGAAGACGTAGCAGCTATCGTGCCGCTCGCCTGAAACCTTGGCAATCACGTTGAACAGCTCATAGCCCTTTAGGAATTGGTTGTCCACATCCACGCGGACGCGCTTCACGCCTTGGATAGCCTCGGGTGTCACCCAGATAATCGGTTTGTCCACGACTTTCTCGCCATACGCCTTAAAGAACTTGATGGGCGAGGCCCAGGTCTGTAGGAGTCCCGCATTGCTGCAGTCACCAGCTTTCTGCAGACGGGCGAAGTCCTTTTTGTGCTTGTAGGAGAACCAGAAATCACAGCACACCAGGGCGTTGGCATATTCGGGCTTCTGCAGGTCGGCATACATGCGGTCGGCATCGAAGTTCAGCGTGTCCACATGATAGACAGGGAACTCGCCGTGAACACCTGGCGAGTACTCCCTCATGGAGAAATCCACGCCAGCCTGTAGCTTCCTGCCGTCGGCCCGCATCTCCATCTTGCCGCAGAAGGTGTTGATGTCGATGGTGAAGGGCTGCAGGGTCACTTCATCCACCCCCGCCTTCAGGTATTCTTTCTGCAAGAACTTACCAGCTTTGTTGGCACCGCCCTTGGCATAGCCTCGACCTTGATACTTGGCGGAGCTCAACGTCTTCACCACGTGTTTGTAATGAGCCAGATCCTGAGCATGTATCTGCAGGGTTAAAGCTAACAGCAGCATGAGTGGGAGATTTCTTCTCATAGCGACTTCTGTGTACGTTTTGACATAATCTATTCCTTTTTGCGGTTTGCATAGAATGCGAAGAAGATGGCAAGTAACAATGCCATGACAATCCACGGAAATGCCGCATCCATAAATTCAGAAAAATGTTCCATATACATATTACTTTTGGGCTTCTGCTAATATGACGCTGCAAATGTACAAATAGTTGCTGACAAGACCAACTATTTGTGCTATTCTGTGCTTTTTTGTGATAAATGGAGCCCTCTTCGCCCCTTTTTACGCGGTTTAACTCACGCCGTTCATGGTTAAATCAGGAAAAACAGACTGACACCGAGGACGGAGATGACGGCGCCGAGGACGGCACGCCAGGTAATCTTCTCGTGGAAGAGCCAGTAGGAGGGTAGGATGATGATGATAGGCGTCATCGCCATCAGCGTGGAGGCGATGCCGGCACCCGTGTATTGCACGGCCATCAGTGAGAATCCGACGCCGACGAAGGGACCGAAGACGGTAGTGGCGATGGCGGCGATTAGGCCTTTGCGGTCGTGCAGCGCCTCGCGCAGCGGTGCCATGCCGTCGCGCAGCCAGTGCAGCAGCAGGAAGCCTGCGACGCCGGCGATGCAGCGGTAGAAGTTGGCGCTGAAGGGTATGAGCCATTCGGGCGTGTCGGCAGTAACCTCAAAATGGTTCATGCCAATCTTACTCAATACCAACCCTACACCCTGGCAGACAGCGGCCCCGATGGCGAAGAGCACGCCGTTCAGGGGCAGTTTCAGGGAGACCTTATGATGCTCGCCGCGTCCCAGCACCGAGATGCCGATGCCGAAGAGCGTTACCAGCATCGCTATGATGCTCATGGCCGTCATTTTCTGCCCTAACGTCAGCCAGGCCATCAGCGCTGCCGACAGCGGTGCCAGCGTCATGAAGAGCTGGCCGAAGCGCGAACCGATGATGATATAGCACTGAAACAGGCAGAAGTCGCCGATGACATAGCCCACAAGTCCCGACAGCAGCATCCATCCTGCCGCCTCCGTCGAAGCCCCGGAGGGTAGGGGAGAGCCCGTGACAACGCCGAACAGCACCAGCGAGAACAGCAGCGCCAGCGCCATTCGCAGCACGTTCAGCGTGAGGTTGCCCAGCCGCTTGGAGCCGAACTCGCTCAGCAGCGCCGTTGCCGTCCATGAGAACGCGACGCCTATAGAAATTAGTTCACCTAAATAAACCATGACGGGGGGACTCATGCTAATAAAGTGGCTCGATGATGTTGAGGAGCTTGATGGTGGCTTTGATGGCGGCCTCCGTCTGGTCAGCATCGAGTGCGTGAGTGCGGTAGGTCTTCTCCTCGAATACCCATTCAATGGTAGTCTGCACGAGTGCGTCAGTGCGGCCTCCTGGCGGGATGGTTACTGCATAGTTGGAGAGCCAGGGGAAATGGCGGTTGAGGCGGTCGCGGTAGATGTGGCGCACGGCGCGCACGAAGGCGTCGTACTGACCGTCGCCCTGTGCGCTCTCCTCGTAGATCTGGTCTTCAATTTGTAGTCGTACCTGTGCCATCGGTCGCAGACCGTAGGCCGTGGAGACCATGTAGGAGAGCAGACGCACACGCTCTTCCTCCTCGCTATGCTTCAGCACATCGCGGATGATGAAGGGGAGGTCTTCCTGTGTCACGTGTTCCTTCTTGTCACCCAGCTCAATGATGCGGTCGGTGACTTTCTTCATGTCTTCGTCGCTGAGGTCCAGTCCCAGCTCCTCCAAATTCATGCGGATGTTGGCCTTGCCGCTGGCTTTGCCGAGGGCGTATTCGCGACGTCGGCCGAAGCGCTCTGGCTTCAGCGCGTTTTGGTAGAGGCCTTGTTTGTTGTCGCCGTCGGCGTGGACACCGGCCACCTGTGTGAAGACTGCTGAACCCGTGATGGGTTTGTTGGGTGGAATGGCAATACCGCTGTAACTCTCTATAAGGTGTGCTATCTTATAGAGCTGATTCTCATTGATATTTGTATTTGCGTTGAAGTGATCCTTTAAGATGGCCTGCACGCTGGCAAGCGGTGCGTTGCCTGCCCGTTCACCCAATCCGTTGATGGTGGTGTGCAGTCCCTGAGCCCCTCCGAGGACGGCTGCGAGGGTGTTGCTCACGGCCAGGTCGTAGTCGTTGTGAGCGTGGAAATCGAAGTGTACGCCAGGGTAGCGCGCCACCATCTGCTTCATGTACTCCAACGTCTCCAACGGGTTCAGGATGCCGAGGGTGTCCGGCAGCATGATTCTGGAGACCGCGGCCCCCCCCCCCGCCCTCCCTTGTAGGGAGGGAGTAGTATGTGTTTGAGTAATGAGATCTTTGATGGAATCTAAGAGTTGGAAAACATAATTGTTCTCTGTCTCAGAAGGTATATACTCCCCTCCTTGATAGGGAGGGGTATGGGGGAGAGTCTTCATCCCCCCGCTCCAATCTTCCAGATACAGGTTCACGGCGATGCCGCGCTGGGCTGCCATCTCCACATTACGACGGATGTCGGCGGCGTGCTCTTCGAGCGTCTTTCCGAGTTGTCCTTCGCAGTGGCGGCGGGAGCCTTTGCAGAGGAGGTTGATGGTGCGGGCACCGGCACGCTCGATCCAGTCGAGACTCTTGCCGTTATCGACGAAGCCGAGGACTTCTACGCGGTCCAGCAGACCCTTGCTGCCGGCCCAGCGTGTGATGCGCTGCACGGCCTCCAGCTCGCCATCGCTGACGCGCGCTGAGGCCACCTCCACACGATCCACGTGCAGCTCTTCCAGCAGCGCCTTGCATATCAGCAGTTTCTCATGTGGCATAAAGCTCACGCCGCTGGTCTGCTCACCATCCCGCAGGGTCGTGTCCATGATTTCGATAGACGCTCCCCCCGCCTTGCCTATGGAGGGCGTGAAATGTGTTGACTGTTTGCTATCGTTCATATAAGCTATTCTTGACAGGTGACTACTCCCCTCCATACAAGGGAGGGGCAGGGGGGAGGGTTCCCACGTTCTTTAGTAAGAAATCAATATCATCCAAGCCGTTCATCAGACAGTACTTCTTGTAGCCGTTGATGTCGAAGTGTTCGGAGTGGCCGGTGGCGAGGTTCGTGACGGTCTGTGCGGGCAGATCTACGCACACCTGCGTCTGCGGATCGGCAGCGATGCTGTCGAAGAGTTCCTGCTGGAAGGCGGGGCTGACGATGACGGGCAGCACGAAGCAGTTCAGCAGGTTATTGCGGTGGATATCAGCAAAACTGCTGCTGATGACCACGCGCACACCGTAGCCGGCGATGGCCCAAGCGGCGTGTTCGCGCGAGGAACCGCTGCCCCAGTTCTTGCCTGCCACAATGATCTCGTGAACGCCCTCATGGGGAGCTTCGCAGAATTCTTTCTTATTCATGACGAAATCATGAACCGCGTTGCCGCTGGCATCGTAGCGCAAGTCGTGCATGAATGCATCGCCGAAGAACTTGGGGTCGCGTGTGGTGCTGGCCAGATAGCGGGCAGGGATGATGAGATCCGTGTTGCAGTTGTCGATGGCGATGGGGATACAGGTGGAGGTGATGGTATTGAATTGCTTGTTCATCATGGACAATAAATTCTTTAAACTTTAAACCTTAAACTTTAAACCTTAAACGATGAACTCCCGCGGATCTGTAATTACGCCCGTAACCGCGGCAGCGGCCACTGTCAGCGGGCTTGCCAGGATGGTGCGAGCTCCAGGACCTTGGCGACCCACGAAGTTGCGGTTGGAGGTGCTGATGCACAACTTGCCGGCGGGCACCTTGTCTGCATTCATGGCCAGGCAGGCGGAGCATGAGGGTAGGCGAAGCTCAAAGCCTGCCTCTTCCAAGATCTTGTCGATGCCCTCATCAATAATCTGCTGGCGCACAGCCCATGAGCCAGGCACAAGCCACGCCACCACGTCGGGCGCTTTCGTGCGGCCTTTTACGATAGAGGCAAAGGCGCGGAAGTCCTCAATGCGTCCGTTTGTGCAGGCGCCCAGGAAGGCATAGTCCACAGGCACGCCCTCTAACTTCTGCCCAGGCTTGAAGTCCATGTAGGCCAGATCGGCCGCGCTGGCAACGCCTTCTGAAGCCGCTGACAGGGCAGGGATACATTCGTCAATGGCGATGCCTGCCCCCGGATTCGTGCCGTAGGTGATGCGGGGCGCGATGTCCTCGGCGTGGTAGGTCACCTCTTTGTCGAAGAGGGCGTCGTCATCGCTGCGCAGCTGTTTCCATGCTGCCACTGCCTTGTCCCACGCCTCGCCCTTCGGCGCATATTCTCGCCCTTTCAGATAAGCAAAGGTGGTCTCGTCGGGAGCGATGAGGCCGGCGCGCGAGCCCATTTCTATTGAGAGGTTGGAGAGTGTCAGGCGTCCCTCCATTGACATCTCGCGGATGACGCTGCCTGCGTATTCCACGGCATAGCCTGTGGCACCGCCTGTGCCCATCTGTGCCATGATGTAGAGGGCTACGTCCTTGGCAGTAACCCCTGCGCCCAGTGCGCCTTCGATATTGATTCTCATGGTCTTAGGCTTCTGCTGCAGGATACACTGTGAGGCCAGCACCTGTGCCACCTCGCTCGTGCCGATGCCCATCGCCAATGCGCCGACAGCACCGTGGGTGCTGGTGTGCGAGTCGCCGCAGACAATCGTCATGCCCGGCAGCGACAGCCCCTTCTCGGGTCCTACAACATGGATGATGCCATTGTCCTTTGTGCCCATGTCGAAATGCTTTATTCCGAACTCCGCACAGTTGCGCTTTAGTGCATCAACCTGTTTCCGACCCTTCTCATCATCGATCGAGAGTGAAATGCCTTTTTCATTTTCCGTCGGCAACGCCGATGGGATGTTGTGGTCAGGCATGGCAAAGATCTGCTGTGGGCGTAGCACGCTGATGCCTTTGTCGCGCAGTGTGTCGAATGCCTGCGGAGAAGTCACCTCGTGCATGTAGAGGCGGTCGATATAGAGTTGTGTAGGGCCGTCGGGGATGTCCTGCACCACATGAGCGTCCCATATCTTGTCGAATAAAGTCTTCATGGCCTTCACTTCTTAAACTTGTTGATACAGTCAATATATGCCTCGACGCTGGCGGTCACGATGTCGGTGTTTGCACCGAAACCATAGTAGAGCTGGCCGTCGTATTCCACTTGCATGTGTACCTTTCCCACGTCGTCGGAGCCTTTGGAGATGGCCTGGATGGTGAACTCCTTGAGGGTCATCTGCTTCATGATAATCTTTTTGAGCGCCTTGATGGCTGCATCTACAGGGCCGTTGCCACTGGCGGCGGCCTCGAACTTCTGTCCGCTGATGTCCAAACCGATGGAGGCCACACTCTTCACGCCCTTACCTGTTGTCACTTGCAGGAAATCCAGGCGCACGGCATGGGCATCGGCGGTGTCGGCACCTGCCAGCATCAGCACGTCGGCGTCTGTCACCTCCTTCTTCTGGTCGGCCAGATTCAGGAACTTCTCATAAATCTTGTCCAGCTTCTCATCCTCGAGGTCCACGCCGTTCATGTGCAGGCGATGTTTCAAGGCCGCGCGACCACTGCGTGCGGTGAGCACGATGCTGTTGTCGTCAATGCCAACGTCCTTGGGGTCCATAATCTCGTAGGTCTGCACATTTTTCAGTACGCCGTCCTGATGTATGCCGCTGCTGTGCGCAAAGGCATTGCGCCCCACGATGGCTTTGTTCGGTTGAATCGGCATGTTCATGAGCGATGAGACGAGTCGCGAGGTCGGGTAGATCTTCTGTGTGTTGATATTGGTCTCAATGCCTAATCCCTTGTGGCATCTCAGGATCATCGCAATCTCTTCCAGAGAGGTGTTACCAGCGCGCTCTCCGATGCCGTTGATGGTCACTTCCACTTGTCGGGCGCCAGCCATCACGCCGTTGAAGGTGTTGGCCGTAGCCATTCCGAGGTCGTTGTGGCAATGAGTGGAGATGATGGCGCGGTCGATGTCATCTACATGCTCTTTCAGGTATTTGATTTTCTCGAAATACTCCTGTGGCAGACAGTAGCCCGTGGTGTCAGGGATGTTCACCACGGTGGCACCGGCCTTGATGACGGCCTCCACGACACGCGCCAGGTACTCGTTGTCGGTGCGTCCGGCGTCCTCGCAGTAGAATTCCACGTCATCCACATATTTCTTGGCATAGCGCGTGGCAGCCACGGCGCGCTCCAGGATCTCCTCGCGCGTAGAGTTGAACTTATAGAGGATGTGCTCATCGCTGGTGCCGATGCCCGTGTGGATACGTTTGTGCTTGGCATACTTCAAAGCCTCAAATGCCACATCAATGTCGCGTTCTACGGCACGGGTTAGTGCACAGATGACGGGCCATGTTACAGCCTTGGAGATCTCAATGACACTGCTGAAATCGCCCGGGCTGCTGATGGGGAAGCCCGCTTCGATGACGTCCACGCCCAGCTGCTCCAGTGCTTTTGCAACCTGGATTTTCTCTACCGTGTTCAATTGACAACCGGGCACCTGTTCGCCGTCGCGCAGTGTTGTGTCGAAAATAAAAAGTCTGTCGCTCATGCTATTTAATAGTTATCATTTAATGATTGTCATTTATCATTTAAAACAGAAAAAGCCTTTCATGCACTCGGAAGTGTGAAAGGCTCTTTTGTTTCGTTGCTCTATTTGACCTTCGCGTCAGGCACTGACCACACTTCCGATTGCTGTACGCAGTCGAATGTCCAGAATAGCCAGAATAATGACGTTTGAATAATGCATATTCGCGGAGATGTTTTAAAATCGGGGGCAAAAGTACGGTTTTCTGCTTATTCGTGCAAATAAAACGCGATTTTTTTGCATTCTCTTTGCTTACATCTCTCCGCCGCGACCGCCTCCAGGTCCTCCGAAGCCGCCGCGACCGCCACCAAATCCGCCACCGTCGCCACGGGAGCCACGGTCGCCGCCGTCGAAGTCTTCATCGCGGTTGCGGCCTCGACGCTGGCGGTCTCCATTCATATTGCGTCCACCAAAGACATGGAAGCGATAGGTGAAGGACAGCATCACGTAGGACACCACGCGTTCGCTGTCAGAGTCAGTGCGTGAGGTGGCAGAGATGGAGCGGTTGACCATATCACGCTGCCTGAGGATGTCGTTCCAGCGCAGTGTCACTGTGGCCTGACGCTGTTTCAGGAACGAGTAGGAGGCTTGGGCATTCCAAATCCATTGATTGGTGTTCATGGCCTCGTCTGCATAACCGCGACGGCTGCTTTGGTTCAGGTCGGTGGAGAGGTTCAGGCCGAACCAGAAGTTCATGATGGCGCTGAGACCGTAGGAGTAGGTGTACGTGTCCAGGTTGCTGGCCGAAGTGGCTGTGGAACGTGCGCGGTGATAGGCTCCCGAACCGCGGATGTTGACTTCCAGGGTGTTCTCGTTGTCGTAGGTCTCGCGGTAGGAGAGACGCAGCGTTTGGTTGATGTTGTCTGAGTTGGTCACGTTCTTCACCGTTTCCTTTGTTGTCGACTGATAGACGTAGCCGTTGCTGGTGGTGTGGTTATAGGAAGTGTTTGTGTTGATGCGGAAGCGCTGGTCGCGGAAGGCGGTGTTGAAGTTGAAGTTGGCACGGCCGTTCCAGTTGCCGTTGATGTTCACGGGCATTGTCACACGTCCGCCCGTATTGTCATTGTATTCAGTGCGGCTGGCGGTGGCGTTCTGCGTGGCTCGCCCTTCGATGTTGAAGTTGTAGGTCCGCTGGATGTCGGGCTGCGACAGGCGCCATTCGGCGCGCAGCGTGTGGGTGAAGGAGGGCTTTAGGGCTGGATTTCCCAGACGGATGTTCAGCGGGTTGGCATTGGAGAGCGTGTCGGGGATGAGGTCTGTGATGGAGGGCTGTCCGCTCTGCCCGCCATAGCGCGCCTCTACCTGGTGCTGCCGGGTGAAGCGGTAGCGGAAGTTCACCGTCGGCGACCAGTTCACGATGGTGCGCGAGAGGTCGTAGTGCTTCCAGCCCTTTGTGTAATCGACGCTGTTCACCTGTGGCTGCAGGTTGAGGCCAACGTTCAGGCGCAGCTTCGAGTTGATGATGCGGTACTGCAGGCGCAGGTCGTGATTCTGATAGAGATTTTTCGTGTAGTTGCACTGAGCGGTGTCTGGTGTAGCCAAATCCTGATGGCCGTCGTAGTTGTCCATGTTCAGGGCGTTGGCTGCGACTCTCGGGTCAAAGATGCTGGCAACGGTGCGGTCGCGGTCGTTGTAGCGCCATGAGTAGTTGTACGAGAACTGCAGGAACTGACCAGTGGCCAAGGGCTCGGTGTAGGAGAAGCGCGCTGACCAGTTCTTGCCTATGTTCCGCGAGTCATCGTACTGGACTTTGTGATAGATGCTGTCGCCGCCAGTGTATGCCAGCAGCTGGTAGTAGTCGATTTGCGAGTAGCTGCTGCTGTTTCCCTTGCTCTCGTTGAGGCCGCCGCTCAGGTTTAAGGTGATGTTGCGCCCGGGCTTCTTCAAACGGCGGTTCACTTGGATGGACATAGATCCGCTGATGTTTTTGTTGTGGCTGCCGTTGCCGTTTAGATTGTGGTTCACGCCGATGTGGCGTAGCGCTTCGATTTGCTTGAGCGGGTCGCTGACATAGTTGTAGGGGTTCTCCTTGAAGGTGGCGCTTTCGCTTCGGCTGTCGCTGCCGCTGTGGTTGAGGTTGAACTGGGGGCGCACGATGATGTTCGTCATCGAGTCGGGTTTCCATTCAATCATCCATCGTGTCTCGAAGGCATTGCTGTGGCTGTTGTTGTTGCTGGCGCGATTGCTATAGGCGGCATTGCGGTTCTCGAAATTCTGTGAGTTGCTCCACGAGCTGCCATGTGCTTGGTTGAAGCGCCCTGTCACGCCGCCGTTCAGTTCCAGCTTGTCCCATTCCAGATTCAGGCTCGCTGCTGCGTCCTGGTTGTCTTGCATGCCATTGCCGTTGGTGTTGTTGGCATTGCCCACGACGCTGGCTTTCTGCTTGTCCAGGAAGCGGTTTACGTTGGCACGCCCTTGGTAGCGCTTCTCGGTGCCGTAGCCGCCCATGACCTGACCGAACCACCCTCGGTTCTTGTCTTTCTTGATTTCCAGGTCCAGCACCGTCTGCTCTTCGCCGTCATCAATGCCGGTGATGCGTGCCAGATCGCTCTGCTTGTCGTATGCCTTCACTTTGTCAATGATTTCTGCGGGGATGTTCTTCAGCACCAGCTCGCGGTTGTTGTTGAAGAAGGTCTTGCCATCCACCAGTATCTGTCTTACCTCTTTGCCGTTGTGCGTAATCTTGCCGTCTTCGTCAATGACGATGCCCGGCAACTTCTTCAGCAGGTCTTCAGCCATCGACCCCGGTGGCAGCGAGAAGGCCGAGGCGTTGTACATCACCGTGTCATCCACGACCACCATTTCTGGCATCTTCCCTTCCACGACGGCCTCTGCCATGAGCGTAGCATCCTCCTTCAGCAGGATGTCCTGTACTTTCTTGTTGCCGCCTTTACCTTTCAGGGTGAGCTGGAACGACTGCGTCTTGAAACCCATAAAAGACACCTTCAGGGTGTAGTTGCCCACGGGCACACCTGGAATCATGAATTGTCCGTTGTCGCGGCTCTGTCTGCCCGCTACCATTTTTCCCGTTGAATCGTTCACCTGCACGTTGGCACCGGGCAATGGCTTTAGCGTGGAACTCTCATAGACGGTCCCACGTACGTTAAACCACTGTGCAACAGCAGTGTTCGGGAAAAAAGCGATGGCGATGAGTGCAAGACCCACCGCCATCAATTGTCTCAAATTCATGTGTCAATCATTTCCGGTTGGCAATGGTATGACACAGTATTCTCAAAAGGGTTTAATCATGAGCTGAAAAAAAATCAGGCTGCAATGTCCTTGCAGCCTGATTTTCTTATTTCCTTATAATGGTTTGCGCGCGATCGGGACCGACCGAAAGGATGCAGATGGGCGTCTGCAGTTCGGTCTCGAGGAATGTGATGTAGTCCTTGAAGGCCTGGGGGAACTGATCCTCGGAGGTCATGGTGCTGAGGTCTTCGCTCCAGCCTGGCAGGTCGCGATAGACGGCGCTCCAACCTTCGGTGTCGAAGGGCATGTCGGTGACCTGCACGCCGTCCTTCTCGTAGGCCACACAGGCGCGGATGGTGGGGAAGCCGTCGAGGACATCGCTCTTCATCATGATGAGCTGTGTGACGCCGTTGATCATGATGGCGTACTTCAGCGCCACGAGATCCACCCATCCGCAGCGGCGGTTGCGGCCTGTCACGGCGCCATACTCATTGCCTATCTCGCGTATTTTGTCGCCCGTCTCGTCGAAGAGCTCGACGGGGAAAGGTCCAGCGCCGACGCGCGTGCTGTAGGCCTTGAAGATGCCGAAGACGTCGCGGATCTTGTTGGGGCCTACGCCGAGGCCTGTGCAGACACCGCCTGTGGTGGTGTTGCTGGAGCTCACGAAGGGGTAGGTGCCGTGGTCGATGTCGAGCATCGTTCCCTGTGCGCCTTCGGCCAGCACGTTCTTGCCTTCGGCCAGCAGGCGGTTGATTTCTATCTCGGTGTCGGTGAGGGGGAACTGTCGCATGTATTCCACGCCCTGCAGCCACTGCTGTTCCTCGTCGGCGATGTCGTAGTCGGTGTAGTTGAGGTCGCGCAGGATCTGTTCGTGGCGTGCTTTCAGCGCCTGGTATTTCTCCATGAAGCCCTCGAGGATGTCGCCCACGCGGAGACCGGTGCGGCTGGCTTTCTCGCTGTAGGTGGGGCCTATGCCCTTGCCTGTGGTGCCAACCTTGTTCTTGCCCTTGGCAGCTTCGTAGGCGCGGTCGAGGACGCGGTGTGTGGGCAGGATGAGGTGAGCGCGGGTGCTGATGTGCAGGCGGCTCTTCAGGTCGTAGCCGGCTGCTTCCAGCTCGCGTGCCTCCTTCATGAAGAGGTCGGGGGCGATGACACAGCCGTTGCCGATGATGTTCAGCTTACCCTCGTCGAAGATGCCGGAGGGGATGGAGCGGAGCACAAACTTCTTGCCATCGAAGATGATGGTGTGACCGGCGTTGGGACCGCCTGCGAAGCGGGCTACAACGTCGTATTTGGGGGTGAAGACATCAACGACCTTTCCTTTTCCTTCGTCGCCGAAGACGATTCCTAAGAGGGCGTCAACATGACCTTGTTTCATTTTTTACTATGTTTTTTTGGTTTGTTTTCAGAGAGTTGCAGATGGATTTTCAGTTGCTTGCGAGCCTGTCGCTGACAGGAGACGCAGATGCCATAGACATAGACGATGCGGTGTGTGATGTGGAAGCTCCGTGTGTGGTAGCTTTCCAGACTGGATGCGAGTTCCTTGCTTTTGATGCGCGTGATACGATGGCAGTTGCTGCAAATCTGGTAGCTGTGTGGGCGGTCGTCTGCGATGCGCTCAAAGACTGCTGCCGACGACAGGAAGGGATGGCGGATGAGTAGGTTCGCCTGCACCATGAGCTGTGTGGTCTGATAGAGCGTGGCGATGCCCACAGGAAAACGACGGTCCTGCATCGTCTGTTGAAGGTCTTCTATCGTGAAGGTTCCTTCCATATCATAGATCGCTTCTAAGATGGCAAACCGCTCGCGGGTCTGTCGGAGTTGGTGGGCAATGAGGAAGTCCCTGAACTGCGCTGTCACCTTGGCTTGTAGGCTTGTCTGATCGCTCATACGGGCACAAAAGTACTATATTTCTCCGAAATGACCAAAGGATGGCTCCAGTTTTCAACCATTCTTGCTTTCTTCGAGGCGAACGAGGGCGTTCTGTACGGCTTTCCGCAGTGGCAGAAAAGGGGAGGGCAGGGTGGCGGCCGCCTGATCCTGGAATTCCGCTTCGGCATCGGGAGAGAGCTGTGCACCTTGCATCAGCAAACGGTTGACCATGAGGAAACCGCAGAGCTGAAAGAGAGGGCGCTCGTCAGCCATCCACAGGAAGGCCAGTTCGGAGGCATCGCTCATCTTTGAGAGACGGTCCAAGGCCATGAGCTGTACCAATTCGGCCTGCTCCGGGTGCAGGCTGCTGATCCACATGTCGGCAATGTCGCGGTCGAATTCCTCCTGTGGGTAGAGCATGATAGCCAGCATCTTGCACTCACGGATGTCCTCCTGCCACAAATCCAGGGCGAGACGGCGGTCGGCATCGTAGCCGGCAGCAATCTCGCGCAGACGGGGCAGCTCCACGCCAAAGACCAGCTTGTAGCCCATGCCGCTTTCGCGAATAGTCTTCGATGCCACGCCGTTCATGGCAGCGCGCAGGTCAGCTTTGATGGCTTGGATGGGGCTCATGGGACTTAAAGACTTATGGGGCTTATTCGTTGATGAAGGGGAGTGTCTTGTACTCTTGGCTGTAGCGCAGCATCTGGTGGTCATAGGCCTCGCCGTAGCGGATCTGCACATCGGTGATGTTGCCGTCCTTGTCCTCTGTGACCACGTACTCAGGGTTGATGAAGCCCTTGTAGGGAGCCAAGTTGAGGGCTTTGTAGCGGGCGAGGACCTCCTGGTGCAGGTCGGCATCTACTTTCACGCCGTACTGCTCGATGAGGCGGCGGGCACCTTCGAAGTCGCCCTCGCTCTTCACGCGCTGGATTTCAGCCAGCAGTTCGCCAAAGAGTGTGCGTAGGGCGGCGTAGTCGTTGATCTGCACGTAGGTCTTTCCATCGCGCTTGACCAGTTCGACGGCTGCCACAGCTCCCTCAGCGTCCGCTGAAGGGCTCGCATGGTCGAGGACCCAGTGGGCGATGAGGGCGCGATTGCGCATGTGTGCTTCCTCGATGTTGTTGCCCGGTTCGATGCGCACGAGCTGCGTCATCAGGCCGTTCATCATATAGGTGTAGTACTGGCTCTTGTAGGCATCGGCATTGGGCGTGAGACCTAACTCCACGAGCTTCGGGTCGGCGATGTAGTAGAGGCCGAAGAGGTCGGCGCGTGCCTCCTCGATGGCACTGCCGTAGGCCTTCAGCGAGTCGGCATCCACGCCGGGCAGCAGCTTGCCGCTGCCGTGGCCCAGACATTCGTGGAGGTCGGTGTGGAGGTCGTCGCACACGTCGCCGTAGTCGTTGATGCACTGGCGTGTGTCCTGGTCAATGACGAACTCCTCTTGGAAGCCGTTGCCGCGGGCTGCCTTGTTGTAGGCATCGGTGAGGTTGCCGATGGTCACGCTCTTGGAGCCGTGCTCAGCACGTACCCAGTTGCTGTTGGGCAGGTTGATGCCGATGGCGGTGCTGGGGTAGAGGTCGCCGCCGAGGATGGCTGCGACGATGACCTTGGCGGTGATGCCCTTGCAGTTCTGCTTCTTGAAACGGGGATCTACGGGGGAGTGGTCCTCAAACCATTGTGCGTTGGCGGAGAGCTTCTCGGTGCGCTCGGTGGCTGCCTTGTCCTTGAAGTTGGCATAGCCTTCCCAGCTGGCTTTCATGCCCAGCGGGTCGCCGTAGCTCTCGGTGAAGCCGTTGGTGAAATCGACGTCGCCCTCGGTGTCCTCGACCCAGAGGATGCTGTAGGCATCAAAGGTCTTCAGGTCGCCTGTGCGGTAGTATTCAATGAGCTTGTCGATGACGGCGACCTGCTTGTCGCCCTCGGCAACCGTCTTGGCCTTCTCCAGCCAGTAGATGATGCGGTCGATGGCCTCGCCGTAGAGGCCGCCGCTGCGCCACACCTTCTCCTTCAGCACGCCGTTCTCCTTCACCAGACGGCTGTTCATGCCGAACATGATGGGGTGCTCAGGGTCGGGATCGGCTTCCTTCATCTTCAGGTAGAAGTCCTCGGCCTCGGCCTGTGTCACGCCCTGCCCGTAGTAGTTTCCTCCGCTGGTGACCACCAGGTCCTCTCCGTCGGCTTGGTTGGTGCGCTTGGGCAGTACCGTGGGGTCGAAGATGACGGGGAAGAGCTCTTCGGTGTCAAAGGGGAGTTTCTCGGCTGCCACGTCCTTCATGGCAGTGCGCAGGAAGTCCTCGGAGAAGCCGGGCTGGAACTTGTCGCAGCCGTAGTGGTGGTAGATGCCATTGGAGAACCAGACGCGCTTGAGATAGACGACAAACTGCTTGAAGTCCTCGCTCTCGCGGTCGCCCTGATAGTCGGTATAGATGGACTCCAGCAGCTGACGGATGCGCAGGTTGTAGCGCCCGTTCTGGTCCCACAGGATGTCACGGCCGCTGAGGGCTGCCTGTGAGAGGTAATAGACGAGCGTCTTCTGGCGCAGCGAGAGATCCTCGAAGCCCTCGACCTTGTAGCGTAGCATCTGCAGGTCGGCAAAGCGTTCGTCGTTGTACTCGAATTCCGTTTCTTCTTTTTGGGTGCCACAGGACGTGGCGAGGGTTGTTGCTGCAATGAGCATTCCGGTTGTAAAGTGTTTAAGATTCATTTACAGAAGTGGTTTTGTTCTTGCTGCCTTTGGGAGTTCTGACCTTGGAAAAGAAATCTTTTTGATATTGCTTGGGGCTCTTCCCGTAGGCTTTGAAGAACGATGAATAGAAGGACTGACGGTTTGCGAAGCCGCTGGCACTGGAAATCTCGGCCATGGTCAGGTCGCGTGTACGTTTGTCAGTCATCATGGCGATAGCATCGCGCAGGCGATAACCGGCAATGAGCGTGGGGAAGTTGGATTGGAAACGTAAACTCACGGCCGCGCTCACATAGCGTGCATTCGTCTGGATTTCCTGTGCCAACTTCTGGGCATTGTACTGTGGGTCACGATAGCGCTTCTCGACAATCATCTTGCGGAGGATTTGCTCGCAGATTTCATCGATGACTTCACGCTTGATAGCTGTGCGATAGAGAGCCGGTGCGTCCTTTCTCTCGCGAAGGTTGTACTTTGACATAGTTTGAAATGTTCGTAGTTTGTGTTGCTATTGAATTTTGGGTACAAAAGTATGAATAAGCTGGGAAATAACCATACATTTTAAAAATAATTAAGAAACAAAAGCCTTCGCTTGTTCGTGTGTCTGCAGGCGCAAGTCGTATTGTACGATTTGTTTCAGCAGTTCGCGTTGCTGCTGCTCCAACTCGGCGAGCTTCGCTTGCAGCGCCTTGCGTTCGGCATCGCCGTCATCCGTGAGGGAGCGCAACCCTTCGGCTTGTAGTGCGATAATTTGAGCGCGCAGGTAATCGACGCGGGCTTCCGTCATGGACTGCTCATCCTGCACTTTACGCACATGTTCGCGTAGCTCACTCCAATCCTTCTCGCCGGCCAGCACGCGTTCCAGCTCTTGAATCTGCACCGGCGGGTGGTTGGCATTGTAGCGGTTCATCCACAGGTCAAGGCTGCGGTGTTGCTGTGCAATCTCTTGCTCGAAGTCGTGCGCATGGCTGTCCAGCGCCTCCTTCAGGGCTACGGCAGACAACTGTTGCCACAGTCTTTTCTCGTATTCCTTGCGGGCTTTTTCCAGCAGTTCGGTTTGCGTGGCGTGTTGGGCACGTGCTTGTTCGAAGGGTTGTTTGTTGTCGCCTTCAGGAATGAGCTTCTTCCATGCATTCTCGGACTTGTCTATGTGCTCGTGGAGCTTGTTGGTGTAGGACTCCAGTGATGCGATGTCGGTCAGCAGCTGCTGGCGACTCTCTTGCAGGCGCAGACCATCGGTCTTCAGGCGCATGGCATCTAATTCGGCTTCACGCAACTTGCTGTTGATGTCTTCCCTGCGGTCACGCATCCCTTGAATGCGTTGCTTGAGGTTTTCGGGTGAAGTCTTCCACTGTGACGACCACTCGGGTAGCGTGATGACCAGCTCCAGAGCATCGTAGCGTTGGCGGTAGGTGTTCGTGGTCTGCTCCAGGCGTTTGTTGAGGCGCTCCACCTGTCCGGCCATGACTTGGCAGGCTGTGTTGGCTTCGTTGAGACGGATGGACAGGTCGTCGGCCTGTTGTTGTAATTTTTGTATGGCGATGCCGATGTTGGAGATGGCATCCAAGTGGAAGGTAAAGGCTTCCAGCTCTTTCTCTGCTGTCTCGGCATCCACGGACGCCTTTTCGATGAGCAGTTGTATGAGCGTAGTTCGTGCCTCGCGGTTGGTGGAGGGTGAGCAGTCGGAGAATGACGGGTCCAGGTTGCGGAAGTTCTTCCATTCCTCCACGTCGGCGTGCTGGCGTTGGCGCAGTGTACTTAGGTGCTCGTTCTCGGTGTCCAGCCGCGACAGCGTGCGCGTCAGGTCCTGCTTGGATTCTTCCAGCTGCCGCTGCTTCGCTTCCAGGTCGCGGTGCAATGTCTCACAGTCTGCCTTCAGCGTGGCTATTAGCGCGTTCTGTTCCACGATAGTCTCGCCTTGCCAGGGATGGTGTGTGGCACCGCAGACAGTGCAGGGCGTTCCTTCTTCCAGGTCGCCGCGCAGCTCTATGACATTCTGGCTCTTCGACAGCGTCAGATGATAGATCTTATGCTCCAGTTGCTGTGTCAACTGCCGCACGTCATGGTCCTGCATGTCAATGTCGCGATTCAGGTGGTCGGCGTGCAGACGCAGGCGTGTGATGCTTTCCTCTTTCTGTTCGATGAGGTCATAGCCCATGGCGATGCCGTGCCACAGTGTGGCGCTCATCTTCAACATGAGCATGCGGCTGCGCAGTTCCAGCGCGCGCCGCTGCAGGTTGTAACTGTCCTTTCCGGCGATGCCTCGGCGGTGGCCGTCGGCCTCTTCCTGCTTGGATTTGATGGTGGCACCGAGTTTCTGGTTTTCAGAGAAGAGACGTCCGAGGTGTTCGTCGCGCTCCTCTTGTCGGCGCATGGCCAGATCCAGCTCGCGGGTGAGCTCCGTACGCTGCTGATCGGCGAGCACCAACTCGTCTATCATCATCTTCACCGCGTCGCTGCGTACCAGCATCTGCTGATGCACATCGAGAGCCTGTAGTTGCACGCGTAGTTCTGAGAGTTCTTTTTGTATGCGTTCTTCCTCAAGGCTGTTCTCGCGGATGTTCTTTTGAAGGATGCTGTCGCGCTCACGTAGCAGCTTGAGGTTCGCATCTACTTCGCTTGCGTGTTGCCGTCCTTCTTCCACTTCGGCTCCCAAACGTTCGCCATCAGCCATCTTCACGGCAGATGAGAGCAGCCTTTGCAAGGCATCGGCCACGTTCTCTTTTTCAATGGTCATCTGCTGTTCGGCGGTGTCGGCTTCTTTCTGTGCCTGATCTATCTCAAGTGCTTGGCGGCTGCTGGCCTGACGTGTTCTCTCGATGTCTTGTGCCAACAGATGGATGCGTTGCACCTGGCCGTTCACCGGCTCAAAAGCTTCAAAACGTTCCAGCTCCTGGCGCTCGGTCTGGATGGTGGCCAACTCTTTGTTGAGACGGTACAGGCGATCGCGCTGTTCCGTCATCTCTGTGTTCACCTTCAGGTATTGGTGCAGCTGTTCCAATTGGCGCTTCAGCTGTATGGCGGTGTCTTCCAAATGTGCCAGCTTGGTCTGGCAGAGGCGGCGCCCCTCGTGAATGGATTGTATCGTAGCATCGTCCAGCAGCTGTTCATGGAGGCGTGCACGGGAAATCTCCTGACGGAAAAAATTGTGCAACCATTCGCGCACGTCGTCTGGCAGCGGCGTTTCAAAACGCTCCTGCCACCACTGGCGCAGCGTATTCTCCATTGTCTCTGGGCGGATAGCTGAGGTCGGATATGTCTCGGTCATGACTTTCTTAAAGTGATGTGCAAAGATAATAAGAATTCTTCGGATAACGGACATGCTTTGTAGATTTTTTTCCTTCGAAAGGACAAATATGACAAAAAAGAGGCTCCAAAGTCAAGAAAGTTGGTTGTAAACGGCGTGCTGTGGAAACTTTTGTTGTACCTTTGCACATCATGAACGAAAACTCGACACTCCGATACGTTGGTCTCTCACAGCAGCAGGTGGAGGCCAGCCGCGTTGCCCACGGCACCAATGTTCTTACACCGCGCGAGCGATTGCCTTGGTGGAGAAAGCTTGCAGAGAAATTCACAGATCCTCTTATCGTCATCCTCCTTGTGGCCGCGGTCCTCAGCATCGGCATCTCTTGCTATGAGTATTTCCAGCTCGATGCCGGCAGCCAGGCTTTCTTCGAACCTGTGGGAATCATCGTGGCCATTCTCCTGGCTACCGTGTTGGCCTTCTGGTTTGAGCAAAAGGCGGGTCGCGAGTTCCAGCTGCTCAGCCAGCAGAACGACCTCGAGCCCGTGCGCGTCATCCGTGATGGTAAGGAGACTCAGGTGCCGCGCCGCGACATCGTTGTCGATGACATTGTGCTTCTGGCCACGGGCGATGAGATTCCTGCCGATGGTCTCCTCCTGGAGGCTACGCTGATGCAGGTGGATGAATCCACGCTTACCGGCGAGCCTGTCTGTGCCAAGAGTGTGCTCCCTGAGGAGCAGGACTGCGATGCTACCTTCCCTTCCAACACGGTGCTGCGTGGCACAAAGCTCCTTGAGGGGCACGGCGTGATGCGCGTAACTGCCGTTGGCGACGCCACCGAGAATGGGCGCCTCTTCACCGAAGTGCAGATTGACGACAGTGTTCGCACACCGCTCAACGAACAGCTCGACCGCCTCGGGGCGCTCATCGCACGACTCAGCTATGCCGTTGCTGCCCTCGTTGTCGTAGCCCGCATCGCCCTATGGTTCATCACAGAGGATACTTCCGATTTCCAGTTCGTCACATTCCTAGCCTACCTCCTCCAGTCTCTGATGCTTGCTGTCACGCTCATCGTTGTGGCTGTTCCCGAGGGCCTTCCGATGGCCGTCACCCTCTCGCTGGCATATTCCATGCGCAGAATGTTGAAGACCAACAACCTCGTGCGTCGGCTCCACGCCTGCGAGACAATGGGTGCCACCACTGTGATATGTACGGATAAGACCGGCACACTCACGCAGAACCAGATGAAGGTAGCAGAGATGGTTGTCAAGAGTGAACGGCATTTCATCTTTGACAACATCGCCCTCAATAGCACGGCATCCCTTGATGGTGACCGTGTTCTGGGTAATCCCACCGAGGGCGCACTCCTCTTGTGGCTGCGGGCTCAGGGACAGGACTATGCCGCCCTGCGTGCTGCCGCGTCCATTGTCGAGGAGGTCCCCTTCACCACCGAGCGTAAATATATGGCTACGCGCATCGCGGCACCGACTCCTGATGCCTCCTCGCGCGCGTTCCTTTATATAAAGGGGGCTCCGGAGATAGTCATGGAGATGTGTGCGATAGCCAGATCCGCTCATGAGGAACTCGCTAACACCCTGACCGCTTGGCAGCAGCGCGGCCTTCGCACCCTCGCCCTCGCTCATGCTGAGGATGCTGCTACGCCCGTCCTCGACGCGCTCGTCGGTATCGCTGACCCTGTGCGTGCGGATGTCCCGGCAGCCGTGCAGGAATGTCTGGAAGCAGGCATCGCCGTGAAGATTGTTACAGGCGATACACCTGCTACCGCCACAGAGATAGCCCGCCAAATCGGATTGATGGAGGTGGGGGATGATGTGTCGGCAAGTGAAAGACATGTTTTCACTGGCCCTGAAATCGCAGCGCTCTCTGATGAGGAACTGTGTGAGCGGGCGGGTGACATCGTCATCATCGCGCGTGCCCGGCCCATGGACAAGAAACGGTTGGTTCAGGCGCTGCAGGCACGCGGTGAAGTCGTCGCTGTCACGGGCGACGGCACCAATGATGCACCAGCCCTTCACGCTGCCCATGTAGGGCTCTCCATGGGTGATGGCACCGCCGTCGCCAAGGAAGCTTCGGACATCACCATCCTCGACAACTCCTTCACCAGCATCGGGCGTGCTGTTCTCTGGGGACGTTCTCTCTACCGCAACATCCAGCGCTTCATCCTGTTCCAGCTCACGGTGAACGTCTGTGCCTGCCTCACCGTCCTCGCCGGTGCGATGATGGGCACCGAGGCACCGCTCACTGTCACCCAGATGCTGTGGGTCAATCTCATCATGGACACTTTCGCCGCGATGGCTTTGGCTTCGCTGCCGCCTTCCCCGGCTGTCATGCACGAGCGTCCGCGCGACCGTCGTAAGTTCATCATCTCTACCCCCATGTGGTGGTTCATCCTCAGTGTCGGCGGCCTCTTCTTCCTGTTGATGACCGCTCTGCTGTGGTGGTTGGAGCGTGACGGTTTCACACCGCGCGAGCATACGCTTTTCTTCACCGCCTTTGTGATGCTGCAGTTCTGGAACCTTTTCAATGCCCGCGCTTTCCTCACGGGACAGAGCGCCCTGCAGTTGCGTGGCTGCAAAGGCTTCCTGACCATCGCTGCCCTCATCTTCTTCGGCCAGATCTTTATTGTTGAGGTCGGCGGTCCGATGTTCAATGTCGTCCCCCTCCGTCCTCTCGACTGGCTCATCATTATAGCAATCACCTCACCCGTCCTGTTGGTGGGTGAGGCAATCCGTTGGCTAAAGTCCAGGTAAATACGCCCCTCCCTGTTTAGGGAGGGGTCGGGGGAGAGTCCTACTTCGGCAGTCCGAAGACATCGCTGAGCTCCTGCATCTGCGCGTCTGTCATGCCGTCGGGCGTGAAGCCCATGTTCTTGGCGGCGATGTAGATGAGAGCGGCTTTGTTGAGCACATCGACCTGGTCGAAGGCACTCATGATGTCCGTATCGACGGCGAACACCCCATGCTTCTCCCACATCACCACGTCGTAGTCATCATCGATGGCTTTGATGGTGGCGTCGGCGAGTTCTACGCTCGAAGGCAGCATGTAAGGCACCATACCCAGTCCGCGCGGACAGAACGCCTTCGTCTCGGGAATCATCGACCACAGCATCTTCGTGGCCACGTCTTTCTCCATGAATGTCTTGTTGTGGGTCAGCGCCACCAGCTCGATGGGGTGGGTGTGGAGG
Organism: uncultured Bacteroidales bacterium; assembly: GCA_902779845.1. Taxonomy (GTDB): domain Bacteria; phylum Bacteroidota; class Bacteroidia; order Bacteroidales; family Bacteroidaceae; genus Physcousia. The sequence goes on along the minus strand of CACZCZ010000007.1, from coordinate 47,309 downwards.
CTGGCGCGGTAGGGCGAGCCCTTGGCCAGCAGATAGTCATGGACGGCCAGGTGTGAGGGCAGCTCGCTCGTGGGCTTCACAGGATTGTCGGCGATGATGACATAGCTGGCGCAGCCGTCAAGGATGCGGATGATGCTGCCGTTGTCCATCGGCCAGCGTGCCAAGTCGCGCATGCGCATCTGTGTTCCTTTACAGTAAAAATAGCAGCCCTTCAGATGGGGCAGGGTAGTGCCGATCTGATAGACGGGTGAGATGGCGGGCAGCGCGCGAATGGCATCGTCCACCAGCTCCGTGATGTTTACCGTGATGTTGCCGCCGTTGCGCTCGGCCCAACCCTTCTGCCATAGGTAACCGGCAACTTCTGCTACGTCGCCCACGGCTTTTTTGAGCGCCTCGCGCCCCTCTAAGATACTTTTCATATGTTTGGTTTAAGAGTTTAAGAGTTTAAAAGTTTAATGGCTTCATTCCTTCCTGTTGGCTTACGAGTTCTTGTTCAGGATGATCAGGGCGGCAATCACGCCCGGCACCCAACCGCAGAGGGTGAGTATCAACACAATCAGCACCGAGCCACAACCGCGGTCGATGACAGAAAGGGGTGGGAAGAAGATAGCTAAGAGCGCTCTTAAGAATGACATAGTCGATAGATGTGTAAAAGATGAGACGTATGAGAATGAGCCTTGCTCAGATATTGTCGCCGTAGCGCTCCTTCGTGATTTGAGCGAGGCTCTTGCCGCGCGTGTCGGGAGCACCGATGACGCCGATGATGAGCGAGAGTGCCAGCAGGGCAATCATGCACCACGCTGCCAACGTGAAGCCTTCGCCGTTCTCGCCATAGATGAAGGTGAAGATGAGGCCCCACGCTGCGGACAGACCACGCACGAGGAAGAACATCAGGCCCTGGGCACCTGCACGGAACTTGGCGGGGAACAACTCGCTGCCCCACAGGGCATAGAAGATCTGCACGCTCAAGCCGCCATTGACGCCCCACAGGATGGCGAATGCCCAGAGGCTGCCAACGCCCGTGACACCGTTGATGATCACGACCCACGTTGCCAATGCGGCCACGAGGCCAAGGACATAGAACAGCTTGTGCGGCAGTCGGTCAATGAAGAACGAGAGGCAGAACGTCACCACAACCACCACGAGCCATCCTGCGCAGCTCATCATGTTGGCATATTCGTTGCTCAACCCGCCTGCTGTCTCATAGATGTGAGGCTGGAAGAAGCCCATGACGCTGGCCACTAGGTTCCATGTCAGATAGATAGAGGCGAGGAAAACGACGGTCTTCACGGCAATCTTATTCGTGAACAACAACCTCATATTGTCTGCTATCGACGGCTTGGAAGACGGTGTTGTGTCCCCCTCGAGGGACGACAGGGGGGCCTCCCACTCCTTACTCTCCTCCAACTGCCTTTGCAGGTTCCAAGCGATGAAGGCCACCACGAACAGCGTGAAGAACACCACGCGCGACGAGAACACCTGCACAGCGGCTTCGGCAGCATCAGCACCGATGACGGCGTGAGCAATAGATTCCACAATGCCATAGAGGTAACCGCCGGGAGCAAACAGCATCCCGAACAGCAGGATAATCATGGGCCCCAAGCCCCATGACATCTGCGAGATGCAGATGTTACGTCCGCGGTTGTTCACTTCAGAACTCTCCGAGATATACGTCCACGATGCCGGCACGCCGACGCCCACGCTGATGCCCGTGACGAGGAAACCGCACAGTAGCATCGGGAAGTTCACGGACAGCATCACGATGAGCACGCCGAGCATATACACCAGCAGGTTGTAGGTGAAGATGAACTTACGCCCGAACTTGTCGGCCAGGAAGCCGCCGATGATAGCCCCGATGGCTGCGCCAAGTGCGTTGGCGCTGATGGCATTCAGCCATCCCAGATGCATCTCGCTCAGTCCAAGATAGTTCTGCCATAGCGTGATGCCGCTGGCACCTGCCACGATAGCTCCCGCATCGAGATAGTTGTTGAGAGATACTGCAATAGTACTCTTCAAAGACGATGATTTACCCATGTTATTTCGTTCAATTGAATATCATTTCTTCTTTTTCGCCTGCAAATATACACTATAAAAAGAAAAGAGAGAAATGAAAAGCTAAAAATGCGCTACTTTTTCAAAATTATTTTTGCGGAAAACCCTACGAACCCTCCGCTGAAGGCATCATCGATTCGCCAACCGCCTGGCCATCTCGTTGAGCGCCATAAAGCGATAACGCTGAGAGGTGACAGGAATGGGCGTATAGCTGTAATGTCGTTCTTCAGCTTTACGGCGCAGTGCCGCTTCCACAGCCTCCTGTATAGAAGCATCGAGGAACGCCTCTTCGGTGGGCTCCAGCAGCAATAACTGCCCTTTCGAACACGCCTCGAAATAGACACCCCCAGGTTTGTAGTATCGCTCATGAGGTGACCCTTCCTTGGGGAAACCATCATTGAGCAGCACTACCAGCGGATAACCTTGCTGGCGTAAAGAACGAGCAATGTGTTGCTCGCCTTTGCTGATAGCCGCAGTATAGGTAATCGCTCCGTTGTGCGCCGCTGCCAGCACCGTTTGCAGGCGCTCTTGTATCTGTTCGCTGTTGGCGCTGCGTGACATCTCCACCGTTTGGCCGTCAGGCCAGTTGAGGAGAAAATGATTACCCATCGACGTGAACGACAGGCCGGCAGCCTCCGTTCGTCGGTGCAGTTTGAAGAGGTCGGGGTTGTGGGTCTTGAGCCACAGCCGCCGCGGATTATCCTTCACATAGTCAATCATCCTGCGCAACTGGCCCGGTGCATGAAGGATGCGCTCGTGGTAGTAGGCGGGGTCTTTTTGCCAGACACTACCCCTGTCCGCAAAGATGCGGACAAAATGCACGGGGGCGCCGCCCTCATCCCCTCTCGCGCCGCCCTCATCCCCTCTCGCGCCGCCCTCATCCCCTCTCGCGCCGCCCTCATCCCCTCTCGCGCCGCTCTCTTCCCCTCTGTGCACTTCATCATCTCCCCCGTGCACTTCAGCTGCATCCCTTTCTCCCCCGTGCACTTCAGCGGCGTCCCTTTCTCCCCCGTGCACTTCAGCGGCGTTTTCGCCGCTGCCATAGAACTCCTCCTTGTACACCTTGGTGCACGCGCTCTTGAATCCCCGCACCACGGCTCCAATGCTTTGCGGGAGCGGTTCCAGCACCTGGATTACCAGGTGCACATGGTCCGGCATCACCATCTGCGCCAGCACTTTCAGCGCATAGCCTTTCCCCTTGTAGAACTGCGCCAGTCCGCTGAGCATCTGACACACCCGCCGCCCGTAAGCATTGAGCCTTACCGCCGCCGTTTCAGCACTATCGCCCTCGAGTGTTCCAAACAGCGGATAACGCCCCTCCACCGGCAGCGTGAAGTGATAGATGGCACGCCCCCGGTAGTCCCATCTCTTTTCACGATGGTGCCGCGTAGGATCCACCGGTCTCCACAGCCTCTCTCGCTTGTCTTCTGTCATATGATAGCTTTCTTTGGCATTTATGATATCAACAGCCCCCTATATTCAAGGCCATGCTTCTGATTTCCTCCGTATGATGGATGTCAATGTCTATTTGCTTCAGACTCTTTTCTTGTCTTCACTAGTATGTCTTTATTTTCTTATGTCATATCTCATTATTTATGTTATTACCTTTTTTCATTTGCAATAAATTCAGTCTTTAAGTTCAAGGGTATTGTTTATTTTAACTTACATTGCAAAAGTCCACATATTTATAATATAGAATATTCAAATTCATGGCCTCAAAACTATATGTCGATACATTTTTCAAGTTGAGCGCAAATTCCTTGAAAGTCTTGGTACAAGTCAAGTGTGCGTACATATATTTTATTGCCTTCCGAGAACTCGTTTTCAATATCTGGTGAAAAATCTTCTTCTACTTTAGCATATAATAACATTCCGTCTACATTACCTGTGTGCGCAGTATCATAGTTATTGACATATGCGTAAAGTTGATATAAGTGTGAACTATGAATTGTTGATTTGTTATAATTTGTTTGTAAAACATGCGAATAATATTTCGTGTCAATAATTAACGTTCGTTCACCTAATGATAGCATGATATCAGTCTGCATTATTGGTAGTATACTGTCATTGTCCCCTTTTTTCTTGAAATTCCATGATATCTGTTCGGAGCGAGCATTTGTTTTAGGGTAATGTTTTTGAAAGTATGCAAGGACAAACCTCTGGAACAAAAGACACATATTATCGTCGGATAAAGATGTCATTTTGTATGTCCCATTTTCCGTTGTCATTAACAAACTCTTTTGAATGAATTCACAAACAAGGAGAAGCATTTGATAGCTCTTATTCCTTCTATCAAAGCTAATGATATTCCATCTAATCGTTTGAAGATTGATATTATCTATTTCATGAAAAAATCTCAACATACTTCTAATGGTATCTTTACGGAAAGAACTCACATTAGTACATTGTAATATATGCAGAAGCGTTGTTTTCAATATTTGATTATAAATATTGTTCTCTGAGAGCTCGTCATAAGAACAATATGCCTGATAAGGTTTAGTGCGTCCTATCTCATAGGTTTTATATAAGTATATTTTACCACGGATAGTAGATAGTTCACCTTCACAGTTCTTGTATGTTTTGAATAGTCCATGTTTGAGAAGAGAAGAAACTCCACGAATTAATATCTCGGCGAACAAATCGTGAATCTCTTCAAAATGTTCACCAGCAATATATTCATCTATGTTGAACCTAAAATCTCTAAAAGCATAGGTCAACATATAATAAATATTGTGAATGAGTATGTTCTTATCTTTTGTCATTTCAAAGTGTTTCGTAATTTACGTGCTTCCTCATTGAATTTTCCTTCGTTATCAAACCAATATTCTTGAAGCATGGGAATTATTTCATACTCTAGGATTCTATACAATGTTCCTTTATTGACATCTTTGGGATTAAGACAAAAATAACTATGTCCGATGCAGAAACCTTCGCCTAGAGACTGGTCTTTTTTGATAGTTTCATTAAGGACTACTATACCCTCAATAACTTTATCGAAGGTCTTGTTGTTAACTTCCTTTTGATATTTCTTAAAGGAGTCAGACTGGAAAGCAGGTTTTATAGTAATAAATCGGAAGCGACGACGTAATGCAAAATCAATCATTGCTAGACTTCTGTCAGCAGTATTCATCAAGCCGATGATATAAACATTCTGGGGAATCCTGAATGACTTTTGAGAGTATGCTAATTTAATACGTTGGTTTCTATAGTTTTTTTCTATTAAAGAAAATACCTCGCCAAAAATCTTGCTTGTGTTCCCTCTGTTGATTTCGTCAATAATGAAGTAATAATCTTTCTTTGAATTAGAAGCCTTTTTCGCATTTTCACAAAACGCCTTAAATACGCCATCTCTTAAAATAAAGCTTCCGTCGTTTTTCTTCCCTTCGCTCTGTTTAGACTCATTATTAGGCTTGTATCCTATGACAAAATCCTCGTACGTGTAATTGGGGTGGAATTGCACGAACTCTATTCGACTGTCATCTTTCAATCCCATTCGAGAATATGCAATTCGTTTCGCAAGGTAAGTTTTTCCGACACCAGGTGCACCTTGTAGAATGACACATTTTTTTTCCATCAATGTTTGATAGATATCATCTAACAATGACTTATCAATAAATGCTGTTTTTAGTAGATCTTCATGAGAATACTTCCTATTACCATACTCCGGATTCTTTAATACAATTCCTTTCCTAATGTTTTTATATTCCTTATAGTCTAAAGGTATGAATCTATCTAAATCTTCAGAGAGATATTCGTTTCCATCAGTATTGTCCACAGATACCGGTTCGTCATATATTTCCGTGATTTGTAATGTAATCTGATTGCTATTTACATTTACAATTTTCAGAAGGCCTGTTATTTGTTTAGTAGCATGTTCATATAAAAGGACATAGTCCCCTTTATGGACATCTGTAGAAGCTGTCATACTTGATGGAGTAATACTTTTAATGCCAGGGTATCCAATCTCTGGATCTTTGTTAGGCGCAGGTTGCACATAATCTTTATCGCCAATATGTTTCTTGTCGTAGGAATAACGAGGAACTTCAGTCTTGCGATAAAAGTAATAACAACGTAGGCTGGGTGTTAGTACGCGGGGGAATCTGTTGCCATTCTTGTCTGTTCGAATAGATCCATCTGGATTATTTGGATATTGCCATGCTGCACAATGTCTGAACTTGTTATCTTTATCGCTCTTCGATAAAAGCACAACCTCAGGATTCATCACGTAGGTTGACCCCTTAATGTACGTTGGTAACAGCTCCTTAAAGCGGGGATAAGCCTCCGTCTTCAATCCCTTTTCGTCAACTTTGATACCACAGTAGTCGAGAAAAGAAGTCGCCATTTCTCTGCGCGATATAGGAATCCCGATACGTGGATTGTCTTTTGTGTTGACAAGATAGCAATCTAACCATTTTATAAAATCTATATCGCGCTTGTTAAGATTCTTGCCATCCCATTTTTTGTTAACGGATAAAAGCGTTTTTTCGTCTCCAATTGCACATTCTTCTATATCCCATATTTCTGAGCTGTTATTTAGCCACCAGTATTGCACGTTCGGAAATACCGAAGGTTCTTCTATTATAGAATTTGCTATAATCTGTTTCTCTTCCATACATGTCGTTATTAAACGTTCATTTTGTCATTCAAGAACTTTGCTTGAAACTAATTATTTAGTTCTACTTTTTGGTCTCACAGCACCGGTCTTAGCTGAATATATCAGATTGAAGCGTATATGTTTCATTTTCAGATGTACGAAAAGTACTTGGTTCTATGCCAATCTTCACCCAATCATCGCGAAAGCTGGGATTAGTGAGTATGTAAACGTATTCAGGTTCTTTGTTTTCCATATTTATTCGGTTCTGTCTGTTTCTTTTCTGTCACTGACAATCTTTTTGCCAAAGTAGTCGAACAAGAATATCGGAAACGCATTAAGGATGGCGACCTTGCATTCTTCTGTATCTACATACTTGGCAAGTTGATTATCGTATATCTCTTTCTGTGAATTAACTTCTTCAGGAAGCTCGGCCTTGTCATTGCAAATGTAGTTAGCCTTGCTTGTGTTCATTGTGACAAGATGAAGCCAATTCGTTTTGGCCGCATCTGTCTTCTGCTGAATCTTGGTTTCGTCGTCTGCAGGTTTGATGGTGAGCACGAGATATTCCAGATTTGACTTGTAGAATGAGAACTCGTGAACCTGATGCTTGAAACTTTCCTCTTGGCACTTCTGACGAGTTACTGTATAGCTCCAATAATTATCGTCTGGCAATTCTTTGGTGTAGCGAAGAGATTCTACCATAGGATAGTTAATGTAGAGCTTGCCGTTGCCTGTCTCGTCTGTGAAATAGTCAAGCATCTCACTCAGATGTTTGTTGTTCTCTTCGAGCGTTCTATGTTTCTCCTGGAAATCGTAGTCAAAGAAGAGATAGATTTCAGAAACCTCGTCTTCTCTGATGTCCTTTAATGTGTTGTCACCTTTTTCTGTCAGGATTTCCTTGAAGACGGACACAGTATTTACTTCTAACTTGCCATTCAGCGCGTCATGAGCTTTCAGCTTTGTATAGAGCGAATAGATGTTGCTATTATATGTGCATACGAAGGTCTCCGACTTCTCTGGGAAGAAAAGTCGTTTGAGAGACTCAAAATAAGTCTTGTCGTCCTTACCTTCAAATATAAATAGTATCATACCTCAAATGCTCCTCCACGGAATAGTTTTTCAATATTATGTCCGAATCTCAATTCTTTATCTGTGCAAGCATGCAGGGGCTTAATCTTGTTGTTTTGTAGAATAAAGTTGCAATCGGGGCGAAGCAAATCGTTCGTCATCAGATAGGTGTTGTGAGAAGATGTGAACACTTGGCAATCGAGATGGAACAATTGTTTGCAGACTTCGAAAGCCAACTTGAAATGATAGAAGGCGTCAAACTCGTCAATAAAGACAAACGAAGCTGCTGACATCCTTTTAATCCAAACATAAAGTAATTCCAATGCTTGAGTTCCCGTAGATGCCATTAAAAGGAAGGGAATGGTATTTCCCTCTATCTCACAATAAAGATTCTTATCGCCTTCTTTGGGTGTTACAAACTTGAAATGCTGGTCACTTACCTTTGCTAAGAAATCTGTAAAGTCTTCAACATACTTGTTCTGAATAATAAATTCTTCTATGTTAAAACTGGCAGTTTCTAATCCAATGAATTCACGGCTGTCCAAGTTCTTGAACCACAACATGGAGTTCACAAACAGAATGAGTTTGACGATATAGTGATCCTGTGAAAAAGGGAATGAAGCCGTCAAAAAATTGATGACAGAAACACTGTTCACATTTTGTTTGAAGCTTTCTTTAATCGCTGCTTCTATTTTAAATTGGCTCTCGTCAATCTCAAAGATGGACTCATCCTTCCTGAAAATCAGATTCTGATTCACACGTAATGACTCAGATAATAATAATCCGGCGGAATTCTTCGAGTATCTATATTCAATAATATCATTGCCGAATTTGAACAGATATTCGAATTCAACGGGTGAAGTGGGAGCGCCGGTATAAACAAAGTTTGTGTAATAGTCTGTCTTCTTCCATTTGGCAGACAGGTGATTCTCTATATCGAAAATTGCCAGGGCAAAGTTCGACTTCCCGGACCCGTTAGGGCCATAGATAATACCATTCTTGATGATGCCCTCTTTAATGGCGTATGTGTTGAATGTGTAGTTATTGGGATGCGACAGGTCCCACTCAATCCTTTCAGCAAAGCCTCGGAAGTTTTTTACGGCAAATTTGATAAGCATAAGCACTTTTTTAGTATTTTCGCCGCAAATATATAGAAAAATGCTCAAACTCCGTAATTATTTTACGGAAATGTGACATTCTTGGTGCAATTATTTAGGAAAATGCCGCTCCCGATGCAGGTAAACATTAATAATCATCTTGGCATCTCTATTGTTTTGTCAGGCAACAGATGGTCGCAGGTCTTCGATTTTGAAATGATGCTGCGGCCGAGTTTGCTGCTCTGTATCAGCCACGTCGGTCAGGCGCATCTTGCCGTCAGATGCATGGGGTTTGAAAGCGTTACAATTTGTAACCGTTTGATAGTCTTCTTTCAGTAGTCTGTGTTTCAACACCCTCTGCTTTCAGCGACCGAAATGGCCGGGGGCGGGGCGATAGCGGGTTTGGCAGCCGTCGCCGATGCGGATGAGGCGGCCTTCGCGGACGAGGCGCTGGAGGAGGGAGCTGACACGGTGGGGCGTGAGGGTCAGCTCGAAGGCATAACGGACGTTTTTGTGCGTGATGGTCTCGTGGTCGGCAAAGAGGGCAGTGAAGCGCTCGTTGATGTCATCCTCTTCCGTGTGGAATGCCTGTCCGAAGGGTACCTGGCTGACCTTGAATTTCTTGACTTCAGACAACAGCTCGCGGTCGGGCTGGAAGTTGATGCCGACGACGTGGACATCGCGACCGTGATAGTAGCCGTCTTTCACCTCGATCTCGCCTTTGAGGGAGAGCCGGAAGGTGCCGATACCTGGCAGGTTGACGGCGTTGCCTTTCTCCATTTCGTGGAGCATGATGCGCTGCAAATCGCCCAAAGCATGTACCAATTCTCCCGATGAAATGGAGGAATTTAGACGAGATGGGCTGCGTTGGAACTCAATGGCATTGACGGTAGGACGTTTCTCCAAACGAGGTTGCAGACGAATCTCGCCTCCCTCGGCAGGGGTCGCGGCGCGTTTAGCGATTGTGAATTTTATCTCCATAATGACATATATTTAAAGAGGCATTCATAACGTCCGCAAAGGTAATGCTTTTGCCCGACACAACCAAATCTTTTGCTCGATAAATCACAATTTGGCGATTATTCCATGGCCTTGGAATGATTATTCCGTGACCATAGAATGATTGTTCCAAGGCCATGGAATAATTAAAAGATGCTGATATGTGAGGTTGGAGATGGGCATGAGAGGAGCTGCGAAAGGGGGAGAAGGGAGCGGAGGATAAGGAAGATGGCTGTGGGGGTAGGGAAATGATGGTGGAGGATAAGAGGGGTTGAAGATGAGAAAGGGGAGGGGAGAGGTGGCGAAAAGGATGAGCTGAGGCGTGAGAATGAGAAAAAAGTGTTAAAACCTACACCTTTTCAGCTATCCTACACCAAAACCGTCACCTCTGAACGCATTGCAAATCTGCAACTTACGTTCAAGGGTGACGGTGTGTAGGTTATTTTGAGGAAAATTTATCGCGCGTGCGCGCGTGAGAGGCTGGTCAGTTGCAGCTTTGCGGCTTCCGGGTTACCTCTTGCTGGTAACGTTCTTTTCGTACTCCTGAATGGCGGGGATGAAGGACTCGCCGACGGGGACGTTGTTCTTGAGGTTGAAGTAGTCGAAGACGGCGCCGAAGGGGAGGGACTTGGCTTCCTCGAGGAGGGCGAGGCGTTCGAAGTGCTGGCCGCGATCCTCGTATTCGCGCAGCTTGGCGAGGGGCTCGAGGAGGGCTTGGAGGAGGCACTTCTGTGTAGCGCGCGTACCTATTATATATGCTCCGATGCGGTTGATGCTGGCATCGAAGTAGTCGAGACCGATGTGTGCACGGTTGAGGGCATCGGCGCGGATGAGTTCCTTGAAGAGGTCCAGCGTCTGGTCGTTCATGATGGTGACGTGGTCGCTGTCCCAACGGATGGGGCGAGAGACGTGGAGCATCAGTTCGGGCACGAAGAGGAGCAGCGAGGCGACCATGTCGGAGACGTTTTCCGTCTGCTCGTAGTGACCTGTGTCGAGCGTGTACATCAGCTTGCGGGTGGCGCAGTAGCCGGCGACAAAGTCATGGGAACCAACGGTGTAGCTCTCGAGGCCGATGCCGAAGAGCTTGGCTTCGAGGCAGGTCTTCATGCCGGGCAGGTCCTCCTTCAGAATTTCGTCGAGGCTCTCGGCGAAGATCTCGCGGTAGCGCTTGCGCTCTACCGTCTGGTCCTTCGAGCCGTCGTGCACCCAGATATTCATGATGGCGGGGTCGCCCTGAGCCTTACCCATGGCGTCGGCGATACGGCGGCAGCGCTTGGTGTGCTCAATCCAGAACTCGCGGATGGCGGGGTCGGGGTTGCTGAGGGTGAGGTTGCCGCTCTTGGGGTGTGAGAAGCTGGTGCTGTTGAAGTCGAGTTTCATGCCCTGCTCCTTGGCCCACTGTATCCAGCTCTCGAAGTGCTTGATCTCCACCTGGTCGCGATCCACGAACTGTCCGCCGAAGTCGCCGTAGATCTCGTGCAGGTTCAGACGGTGGTTGCCGGCGAGGAGGCTCTTGGCGAAGGCCACGTCGGCGCGTACCTCTTCTATATTACGTGCACGACCCGGGTAGTTGCCGGTGGTCTGAATACCGCCGCTGAGGGCTTCGTTGCGCTCGAAGCCTACTACGTCGTCGGCCTGCCAGCAATGCAGGCTGATGGGTGTCTTTTCCAGTTGTTCAATCGCCTTGTCGGTGTCCACTCCGATGGCGGCATAACGTTCACGTGCAATCTCGTAAGACTGCTGGATAAGGGATTCTTTCATACGATATGATTATTCGTTTAATGTTTAGCGTTTCTTGTGTAAAGATTTAGGATGGGTGATGATTTCGGGCACAAAGTTACGTGCTTTACGGTGTGCGGAGGCTATGTTTTTTGACCGAAAGCATGAACTTTTTGTCCGTGATGCCTGAAACTCGCTTCTTTCAACCATTTTTAAGAATTTCCTTGCCCTTGCTCTCGATTTTTTGTTGTATCTTTGCCGCGAATAATAAAATAGAAATCGTCAAATTGCAGAATCATATATGTTGGACTTGAAAGTACTTGAGTTGAGCGAACAGGAAATCGTTCGCCGTCAGAATATGCAGGCGCTGCGCGATATGGGCATAGAGCCTTATCCTGCCGCCGAGTTCCCCGTCACTGCTTGGAGCACGGATATCATCAACAGCTTCGTGGACCTGCCCATCGTCGGCAAGGACGAGGAGGGCAATGATGTACGTGAGACCGCGACACCCGAGAACAGTCCCGTCGTGAGCATCGCCGGGCGCGTCATGGGAAAGCGCATCATGGGCAAGGCCGGCTTCGCGGAGTTGCAGGATAGTAAGGGAAGGATTCAAGTGTATGTGCAGCGCGATGCCATCTGTCCGGACGAGAACAAGGATCTGTACAACGTGGTGTTTAAGAAACTCCTTGACCTGGGCGACTTCATCGGCGTGAAGGGTTATGTCTTCCGCACGAAGACCGGTGAGATCAGCGTGCATGTCATGGAGATGACGCTGCTGAGCAAGAGCCTGAAGCCGCTGCCTGTGGTGAAGACGGACGCCGAGGGTAATGTCTATGACAGCTTCGACGACCCCGAGCTGCGCTATCGTCAGCGTTATGTGGATCTGGTCGTCAACGCCGGTGTGAAGGAGACGTTCCTGAAGCGCGCCACCATCATCCGCACGATGCGCCGCATCCTCGACGAGGCCGGCTACACGGAGGTCGATACTCCCATCCTGCAGAACATCCCCGGCGGCGCTTCGGCACGTCCGTTCATGACCCATTTCAACGCCCTGAACCAGGATATGTATATGCGTATCGCCACGGAGCTCTACCTGAAGCGTCTCATTGTGGGCGGCTTCGAGGGCGTCTATGAGATGGGCAAGAACTTCCGCAATGAAGGAATGGACAAGACCCACAATCCCGAATTCACCTGCATGGAGCTCTACGTGAGCTACAAGGACCTGAACTGGGGCATGGGCTTCACTGAGCGGATGCTGGAGCAGATCTGCACGGCTGTGAATGGCAAGCCCGAGGTGGAGATCGACGGTCAGGTCATCTCCTTCAAGGCCCCCTTCCGTCGTCTGCCCATTCTCGATGCCATCAAGGAGAAGACCGGCTACGACCTCTATCCCATGAATGAGGACGAGATTCGCGCCGTGGCCAAGAAACTCGGTATCGAGGTGGATGAGACCATGGGCAAGGGCAAGCTCATCGATGAAATCTTCGGTGAGACGTGCGAAGGCACCTTCATCCAGCCTACCTTCATCACCGACTACCCCGTGGAGATGTCGCCGCTGACGAAGATGCACCGCTCGAAGCCCGGCCTCACCGAGCGCTTCGAGCTGATGGTCAACGGCAAGGAGCTGGCCAACGCCTACTCCGAGCTCAACGACCCCATCGATCAGGAGGAGCGCTTCATCGAGCAGATGAAGCTTGCCGACAAGGGCGACGACGAGGCCATGATCATCGATCAGGATTTCCTGCGCGCCCTGCAGTACGGAATGCCCCCCACCTTCGGTATCGGCATCGGCATCGACCGTCTGGTGATGCTGCTCACAGGCAAGTTCGCCATCGGCGAGGTGATGCTCTTCCCGCAGATGAAACCCGAGGTGAAGGCGCCGCGCGACAAGGACGAGGCCTTCCAAGCCCTGGGCGTGCCCGCCGACATCATCCCCATCTTGCGCAAGGCCGGCTACAACCTCGTAGCCACGCTGAAAGGCGTAGCCCCTGCCAAGCTCCAGCAGCAGATCATCGAGATTGTCAAGAAATATAAGTTGGAAATCGAACGTCCCTCACAGGACGCCATCGCACAGTGGACAGCATAGGAACCATAGCTATCATGGGCGGCGGCTCGTGGGCTACGGCCATCGCTAAGATGATGCTGGAGAAGAACGACAGCATCTGGTGGTACTTGCGTCGTCAGGACCGTATCGATGATTTCATGCGCCTGAGTCACAACCCGGCCTACCTCACCAGCGTACACTTCGATGTCAGCCGTATCCATTTCTCCAGCGACATCAACGAGGTCGTGGAGCACGCCGATGCGCTCATCTGGGTGACGCCTTCGCCCTATCTCAAGGGCCATCTGAAGAAACTGAAGGTACGCCTGCGCGATAAGTTCAACGTCACCGCCATCAAGGGTATTGTGCCCGACGAGAACCTCTGTGTCTCGGAGTTCTTTCATCAAGTTTATAATGTACCCGACGACAACCTCGCCGTCATCGCCGGCCCCTCGCACGCCGAGGAGGTGGCGCTGGGGCGTCTGACCTACCTCACCGTGGGGTGCTCCAACGAGGAGAAGGCGCAGGCCTTCGCGGACATGATGGCATCGAGCTACGTGAAGACGAAGACCTCGCGCGATGTCATCGGCATCGAATATGCCTCGGTGCTGAAGAACGTCTATGCCATCGCAGCGGGTATCTGCAAGGGCTTGAAGTACGGCGACAACTTCCAGGCCGTGCTCATGTCTAACGCCCTGCAGGAGATGAACCGCTTCCTGGCCACCGTGCATCCCATCCAGCGCAGCATCTTTGAGAGCTGCTACATGGGTGACCTCATCGTGACGGGCTACAGCCAGTTCTCGCGCAACCGTGTCTTCGGACAGATGATAGGGCAGGGGTACAGCGTGAAGAGTGCACAGATCGAGATGGAGATGATAGCCGAGGGTTACTTCGGTGCCAAGTGTATGAAGGAGATCAACCGACACCTGCACGTCAATATGCCCATTCTTGATGCGGTATATAACATCCTCTATGAGCGCATAGCACCGATGGTGGAAATCAAACTGCTGACGGATAGCTTTAGGTAGAGAATGACGAGTGACGAATGATGAATGACGAATGACGAATGATGAATGACGAGTGACGAATGATGAATAAGGATTACCAACAGCAACTTCTCTTACGTCAAGTAGGTTTTTCTTGGCGCAGGGCTCTCTTTTTTTTCATTTTTCATTTTTCATTTTTCATTTGTGTAGCTGCCGACCCCATCGGCGGGCTGCTCTCGCGTGTTCTGCCCCACAACGGTGATGCCAAGAAGTTTGAATGGAGCATCACAAGCGGCGAGGCACAACAGTTCACGCTGTCCTGCGACGGTTGCAAGGTTCGCGTCATCGGTTCAGACCCTATCGCCATTGCCACCGGCATCAACTGGTACCTGCAGCACTATGCCGGCATCGACATCTCATGGAACAGCCCCACGGCCACACTCCCGTCTTCACTACCCGCTTGTGCCGGAGAGACCCACACCGCCAGTGTCCCTTGGCGCTACTACCTCAACTTCTGTACCTACAGCTACTCCATGGCCTTCTGGGGCTGGGAACGTTGGCAGCAGGAACTCGACTGGATGGCGCTGCATGGCGTGAACATGCCGTTGGCCGTCGCCGGGATGGAGTGTGTGTGGAAAGAGGTGCTGGAGAAGGGCTACGGCTATACGCCCGAGGCCGTCAACACCTTCGTCTCGGGCAGCGCCTACTACGGCTGGTTCTTCATGAACAACCTCACCGCCTGGGGCGGACCGCAGCCCCAGAGCTGGTACACGCAGCGGCGTAAGCTGGCACGTCAGATCTTCCGTCGTATGACGGAGTTCGGGATGTCGCCCGTGGTGCCGGGCTATGTCGGGATGATTCCCAAGGAGTTCCTGCTGCAGGCCAAAGCCTCGCAGGTGGCAGCATGGCAGCCCTCGGACATCGTAGATAGCGGCAGCTGGTGCTCTTTCGCACGTCCCGCCTTCGTCAACAATACGGAACGTCTGCAGGAGTTCGCGGCGAAGTACTACGCTGCCTTCAACGCCCTGTACGGCGATGTCTGCACGCCCCACCATTGGGCCATAGATCCCTTCCATGAAGGTGGTGTGCCGCGTGGCGCTACCGATGCTAAGGCCTCGGTGGCTGGGATGTGGGAGGCCCTGCAGGCTTACGACCCGAAGGCCGTGTGGGTGGTGCAGCACTGGCAGGAGAACCCCACGACCCTTGTCACCCACACCGTTCCGTGTGGCAGGCTCATCATCCTTGATTTGCATGGCGACCAATACGCTGACACCTCGTGCAGCGGTCATCACACAGGATTCACCCCCGACCATGAGGGGTCTTCCCATGACTGGGTGTGGGGACAGGTGTCGAACTTTGGCGGCAATGTAGGTCTGTTTGGTCGTGTGGATCGCCTGATCGATTGCTTCTACGCGGCTCGCAACAACAAGGCAGAGAACCGGCTCGTGGGCATTGGTGCCCTCCCCGAAGGCATCGAGAACAACGCCATGCTCTATGACTTGCTCTACGCGCTGCCTTGGACCAATACCGACTACACCCGTGCCACATGGATTGCAGATTATGTGAAGATGCGCTATGGGCTTGGTCGTTTCAAGTTTCAGGATTCAAGTTTCAAGACTTTGCTCTCTGTTTGGCAGAGACTGGCCTCTGGCATATACAATTGTCCTAACGACGCCCAGCAAGGCACCACGGAGAGCGTATTCCTGATGCGTCCGTCGCTGACGCCTGGAACCGTCAGCAGTTGGGCGAACTCCACGTGGTACTGGGACTTCGCCGACCTGCGCACAGCGCTGCGTGAGATGCTGTCCGTGAGCGCTGCGATGAAGGACAACGACAACTATCGCTATGACCTCGTCGATATCACCCGTCAGTGCCTGGCCGACTACGGTAAGGAACTGTTGGATGAATTAAAAATAAAAAATGAAAAGGTAAAAATGGAAGAGTTCCTTGGACTCATTCTGGATCAAGATAGGTTGCTGGGCACACGCCGCGCGTTGCGACTCGGGCGTTGGACAGAGGCGGCCCGTGCGCTCGGCAGTTCTCTTGCCGAGAAAGACCTCTATGAGAAGAACGCCCGGATGCTTCTTACGACTTGGGGCGACCGTGCCCAGTGCGAGAACGGCGGTCTGCACGACTACGCCAACCGCGAGTGGCAGGGCCTCCTGGCAGCCTACTACTATCCCCGCTGGAAAGCCTTCTTCGCGAATGGCTGCACGTCGCAGCAGTGGTTTGCCGACTACGAGTGGCCTTTTGTGAATGGCACTTCGCTGCCCTACGACACCTTCAAGGCTGCGCCGGATGGCGACGAGATACAGATTGCACAAGAACTATACGATAAATATCTTAAACAATAACACTATTATGACAAAACTTGATTTAGCAAAGATCGCTCCTGTGGTGAGCGCCGCAGAAGTAAATGGCCTTGCAGCCCGTGTGGCTGAGGCACAGAAAGCATTGGAAGAGGGCACATGTCCCGGTAACGATTTCCTGGGATGGCTCCATCTGCCTTCCAGCATCACAGCAGACTTCCTCTCAGAAGTCAAGGCCGTAGCCGCCACGCTTCGCCAGGAGTGCGATGCAGTTGTCGTGGCCGGTATCGGCGGCAGTTACCTGGGTGCCAAGGCCGTCATCGAAGCCCTCTCGAACAGCTTCCAGTGGCTCTTGAACGATGGCAAGAACCCCGTGATTCTTTTCGCTGGCAACAACATCTCTGAGGACTATCTCTGCGAACTCACCTCTTACCTCAAGGGCAAGAAGTTCGGCGTGATCAACATCTCCAAGAGCGGGACGACCACCGAGACAGCCCTCGCTTTCCGTCTGCTGAAGAAGCAGTGCGAGGAGCAGATGGGCAAGGAGACGGCCAAGAAAGTGATTGTGGCCATCACGGATGCCAAGCGTGGCGCTGCCCGCACCTGCGCTGACAAGGAAGGCTACAAGAGCTTTATCATTCCTGACAACGTGGGCGGTCGCTTCAGCGTGCTGACTCCCGTGGGTCTGCTTCCGATTGCTGTTGCCGGCTTCGACATCGATCAGCTGGTGAAGGGCGCACAGGATATGGAGAAGACTGCAGCACTGCCGCTGGCAGAGAATCCTGCTGCTCAGTATGCCGCGGCCCGCTATACCCTCTACACCAAGGGTAAGAAGATAGAGATCCTGGCCAACTATCAGCCGAAGCTGCACTTCATGGCAGAATGGTGGAAGCAGCTCTTTGGCGAGAGCGAAGGTAAGGACAAGAAGGGTATCTATCCCGCCAGCGTGGACCTGACCACCGACCTGCATTCCATGGGTCAGTGGATTCAGGATGGCGAACGCACCATCTTCGAGACGGTCATCAGCGTGGAGAACCCCGAGCACAAGATGCTGTTCCCCAGCGACGAGGAGAACCTCGACGGCCTCAACTTCCTCGCCGGCAAGCGTGTGGATGAGGTGAACAAGATGGCCGAGCTGGGCACACAGCTGGCTCACGTGGATGGCGGCGTGCCCAACATCCGCATTGCTATCGAGCGTCTGGACGCTTACCACCTTGGACAGCTCATCTATTTCTTCGAGAAGGCTTGCGGCATCCACTGCCAGCTCCTCGGCGTCAACGCCTTCAACCAGCCCGGTGTGGAAGCCTACAAGAAGAATATGTTCGCGTTGTTGGGTAAGCCCGGCTACGAGCAGGAAACCCTCACCATCAAAGCAAGGCTGTAATTAAAGACCCACCCCCAACCCCTCCCGTAAAGGGAGGGGGGAGGCTGGTGCAGATCGAATATGACGAAGGCCGACCCCAACGTCTTCAGGATCTATGCTTCAGCGTCCTTCGCTTCAGTAATGATGAGGTGCGGAATCAGATAGAATATGTAGTACAAACTATAAAGAATTATATATTGAATCCTCCAACTTCTAAAATAGAGAAACACACTTCGCGCCAGCCACTCCCCTCCCTAACGGGAGGGGCTGGGGGTGGGTCTCCTGTTCGCGCCATTTTCTTTGACATGGACGGCGTACTGTTTGACAGTATGCCGGGCCATGCCTATGCTTGGGCCAAGGTGATGACAGCCTATGGGTTGCCGATGAAGGAGTCCGATGCCTTTGAGCATGAAGGGCGCACCGGCATTGGCACCATCAGCATCTTCACGCGCCGCTACTGGAATCGTGATGCCACAGAGGAAGAGGCACGCGAGCTGTACCACAAGAAGACCATCGTCTTCAACGAGTACATGTCAAAGCGAGGTGGCGAGGCTCCTGAGATGCCCGGAGCAGGGGATGTATTAAATAAGGTACGCGCGCGAGGACTGATGCGCGTGCTGGTGACGGGCTCGGCTCAACAGTCGCTGCTCACGCGGCTTGAGAAGCACTACCCGGGGCAATTCACGCCAGAGCTCATGGTGACGGGCGACGATGTGCGCTATGGAAAGCCCAACCCCGAACCCTATCTCATGGCCCTGCAGAAAGCCGGCATCACCGCCGACGAAGCACTCGTCGTGGAGAACGCACCCTTGGGCGTGCGTGCTGCTGTGGCTGCGGGCATCAAGACGATAGCCGTCAACACCGGACCGCTTGACCCCCAGCTCCTGCTCAACGAGGGCGCCAGCTGGCTCTTCCCCTCCATGCAGGCACTCGCCGACAACCTCGATTCCATCCTGACGAATGATGAATGACGAATGATGAATGACGAATGTCGTTATCGTTGAACTCTTGAATCCTGAATCTTAAACTCCTTAAACCCTTAACCCCATTGCCCTATCAAACAATGAAACATTTCTCTTTTGCTTGGATATGTGCGCTCGCCATGCTGATTTCCTGTGGCGGAGGAAAAACCTCTGAAGCGACAGGTAACACCAACGTTACAGATAGCGAGGAACCTGCCGACGGTATCCAGCGCATGACGGTATATGACTTCACCGACACGCTCCGCACAGATGGCAAGACCTTCATCTACACCGTTCACCGAGAGTCTTCGGACAGTCTGCCGCTCATCATTGATGACGAAGGCAACCGCTTCGCAGACAATGTCTATACGCTGACCATTCGTTCGGGCGGCACGACCGTCTTTCAGCGCCGTTTCACGAAGGCGACCTTCAGCTCATACCTCTCGAAGGAGTTCCAAAAGAAAGGACTTCTCGACGGGATGATGTGTGACAAGTCCCTCCCGGGACTGCGTTTCGCAGTGAGCGTTAGCCTGCCTCAGAGCGATATGTTCGAGCCGCTGCTGATGAAGGTCGATACCAATGGCGGCATCGTCATCACACGCGACGAACGCGGTGAAGCAGAGTTGGAAGACGACGGGGACGGCGTATAGCTTCTTGAACTTTTGAACTCTTGAACTTTTGAACTCTTATGGAAGTTATCAAGACACCGATAGAGGGCCTGCTCATCATTGAGCCGCGTATCTTCAAAGACACGCGCGGCTACTTCTTCGAGTCGTTCTCGCAGCGTGAGTTCGACGAGAAGGTGTTTCCCGTCACCTTCGTGCAGGACAACGAGAGTATGAGCGTGCGTGGCGTCATGCGTGGCCTGCATTTCCAACGCCCACCCTATACACAGACGAAGCTCGTGCGCTGTGTCCGTGGTGCCGTCCTCGATGTGGCCGTGGATATCCGCAAGGGGTCGCCGACCTTCGGGCAGCATGTCGCCGTGGAGCTGACAGGGGAGAACCATCGTCAGTTCTTCATCACCAAGGGCTTTGCCCATGGCTTCGCCGTGCTCTCGGACGAGGCGGTGTTCCAGTATAAGTGCGACGAGTTCTACCACCCCGAGGCCGACGGTGGCATCCAGCTCTGCGACCCGTCTCTCGGCATCGACTGGCGCATTCCCTTCGACGAGGCCATCCTCAGCGAGAAAGATACAAAACAACCCTTCCTCAAGGACTTCGAGAGCCCATTTTAGACTCACCAGACTCTCCCCCCGCCCTCCCTATAAGGGAGGGGGTGATTACCTTTCAGGAATAGAATAGTCTAAATATATAAGCTACAACGAGAATCATATAAACTAATTCTAATAGATTATGAATACTACTGCTCAAGTTCATACTGCTCCCTCCCTTGTAGGGAGGGCGGGGGGAGAGTCTCCCTCTATCGTTATCACTGGCGGCGCCGGCTTCATTGGCAGCCATGTCGTCCGCCTCTTTGTGAACAAATACCCTGAGTATCGTATCATCAACCTCGACAAGCTGACGTACGCCGGCAACCTCGCCAACCTGAAGGACATCGAGTATAAGCCGAACTATAAGTTCGTGAAGATGGACATCTGCGACTTCGACGCCTTCTACAAACTGATGCAGGAGGAGCACGTCACCGGCATCATCCACCTCGCCGCCGAGAGCCATGTGGATCGCAGTATCAAGGACCCCTTCACCTTCGCACAGACTAATGTGATGGGCACCCTCTCCCTGCTGCAGGCCGCCAAACTCTACTGGGAGTCGCTGCCTGAGAAGTACGAGGGCAAACGTTTCTACCATATCTCCACCGATGAGGTGTATGGCGCCTTGGAGATGACACATCCCGAAGGCGTTCCGGCGCCCTTCACCACGAAGGCTTCTGCCGACGCCCATCCGGCCTACGGCGAGAAGTTCTTCACCGAGGACCTGAAGTACCAGCCCCACAGCCCCTACAGCGCTTCCAAGGCTTCGAGCGACCATTTCGTGCGGGCCTTCCACGACACTTACGGCCTGCCGACCATCGTCACCAACTGCTCCAACAACTACGGCCCCTATCAGTTCCCCGAGAAACTGATACCGCTGTTCATCAACAACATCCGTCATCGCAAGCCGTTGCCCGTCTATGGTAAGGGTGAGAATGTGCGCGACTGGCTCTATGTTGAGGACCACGCCCGTGCCATCGATCTCATCTTCCATAAGGGACAGATAGCCGAGACCTACAACATCGGCGGCTTCAACGAGTGGAAGAACATCGACATCATCAAGGTCGTCATCAACACCGTTGATCGCCTGCTCGGTCGCAAGGAAGGCGAGGACATGGACCTCATCACCTATGTCACTGACCGTGCCGGTCATGATTTGCGCTATGCCATCGACAGCCGCAAGCTGCAGCGCGAACTCGGCTGGGAACCTTCTCTCCAGTTCGAGGAGGGCATCGAGCGCACCGTCCGCTGGTATCTCGACAACGAGGCCTGGATGGACAATGTCACCAGCGGTGACTACCAGAAGTACTACGAGAATATGTATGCCAACAGGTGAGTCAATACATATTGAGAAAGCCCGCGTCAACAACCTGAAGAATGTGACGGTGGACATCCCGAGGAACAAGTTGGTGGTCATCACTGGCTTGAGCGGTTCGGGAAAGAGCTCGTTGGCCTTCGACACTCTCTATGCCGAGGGTCAGCGTCGCTATGTGGAGAGCCTGAATGCTTATGCGCGTCAGTTCCTTGGGCGCATGAGTAAGCCCGAATGCGACTACATCAGCGGCATCCCGCCCGCCATCGCCATCGAGCAGAAGGTCATCTCGCGCAACCCGCGCTCCACCGTAGGCACCAGCACCGAGATCTACGAATACCTGCGCCTGCTCTACGCCCGCATCGGTCGCACCTATAGCCCTATCAGTGGTCAGGAGGTGAAGAAGCACACCACGGAGGACGTGATAGCGACGGCACTCTCATACTCCCCCGGCACCCGTTTCCTCGTCCTGTGTCCCATCCGCCTGCCGGAGGGCCGCACGCTCGAAGACCAGCTGAAGGCATATCTGCAGGAGGGATATACGAGGGTGGTAACAGACTCTCCCCCCGCCCTCCCTATAAGGGAGGGAGCAGATACCAATGGCATTTGGCGCATTGAGGATTATATAGCAGAACTTTCTAAGGAATCTCATAATTCCAATTTCTCAAAGAATCCTCTCTATCTTCTCATAGACCGATTATCGGTGCCTGAAACGCCGACCGCTCAAATACAAACCACTCCCTCCCTTATAGGGAGGGCGGGGGGAGAGTCTCCCTATTCCCGTCTTACCGATTCCACGGAGACTGCGTTCTTTGAGGGCCATGGGGAGATGATGCTGAAGTTCCTGCCTGCCGGTATCGTGCATGTATTCTCCACACGTTTCGAAGCCGACGGGATGACGTTCGAGGAACCTTCCGACCAGCTTTTTGCCTTCAACTCACCCATGGGAGCCTGCCCGACCTGTGAAGGGTGGGGCAGTGTGCAGGGCATAGACCCGCACCTGGTCATCCCGGACAGCAGCAAGAGCGTGTATGAGGGTTGTGTGCAATGCTGGCGCGGCGAGAAGCTGAGCGAGTGGAAGACGGAGTTCATCCGAAATGCTGAACGCAACGGTTTCCCCATCTTCAAGCCGTATTACGAGCTGTCGCAGGAGGAAAAGAATATCCTGTGGCATGGCCGCCATCCGGAACTCTCGCTCGATGACCGGTGGTATCGTGGCGACGTGTGCATCGACCTCTTCTTTGACTACCTGCGTGAGGCACGCTACAAGATACAGAACCGTGTGATGCTGGCACGCTATACGGGTAAGACAGAATGTCCGGACTGCCACGGCACACGTCTGCGCAAGGAAGCCACCTATGTGAAAGTGGAAGGCAAGGCCATCACGGAACTCGTGGACATGCCGATCACGGAGTTGATGAAATGGATACAGGGGCTAAAGCTGAGCTCCCACGATTTAGAGGTTGCCAAGCGCCTGCTCACAGAGATTGAAAGCCGCCTGCAGTTCCTTTTGGATGTAGGTCTTGGCTACTTGACGCTGGGGCGTCGCAGCAACAGCCTCAGTGGCGGTGAGAGCCAGCGCATCAACCTGGCGACATCATTGGGCAGTTCCCTCGTAGGTAGCCTTTACATCCTGGACGAACCCAGCATCGGTCTGCATAGCCGCGACACACAACGTCTCATCAAGGTGCTGCGTCAGCTGGTGGATCTCGGCAACACAGTGGTTGTCGTGGAGCATGACGAAGACATCATCCGTGCAGCCGACTATATCATCGATATCGGTCCGGAGGCCGGACGCTTAGGAGGAGAAGTGGTGTGGAGTGGAGACCCCTCCTCCCTGCCCCTCCCTTGTAGGGAGGGGAGTGATTACCTATCAAGTATAGGAATCCCTCAAGAAACAGTTGAGCGCTCACACACCCTTCAATGGCTCCTTGGCATATACTCCCCTCTCTACAAGGGAGGGGCAGGGGAGAGGGTCCTCGGAGTGGGGAGAGTCTGCCGCCCATGGAACAGATATATTGAGGTCAAGGGTGCACGCGCCAATAACCTGCGCGGCATTGATGTGAAGTTCCCGCTGAATGTGATGACATGTGTGACGGGTGTCAGCGGCTCGGGCAAAAGCACGCTGGTGCGCGACATCTTCTACCGTGCCATGAAGCGGCGGCTGGATGAGGCTTGTGATCGCCCAGGTGAGTTCACGGGCCTGGAGGGTGATATGCGTGCCATCAAGGCGGTGGAGTTCGTGGATCAGAACCCCATCGGCAAGAGTTCGCGCTCGAATCCCGTCATCTACGTGAAGGCCTACGATGAGATCCGTCGTCTCTTCGCCGATCAGCCCTTGGCCAAGCAGATGGGCTTCACGGCCAGCCATTTCTCGTTCAACACCGACGGCGGTCGCTGTGAGGAGTGTAAGGGCGAAGGCACTGTGACCATCGAGATGCAGTTTATGGCTGACTTGGTGTTGGAGTGTGAGAGCTGTCATGGACAGCGCTTCAAGAGCGACATCCTCGACGTGCGTTTCCACGAGCAGAACATCAACGATGTGCTGAACATGACCGTCAATCAGGCCATGGAGTTCTTTGCGGAGCATGGCGAGAAGAAGATTGTCAAGCGTCTGAAGCCCCTGCAGGACGTAGGCCTCGGTTACATCAAGCTTGGCCAAAGCTCCTCAACGCTCTCAGGTGGTGAGAACCAGCGTGTGAAGTTGGCTTACTACATCGGGATGGAAAAGCAGGAACCGACACTCTTCATCTTCGATGAGCCCACAACAGGTCTTCATTTCCATGACATCCGTCGCCTCCTGCAGTCCTTCGATGCGCTTATCGAGCGTGGCCACACCATCGTGGTCATCGAACATAACATGGATGTCATCAAGATGGCCGACTACATCATCGACCTCGGTCCCGAGGGTGGTGCTGCGGGCGGCAATGTCGTCTGTGCTGGTACTCCCGAGCAAATCATCGCCTGCGAACAAAGCTATACAGGACAATTCCTGCGGCAGAAGTTGAACTTTGAACTTTTGGAGCAGCGAGAGCAATCAAGCTTGCTTGAATTGCCGAGTCGTGACCGCTCGGCGCTTGCGACGCTTCACACTTGAAGAATGGTCAGCGAAGCTGAACATTGAACATTGAACTTTTAGTTACCTTATTTATTAACCCTTTAAAAACTAAAACTGTATGAAAAAGTATCTTGCTGAAATGGTTGGTACATTCGTACTCACCTTGTTAGGATGCGGCACTGCCGTTAGTTTAGGATGTGGTGCTGA
The DNA here is from genome assembly GCA_902779845.1 of uncultured Bacteroidales bacterium. Taxonomy (GTDB): domain Bacteria; phylum Bacteroidota; class Bacteroidia; order Bacteroidales; family Bacteroidaceae; genus Physcousia. Next base: position 22,332 of record CACZCZ010000007.1, on the reverse strand, counting down.
CACTTCCGCGATTGTAGGCACAGCCATCGCCTTTGGCTTGTCTGTCATTGCCATGGCCTACACCATCGGTGGCATCAGCGGCTGCCACATCAACCCCGCCATCACGCTTGGTGTGCTCCTCAACGGCGGCATCTCTGCGAAGGATGCTTGCGGTTATATCTGCGGCCAGGTCATCGGCGCCATCATCGCTGCTGCTGTGCTCTATGGCATCGTCAGCATGGATCCTGCCATCGTCATCACGACAGCTACCGGTGCTAACGCCTGCACTTATGGCGTTGTCAACGGTCTGATTGTTGAGATCGTGCTCACGTTCATCTTCGTGCTCGTCGTTCTCGGCGCCACCTCGAAGACCAACGGCGCTACCAACAACTTTGCCGGTCTGGCCATCGGTCTGTCCCTGATTCTCATCCACCTCGTCGGCATCCACTACACAGGTACGAGCGTGAATCCTGCCCGCAGCATCGGTCCTGCTCTCTTTGCAGGCGGTCAGGCTCTCTCAGAGCTCTGGGTCTTCATCGTAGGTCCCTTCGTTGGTGCGGCCTTGGCAGCAGGTTGCTGGAAGGTGATAGCACCTTGTGAGAAGTAAGCAAACTACCATAAAGAATGAAGCCCGCCGGTCTGGCGGGCTTCTTTCTTTATAGTTTCACTTTCTTCTTCGCACCTTTGCTCTCGTTTTGCAAGCGGTCGAGGGCGGTGACGACGTAGGTCCATTGCGTGGTGCCGTCGGTATAGGGCAGTTTCAAGAACGTGTTGGAGGTGATGGCGATGAGTTGGTTGCTGTTGTTGAGGTCCACCTTCATGCCTTTGGGAAAGACATATACGGCGTACAACCGAGCCTCGTCCAGCGGTTTCTTAGCGCGTGGTGCTGTCCAGAAGAGGATGTAGCCGTCGTCGGTCCACACGGGCTTCACCTTGCGCGGTTTGCCTGGTGCTTTCTTGTCCAGCCATGGCATCTCAGGTTGCAATGCGAGTGTGCGGTGGTAGGTCGTGCGTAGTGCTGTTCCGTAACTGCCTGTATCGTCAGCCACTGCTCGGGCATACCATTGGCAGGAACCGTAGATCCCGGGTAGCCCGCGTTGCAGTGCCATCTTGGCTGGTAGCTGGTTCTGTGTCGGGTTCTGACGGTCAGGGAACTTCACCGTACGCTCTACATCCTGACCGATATATAAAGGACGCGCGTTGGCGTGGGCACTCCACCAGCGGATGAGCGTGTCGTAGTCCGCGGCCTTGTTGCCTATCTCCCAGTAAATCTGCGGAATGTTATAATCTACCCACCCCTCATTGACCCACAGCAGCACGTCGGCATAGAGGTCGTCGTAGTTCTGCAGACCATTGGTGGCAGAGCCTTCAGCCCATGACCGCTGGTTGCGGTATATGCCAAAGGGAGACACACCGAACTTTACCCAAGGCTTCACGCTGTGGACGGTTTCCGACAATTCGCGGATGAAGGTGTTCACGTTTTCGCGGCGCCAGTCACCACGGTCGCGGCCTTGGCCGTAAGCCGAGTAGGTGGCATCATCGGGGATGGGCACGCCGGCGACAGGGTAGGGGTAGAAATAGTCGTCAATATGGAATCCGTCCACGTCGTAGCGTTGCACGATGTCTGCTGCCACCTGACAGATGAAGGCACGATTCTCGGGACTTCCCGGGTCGAAGATGAGGAGGTCTTCGTAGCGGAAACAGCGTTCGGGGAACTTCACGGCGTAGTGTGTCGTGGCCAGTGCTGTGGTGCCCTTCGTCTTGGCGCGATAGGGGTTGATCCATGCGTGCAGTTCCATGCCGCGGGCATGGCATTGTTCCACCATCCACTCTAAGGGATCCCAGTACGGGGAGGGTGGGGTGCCTTGTTGCCCTGACAGGTAGCGGCTCCAAGGTTCCAACTGACTGGCATACAGCGCGTCGCCTTCCACGCGGCATTGGAAGAGGATGGCGTTGATGCCATCGGCTTGGAGAATGTTCAGCTCACGTGTCAGCTCTGCCTGCATGGCATCACGACTGAGACCCTGCCACTGGCCGTTGACGGCCTGTATCCAGGCTCCGCGGAACTCACGCTTGGGGGGCGTTTGTTGAGCAGACACAATAAAACTCGTCCAGCATACTGCCGCGAGCAGTAAGAATCGGAAAGATATCTTCATAGGTTAATGATTGGGTGATTTCGTCCGCAAAGGTACGATTTTTATACGACTTAATACGTGTTTTTGTATGCAAAATGTGTGGTGATCATGACGAAAATATGATTTCGGGCGTTCGTTAAGGTCTTTTCGCGTTAAATAAGCCTAAAATAATGCTCTTTCCTTTGGAAAACCAACGGATTCTGGTTAGTTTTGCAGGGTAAAATGCAGAAAATAGCTAAGGAGTAACTATATCAACAACCCTAAAAAGAAAAGAGAACTATGAAGAAAATGATTCTGAGCCTCATGATGGCTCTCACAGCACTCACGGCCTCCGCACAGTTCGAGGCAGGTAAAAACTACATCGGTGCATCGGTTTCCGGGCTGGGACTGAGCTACAACAAGGAGTCCAAAGTGTGTTTCGACATTTCTGCTACTGCAGGTCGCCTCTTGGCAGACAACTGGATGCTGCTGGCCAATGTGGCCTATGATTACAGACATTGGGCCAAGGCTCATTCTCTGGAGATTGGCGTCGGCGGACGCTACTACATTATCCAGAACGGTCTCTACCTGGGGCTGGGTGTTGCCTATGCCTTCACGAAAGCTGAGGATGAGAAGACGCACAACTGCTTCGTTACCCCGGAGTTAGGCTATGCTTTCTTCCTCAACGAACATGTGACCCTCGAGCCCGCTATCTACTACCGCATGTCCCTGAACAATTTCGCCGACGCCTCTACCGTCGGTTTGAAGATAGGCTTCGGCTACTACTTCTAAGACCCTCCCCCGGCCCCCCACACCAAAGATGTCCTGCAAACCATCAAAGAAAACATAATAGTAAACCTTTAATATAAACCCTTAACAACAAATCCCCAACCCCAACCTAAACGGTCTCATGGAGTAAATGATTGCCAGATTTCAGCTACAAACTACTCCCCTCCCTGCATAGGGAGGGGTTGGGGGGAGAGTCCTATGAAAACAAACCTAAGTTCACAAATCACCCTTGACCGCGTGTCGCCGCGCTACTATCGTCCCGACGGCACTATTGAGCGCTCAGTGCTCACACGTTTTGAGAAACTGCCTACAGAAATCTTTGCCTCCATAGAGGAGGGCGCTGCTGAGGTGGCGCTGAAGGTGGCAGCCACCATCCGCCAGCGTCAGCGTGAGATCCGCGCCTGCACCATCGCCTTTTCGGGCGGTGCCACCATGACGGAAGTCTTCCATCAGCTCGTTCGGATGCACGAGGAGGAAGGTCTCAGCTTCCAGAATGTCGTGGCCTTTGTGACGCACGAATACTATCCGCTGCCAGTTGACAGCGTACAGTCCAACCTGAAAACCTTGAAGGAGCAGTTCTTTGACCGCGTGGATATCCCCTCGCAGAATATCTACCCACTCGATGGCACTACGCCGCAGGAGCGTGTCAACGAGCACTGCCAGGCTTATGAGAAGATGATCGAGCAATTGGGTGGTATTGATATCGCCCTTCTCGGCATTGGCCGTATGGGCAACATCGCCATGAACGTGACCGGCTCGCAGCGTAACAGCCACACCCGCCTTGTGCTCCTTGACGCCAGCTGCCGCGCAGAAGCGTTGAAGGTGTTCGGCAGCGAGCAGAATGTCCCTGTTTGTGCCATCACCATGGGCATCAGCACCATCCGTAAGGCCCGCAAGATATTCCTTGTTGCCTGGGGTGAAGAGAAAACTGAGGTTATCAAGAATGCCATTGAAGGTGAAATCACGGACAGACAGAGTGCCACCTTCCTGCAGATGCACAACAATGTAGAGGTCGTTCTTGATCTCAGCAGTGCCGCCAATCTCACACGCATCCGTCGGCCGTGGCTGGTGACATCCTGCGACTGGGATGACAAACTCATCCGTTCTGCTATTGTCTGGCTTTGCCAGAAGACAGGAAAGCCCATCCTCAAGCTTACCAATAAGGACTACAACGAGAATGGTCTGGGTGAGCTCCTTGCCCTGTACGGCTCTGCTTACGAGGTGAATATCAAGATCTTCAACGATCTGCAGCACACCATCACCGGCTGGCCCGGCGGCAAACCCAATGCCGATGATACGAACCGTCCCGAGCGTGCGAAGCCTGCGCAGAAGCGTGTCATCATCTTCTCGCCGCACCCCGATGACGATGTCATCTCCATGGGTGGCACGCTGCAGCGTCTGGTGAAGCAGAAACACGAGGTACACGTGGCCTATGAGACCAGTGGTAACATCGCTGTCGGCGATGAGGAGGTCTTCCGCTTCATGCATTTTACCAAGGGCTTCAACGACCTCTTTGAAGATGGAAAGGATGAGGTCATCAACGCTCGATACAAAGAGTTTATCGACTTCATCAATAAAAAGAAACCCGAGGACTTTGACACACGTGACATCCTGGAGGTGAAGGGACTCATCCGTCGTGGTGAGGCACGCATTGCCAGTATGTATAGCGGCATCCCCTTGGAGCGTGTACACTTCCTGAACCTGCCGTTCTATGAGACGGGTAAGATCCAGAAGAACCCCATCAGCGAGGCCGACGTAGAGATCGTGCTGCAGTTGCTGCGCGAAGTGAAACCTCATCAGATCTTTGTCGCCGGTGACTTGGCCGACCCGCATGGCACACACCGTGTCTGCACCGATGCCGTTCTCGCTGCCATCGACATCGAGAAGGAAGCGGGTGCTGAGTGGCTGAAGAACTGCCGCATCTGGATGTATCGCGGTGCCTGGGCAGAGTGGGAGATCGAGCACATTGAGATGGCCGTTCCCATCAGCCCCGAGGAACTCCGCACCAAGCGCAATGCCATCCTCAAGCACGCCAGCCAGATGGAGAGCGCTCCCTTCCTGGGCAACGACGAACGTCTGTTCTGGCAGCGTGCAGAGGATCGTAACCACGCCACCGCAGAGCTCTACAGCAGTCTGGGCTTGGCTGCCTACGAGGCCATGGAGGCCTTCGTGCAGTACCACCCGCTGTGAGGTTTCTCTTCTACAAAACAAAAGGGGCTGTGTCAAAATGAACGACACAGCCCCGGTTTCGTTTTTTTACAACGAATTATACGAATTATACGAATTCTTTAAATGGCTGTCTAAGAGGCCCCTCGATAATTCGTAAAATTCGCATAATTCGTTGTGGAAAACAATAAAGCGGCTGTGTTATGTATTTGAGCACAGCCGCTTTCTTTTTATGCTTGTTTCTTCCGGCTCCGAACCGTTCGCAGGAACCATATTGCGAGGCCAATGGCCAGGACGGCTCCTGTGATGATACAGGGCGTGAGAGGCAGTTTGAAACCTTCGGGCGCTGCCATGATGTAGCTGGTGACAACGACCGTCATGAACACGGCGGGCAGGAAGGCTATCCAGTAGTTGCGGCCATGGTTTAGCAGCCATACGGCGGCAGTCCACAGGAAGCAGGTGGCCAGTGTCTGGTTGGTCCATGCGAAGTAGCGCCACAGGATGTCGAAATCCACGAACACGAGGGCTGCAGAGATGGCGAAGAGGGGCAATGCGAGGAGAAGACGGTTGAAAATCTTCTTCTGGTTCAGGTGCAGGAAGTCGGCCACGATGAGGCGTGCAGAGCGGTAGGCGGTGTCGCCGCTGGTGATGGGAGCTGCCACGACGCCGAGAACGGCAAGCAGCGCACCGATTCGTCCCATCCATGTTTTGCAGATGAGGTTCACCAGGAAGGCGGGATTCGTGCCTCCACCCGCGTTGAGGAGGGCGTTGAGAGCGTGGAAGGGCTCGCGCAGTGGGCCGGGGGCACCGTGCTGTCCGCCTGCGATGATCTCAGCCGAGAGGCTAGGTACCGCAGCACCTGCGGCGAACTTGATGGCGGCAGCAGCCCAGATCATGGCCACGATGCCCTCGGTGATCATGGCACCGTAGAAGACCAGACGTCCGCGGCGCTCGTTCTGGATACAACGCGACATGAGGGGCGACTGTGTGGCATGGAAACCGCTGATGGCACCGCAGGCGATGGTGATGCAGAGGAAGGGGAAGATGGGGAGCCCCTTGGGGTGGTGGCTGGTGAAGGGGTGATTCGTAATCTCTGGCATCCAACCATTCTGGGTGAAGAGACCTATGCCCACGCCCACGGCCATGATCAGCAGTGCTGCGCCGAAGACGGGGTAGAGGCGGCCGATGAGGGTGTCAATGGGCAGCAGCGTGGCCAGCACACAGTAGAGGAACACCAGCCCAATCCATATCCATTTCCAGGTGGCACTGTCAAGGCTCCAGGCTCCGGTGGTCATCGCAGCCAGCAAACCTGCGGCGGTGGTCACGAAGACAGTGCCCACGAGCACGAGCAGTACGAGGCTGAGCACACGCATACCCAGTCGCGCTGTGCCGCCCAGCTCATTGCCGACCATCTCCGGCAGCGAGGCGCCGTCCTGACGCAGTGAGATCATGCCGCAGAGGTAGTCGTGGACAGCGCCCATGAAGATGCAGCCGAAGACAATCCACAGGTAGGCGGCAGGACCGAAGAGGATGCCCATGATGGCACCGAAGATGGGGCCCGTGCCGGCGATGTTCAGGAATTGGATGAGATAGACGCGCCATGTGGGCATCGGGATGTAATCGACGCCGTCTTTTAGGCGGTAGGCGGGTGTCTCGCGCGCAGCTTCGATGCCGAAGGTGCGTTCCACGAAGGTACCGTAGAGGAAAAAGCCCAGGATGAGGGCGATGATGGCGATGATGAAAGTAATCATATCATTTCAAATTTCAAATCTGATAATTTCAAATTTGATGTAAAATTTCAAATTTGCGATTTTAATTTGCAATTAGGAGATTTGTGATTTGTAATTAAAGAATTATTTCCGAATCTTTTTTGTCGTTTTGACAGTTGAGCCAAGGATGTTTCTTATTTCCTGGCAATCATTAATTAGTGATTGGTATTCTACGTCTGAAAGATAATGAGTTCTATGCAAAAGCATTAACCAAAACTTTGTCTCATTACCTTCTTTTAATGCAATAGAGCATTTATGGATGAAGTCTTCTTTGGACTCTGCTCCTAAGGCTTCACTATAGTTTGCACCAATTGAAGTACCGCTTCTTAGTATTTGCTTACTCATTACATTTTCACTTTTCTGATCCCTCAGAAATTCAAATAAATGAACCATGCGAATGGCAAAATCTAAGCACTTGATAAAAGTCGGATTGTCTTCTATATCTTTATAAAATTTGAAATCATCCATGTCTTATCAATTTGAAATTTTACATCAGTTTTGAAATTTGAAATTATTAGATTTGCCATTCAGAAGGAATGCATCCAGGATGGTGATGGCAGCCATGGCTTCCACGATGGGCACGGCGCGGGGCAGGACACAGGGATCGTGACGACCGCGTGGGTTGATGGTGACAGGATTGCCATGAATATCGATGGTCTCTTGTTGGCGGAGTAGGGTAGCCACGGGCTTGAAGGCCACGCGGAAGGGGATGGGTTGGCCGTTGCTGATGCCGCCCTGAATGCCGCCGGAGTGATTTGTTGTAGTTGAAAGTTGAAAGTTGAAAGTTGAATGATGTTTGTCATCAGCCAAGCGTTGGGTTGAGTCAGAGCATTCCTCATTAAACTTTAAACTATCAACTTTAAACTGGTCATTTACTTCGCTCCCCCTTTTCTCTGCCATAGCGAAGCCGTCGCCGTATTCGAAGCCTTTGACGGCGTTGATGCTGAGCATGGCGGCACCGAGTTGGGCGTGGAGCTTGCCGAAGACGGGTTCGCCGAGGCCTGCGGGACACCCAGTGATGACACCTGCGATGATGCCGCCAATGGTGTCGCCCTCGCCCTTCACTTGCAGGATGAGGTCTTCCATCTGTCGGGCGATGGCGGGGTCGGGACAGCGCACGTCGTTGCTCTCGATGAGGCTGAGGTCGAGCTTCGTCCAGTCGCGTTCACAGGCGATGTCACCCACCTGCTGTGTCCACGCCTTCACATCGATGCCCAGTTGTCGCAGACAGAGCTTGGCAATGGCACCGGCAACGACACGGCTGATGGTCTCGCGTGCCGAGGAACGTCCGCCACCGCGATGGTCGCGGAGCCCATATTTTTTATAATAGGTGTAGTCGGCGTGCGAGGGGCGGAACACATCGCGCAGGTCGTCGTAGTCGTTGCTGTGCTGGTTCTCGTTGCGGACGATGAAGCCAATGGGCGTACCCGTTGTCTTGAGCTCCCCACAGGAAGAGTCCATGACGCCCGAGAGCAACTCTACGCGGTCGCCTTCCTTGCGTGCTGTGGTGAGGCGGCTCTGGCCGGGACGGCGGCGGTCGAGTTCTGCCTGGATGAAGTCGAGGTCAAGGGTGATGCCGGCGGGGCAACCATCGATGACACCGCCAATGGCGGCTCCGTGACTCTCGCCGAAGGTCGTGAGACGAAAGAGGGTTCCGAACGTGTTCATTGTGTAATGTCAAATTTTAAATCTCAAATCTCAAATTTTAATTGCAAATCGCAAAGTTGAGATTTTACATTATATTTGAAATTATCAGATTTGAGAATTGCAATTGTCACAGCCGCCGCACTCTCCTTCGCCGCAGCTTCCGCATCCGCCTCCACCGCAACCGCTGCAACCACCGCATTCACCGCTGAGGATCTTGGCGGTTTGCTCGATTTCCTGCAGGGTAGCTTCGCGGTTCTCGTGGAGCGTGCCCGTGAACTGCAGGGCCTTGCCGGCCAATGGGTTGTTGAGATCTACGGTCACTTCGTTGTCCGTAATCTTTACGATGGTCCCCATGAAGTGGTCGCCTTCGCTGTTCATGAGGGGCACTTCGGCACCGGGGAAGATGTTCTCGTCGTCGAATTTGCCGTTAATCTCGAAGACCTTACGCGGTACGGGACGCACCAACTCCTCGTCGCGCTTGCCGAAGGCCTCTGCGGCTTGGAGGGTGAAGTCAAAGGTGGAGCCGGGGGTAAGCTGTGTCAGCTTCTCCTCGAAGGCTTCAATCATTAACCCCATTCCCGTAACAAAAGCTACGGGTTGGGTGGCTTGGGTCTCATACAGCAGCTTATGGCTGGCAGCGGTGTTGGTGTGCATTTGGTAGGACACCTTAAGGAATCTTTGGGACATTATTCTTGAGTTTAAGCGTTTAAGGGGCTCTTGTTGGATGACAATTTTATATTTTTGGGCGCAAAAGTACATTAAAATGAGCGCAAAAACAAATTTATCCTGTTTTTAATGGCAAAAGATGAAGAAAAAGCTGTACTTTTGCACGCAAAATGGATTCATTAAAGATTCAGGATTCAAGATTAACATCGTTGACTTTTGTCACGACTCGGCAATTCAAGCAAGCTTGATTGCTCTCGCTGCTCCAAAAGTTCATGATCCATGATTCAGGATTCAAGATTCAATTTTAATCTATCAACATTAAACCAAATAAATGAAGCATCCTCTTCGCAGTGCCGTCTGCACTGAAGGCCGCCGCATGGCAGGCGCCCGCGCCCTGTGGGTCGCCAACGGCATGAAGCGCGAACAGTTCGGCAAGCCCATCATCGCCATCGTCAACTCATTCACCCAGTTTGTGCCGGGCCACACACATCTCCACGAGATAGGTCAGATTGTGAAGGCCGAGATCGAGGCGCTGGGCTGCTATGCCGCAGAGTTCAACACCATCGCCGTGGACGACGGCATCGCCATGGGCCACGACGGCATGCTCTATTCGCTGCCCTCACGCGACATCATCGCCGACAGCGTGGAGTACATGGTCAACGCGCACAAGGCCGACGCAATGGTGTGCATCTCCAACTGCGACAAGGTCACGCCCGGCATGCTCATGGCTGCCATGCGCCTGAACATCCCCGCCGTCTTCGTCAGCGGCGGCCCCATGGAAGCCGGTAAGGTCAACGGCGAGAATGCCGACCTCATCACGGCCATGATCAAGGGTGGCGACCCCACCGTCAGCGACGAGGAGCTGGAGGTCATCGAGCACAGCGCCTGCCCCGGCTGTGGCGCCTGCTCAGGCATGTTCACGGCCAACAGCATGAACTCGCTCACCGAGGCCCTGGGCTTCTCGCTGCCCGGCAACGGCAGCATCCTGGCTACCCACGTGAACCGCGTGCAGCTCTTCCGCCAGGCTGCCAGGCTGATTGTCAAGAATGCCTTGGCCTACTACGAGGACGGTGACGACAGCGTGCTGCCGCGCTCCATCGCCACGCGTGCCGCCTTCCTCAACGCCATGACGCTCGACATCGCCATGGGCGCCAGCACCAACACCGTGCTGCACCTGTTGGCCGTAGCCCAGGAGGGCGATGTGGATTTCAAGATGAGCGATATCGACGCCCTCTCGCGTAAGGTGCCGTTCCTCTGCAAGCTCGCCCCCAACTGGCAGAAATACTCCATTCAGGAGGAGAACCGCGCCGGCGGCATCCTCGGCATCCTCGGCGAGCTGGCCAAGGGCGACCTGCTGGACCTCAGCTGCAAGCGCGTCAACGGCGCCACCCTCGGCGAGGACATTGTCAAGTACAGTATTGTCGGTTTGGAGCTCAAAGACGGAAAAGTCGTAAATGGTCAATCAGCCGACAATCAATTGTCAAATTGTAAATCGTCCAATTGTCAAATCTCCGATGGCGCCATGTCGCCGTGGGATATCTATAGTTGTGCCCCGGGTGGCAAGTTCTCTACCAAGATGGGTTCACAGGACTGCCACTACGAAACCCTCGACACCGACCGCGCCAATGGCTGCATCCGCGACATCGAACACGCCTACACGAAGGATGGCGGCATGGCCGTGCTCTTCGGCAACATCGCGCAGGACGGCTGCGTCGTGAAGACCGCCGGCGTAGCCCCCGAGCTGTGGCACTTCGAAGGTCCTGCCGTCGTCTTCGACTCTCAGGAGGACGCCTGCGAGGGCATCCTCGGCGGCAAGGTGAAGAAGGGCGACTGCGTCGTCATCACCCACGAAGGCCCCAAGGGCGGTCCCGGTATGCAGGAGATGCTCTATCCCACCTCCTACATCAAATCCATGCACATGGGCAAGGAGTGCGCCCTCATCACCGACGGCCGCTTCTCCGGCGGCACCAGCGGCCTCTCCATCGGACATATCTCTCCCGAGGCAGCCAGCGGCGGCAATATCGGTAAGATCGTGGACGGCGACATCATCGTCATCGACATCCCCAGCCGCAGCATCAACGTGAAGCTCACCGACGAGGAGCTCGCTGCCCGTCCGCAGCGCCCCCTGCAGCGCCACCGCGTAGTCAGCAAATCCCTCCGCGCCTACGCTCAGTCCGTCGCCTCCGCCGACAAAGGCGGCGTAAGAATAATTGAAAATTGAGAATTGAAAATTGAAAATTGACGATGAAGCGCCACTTCTGGAAAGTGACGCTTCCAATAGAATGTTCACCAGTTGGTGTTACACCACTTGGTGAACATTCTTTATGAAGATTAAAGCTGCTTATTTACTGTGATTTAGTTAAATATCATTAATGTTTACCGATTGGTGTACAAAGGGTTTGTGTACGTCGTACTCTTTCTATACTTTTGCCAGCACAAATTCATTAATTACCAAACAATGAGTAAACCATTTATTTACGGGATGTCAGTAGAGGGAGACCTCTTTACAGACCGGGAATTGGAGACAAAACGACTGCAGCTGAACTTCGAGAATGGGGTTAATTCCATTCTCATATCTCCTCGTCGTATGGGTAAGACTTCACTTGTAAAAAAAGTGAAAGGTCTCGTGGAGAGCCCGAGCCTGAAGGTCGTCTATATGGACATTTATAAATGTCGCACAGAATACGAGTTCTATGAGAAGTTCGCTTCAGCCGTCATTCAAGCTACATCTACCAAGATGGAACGAATGGCAGAAAATGCCAAGGAATTCCTGATGGGTGTGAGCCCGAAAATTGTTTTTAGTCCAGAACCTACTACAGAGTTCTCCTTGTCGTTGGGCTTGAACCCACGTGCAAATAATGCAGAAGAAATTCTTGATTTGCCAGAAAAGATTGCCCGCAAGCGTGGCATACAGATTGTGGTTTGCATCGATGAGTTTCAACAAATAGGTGAGATGCCCGACTCGCTGACCATACAGAAAACCATTCGCAGCGTGTGGCAGCACCATCAGCACACGTCATACTGCCTTTTCGGCAGCAAACAGCATTTGATGAGCAAGCTGTTCTATAGTCGGAAGCTTCCCTTCTACCAGTTCGGCGATATGTTTTTCCTTAGAAAAATACCCACTGATAAATGGATACCCTTTATTATTAGCCGTTTTGAAGTGGCCGGACGAAAGATCTCTGTACCATTGGCGGAAAAGATATGTACAACCGTGGAGAACTATTCAGCATACGTACAGCAATTGGCGTGGAATGTTCTGATAGCTACGGAAACGGAGGCCACTGAGCAGACTTTCATCGAGGGGCTGGAGGCGACACTTGCCCAGGTCGCCCCCCTCTTCGTGGAACAAACGGCGAACCTCTCATCCTATCAACTCAATCTTATCCGTGCGATCTGTTCCGGCTATCACACCGATTTTGGCAAACAGGAGGTTACGAGTCGCTTCGCCTTAGGTACTCGTTCCAACCTGCCCAAGCTGAAGAAAGCACTCATTGACCGTGAATTCATAGATGAGACGGAATCCGGCCTCTTCCTTTCCGACCCCCTCTTTGTCATTTGGTTCAATAAAAATATGATGTAGCCTCATCACACCAGCGCCCCGCTGCTCGCTTTCGTCGTGAGCAACGGGGCGCTTCAATTCTCAACTGACAACTTTCAACCCTCAAAATGCGACATGTCCCTCGGGCCGTTACGATTAGTCGTGATGGCCGTAGTTTCCGAAGGCGAGTTTCACCCCGTGAAGGGTGAAGACCATATCTTCAGCGCCATCAGCGAGCAGAGTGATTATCTTCAGATTATAATGCGCGTTTGTTAGCTTCTGACATCAAAACCTATTTTGAGTCAAATAAGGAGGCGTTAGAGGTCTTGATATTCAAAGGGAAAAAAGTACTGCCTGTAAACAGAATCCAAGTACAAAGTCCCGATTTTAATCGTGTATTTCGAAAGAGATATGAAAAATAAAAGCCACCCTTAAAGGTGACCTTTAAATGGAGTAGTGTCAATCAAGTCTTGCTCCCACGCGGGATTCTACCCGGATATTCAAAACTGATGTTTTGACACCGCAAAGAAACGCATTTTCTGCGATTCCGCCAAATTTTAATGCCGCTTTTTCATCCTTAAAGCTAATAATTCCGTGTTTTTCCGTTTCTTTCCGCGTTTTTCCACGTCTCCCGTGTTTTTCTGTTCCCTTTTGCGATTTTCCGCGCTTTTCTTGCAGCGGATTCAAAACTAATCGCTAACTTTGCGACCAGAACCTTAAAGAATATGGAGAATGGCAAAGATAAAAGTTGAAAATACCGAGATTACAGTCGTGAGTGTACAGAACGAAGACTATATCTCGTTAACCGACATGGCTCATAGCCAGATGCAAGAACACATAGTATTCAGATGGATGAGTTTGAAGAGTACTATTGAATATCTCGGCGAATGGGAGATGCTGTACAACCCTAATTTTAATTGTACCGAATTCGATACAATTAGAAATGCAGCAGGAAGCAACAACTTTGTATTGTCTGTCAAAGCATGGATTGAGCGGACAGGAGCTATAGGTATTATGGCTAAAGCTGGCCGTTATGGAGGAACTTATGCCCACAGAGATATAGCCTATCATTTTGGCATGTGGATAAGTCCGCGTTTCCAACTCTTGCTCGTCAAGGAATACCAGCGCCTCAAAGCTGACGAACAGAAACAGCTTGCATGGTCGGCGAAGCGCGAACTGTCGAAGATCAACTATCGCATCCACACCGATGCCATCAAGAGTAACCTCATTCCCGCAGAAGTAACTCGCGAGCAAGCAGCGATGAAGTATGCAGAAGAGGCTGATGTGCTGAACGTTGCCATGTTCGGCATGACTGCCAAACAATGGCGTGAGGCCAATCCAGACCTCAAGGGCAATATCCGAGACTATGCCACCATCAATGAACTCATCTGCCTCTCGAACATGGAGAATATCAATGCTGTGCTCATCAACGACGGTATGCCCCAAGGCGAGCGTCTCGTGAAGCTCAACCAGATAGCCATCCAGCAGATGCAGGTACTGGAAGACAATAGCGGCAGAAACCTTTTGAAATGAATGAAATCAGGGAACCGTCCATTGATTCTTTGCAGAAAACAATTGGATTTGACCTTAGAGCTTATGGCTAACTGGCATAAAGAAATATTACCTAGAGAAAATGGAGAACATGTTGAAATGCAAGTTCCCATAATAATCTCAGCAAGTCGGAGTACAGATATTCCTGCCTTTTACGCTGATTGGTTTTTCCATCGGCTGATGGTCGGTTATTCAGCATGGACGAATCCATTTAATGGGGTTAAAGGTTATGTGTCGTATAAGAATACTCGCTTCATCGTATTCTGGTCAAAAGATCCATCCCCGCTTCTTGCTCATTTAGATGAACTGAAAGAAAGGGGTATTAGATGCTACATACAATACACTTTAAATGACTACGTTAAAGAAGGTCTGGAAAAGGGAGTAAAACCTTTATTGTATCGTATTGACACCTTCAAACGTCTGGTTGATAGGTTAGGCGTGGGAAGTGTTATCTGGCGATTCGACCCAATGATATTAACTGATGATATATCTATTGATGACTTACTACAGAAAGTTGAAAATATAGGCAATCAACTGAAAGGTTATACGGAGAAACTTGTCTTTAGCTATGCGGACATAGCCATGTACAAGAAAGTCAAGCATAATCTTGAAGTAAGCGGTATTCCATACCATGAATGGGATGCAGCAAAGATGGAAGAGTTCGCAGAAAAGCTTTCTGCAATGAATAAGGACTGTGGATGGAATTTCCAACTTGCAACCTGCGGTGAAAAGATAGATATAGCCAAATACGGCATCAAGCATAATCGATGTATAGACGGCGATCTCATTACCAGACTTGCATGGGATGACAAGGAACTAATGGACTTCATAAAGGTGAAGATAGAAGACGTTCCTACACCGTCACTTTTCGGCGATTTGGAATTGCCAGAGGGGGCTATATTGCTGCCTCAGAATCACTTTTTTATCAGCACTCACAGGAAAGATCCTGGTCAACGCCAGTTCTGCGAATGCATGGCATCAAAAGATATTGGTGAATACAATACGTGTCCACATTTGTGCGAGTACTGTTACGCTAATGCTACAAAACAGCTTGCCATAGAGAACTGGAAGCGTCATAAAGGGAACCCCATTTCAGAAACAATTACAGGTAAATAAGATAAGATTATAGGCATATGGAATATAATGATTTGTTCAATCTTGAACCAACTGTTTCTTTTGATACTATTATAAATCTGTCTTCTCAGGTGTTGCCACCTGATAAAAGGAGGGCACCATGGTTAGGCTTAGCGCATGGGGTGAAACTCCTTGAGAATAAGGATGAACTAGCTCAATACATTTGTGCATACGGAAAGATGCATAAAGAGAAAATCTATTCTGCGTTGGATTCCATACAAGATATCACAATCTTTACTGAGAAGGATTTAACGATTATTGATTGGGGGTGCGGTCAAGCATTGGCGACTATCTGTTTTCTTGATTACATGAACAAACTTGGTATACGACCGAGCGTAAATAGGATTATCCTTATTGAACCTTCCGAATGTGCAATAGAACGAGCAAAATTGCATTTGGCAAAATATATTGATTCTCCAAGAATCGTCGCAATCACTAAATATTTGAATGATGTAACTGTTGATGATATAAAAGTGTCTGAGGGTACCACCCTTCATTTCTTTTCGAACATTTTAGATATTCCTACTGTAAACATCAATCATTTGTACAATATCATAAATGACGGTATCACATCTCAACAACTATTCTTCTGTGTAGGCCCGCAGAATCTTGGAGCCGCAAAGATAGGAGCTTTTGCCAGACTCTTCGATATTTCTGAGGAAGATATTATAAATAGACAGGTAGGCGCTCTTTCTGGTCGTGGTACAATAAACATGTTGGTATTCATTTTGAAAGGTGAAGAGAAGAAGATTGTCAAGGTTGAATTTTCACGTGCCTTAAATGATGGAAGCCCAAACCCACGAATTCTTCAGAATATTGTTGATAACATTGTTCCTTCTGAGACTTTCGAGAAACAGGTCATCCAGTTTTATGAGGCTGTAATTAAGTATGAGCGTAAAAAATCCTCGGATATAGGTACTCCTTATTCATATCCAATGGATATAGATGATAGTCAAGGGGGTGTGGTCTTCAAAATTGATATCCAAAGTGATCCTAATTTTGAATGTGAGTATAAACAAAACTTTAACAAAGCGATTACACGCTGGCCTAAAAATCTATACATAGGTTTACCTGTATCTATTAATAACGTGCAGATCAAATTGTTGAACTTTATTTACCCTCAAGAAGATCTTAGAGATTTTGATTATAAGATACAATCACTCACAATTCCTCTATACGAATTCTCTCTGAATCGTGACGAGCTGGAAAGGCTGGGAATATCCTCCGCTATTAGTGACGATATAGAAGCATTCATAAAGGAGCCTAATTGTACAATAGACAAATTAGAACAAATCCTAAAAGACGCAATTGCCAATAATTTAATCCTTGATGGGAATCTCATTTTGGCGCTTTCAAATGAAGATGTTTCACTCAGCCAAATTCAATCGGAATTAGGGAAACTGCAAAATCTTGATCAGAGCCCTCTATTACAAAGCTTCTTAAACGGATTTATTGATGAAAATGTTGTTGATGATATAGATCCTGAGACCCTTCTCCAAGTTAGAGAAATGGATGAGAGTCAACGTGTCGCAATCGCTACTGCGCTAAATAATAAATTCTCTGTTATTACAGGTCCTCCTGGAACAGGGAAAACACAAATGATATTGAATCTCGTTGTCAACGCTATAACCCGAGGAAAAAGGGTTTTAATTGCTAGTAAAAACAACAAGGCGATAGACAATATCAAGGAACGTTACGATAGCGTGGAACCAGAACGATATATGCTTCGCTTTGGCTCACGTTCTACTATGTTAAACTCTTTGCTCCCTTATCTTAACGAATTAAGAACGAGGATTCCGAATCTACATTTTAACGAAACCAGATATAATCAACTGTTTAGTGACTATAAAGAGGCCTGCGATAAAATACATGAGGCTTATGGTAGATTGAGTTCATATGTATTCTTAAAGGATCGTCTTTCTGTCTTAGAGAGGAGAAAACAAGACTTGTTATTACAGAGAGAGAAGCAAGAAGATGAGTACAATGCACAACAGAATGAACTCACATCCAATTATTCTGATATTGTACCGTATACTTCTGACACAGGAATAGAATGGTCCTCATATAAAAATGTATATAAAAAAGAGTTGAATTCTTTACAAACGAAAGTATCTGGTTTAAGGAAACTATTCTTTTTACTATTTCAAAAGAATAATTATTCAGAAAGGATCTTAAATTCAGTTCTATCTTTACCTGATGCGATGTCCTCATTTTTGGAAGAAAGAACAGGCGTTAAGTGTGTAGCAGATGTTAAAAATGCAGACCAGTTAATAAGTCTGTGTTCTTTTGCTATTGAAAAGATTGAGCGTATTATTTATTATCGGAAACAAAGCCAAAGATACCGAGAACAACATGATCGTGTAATGACAGAAATTCATAACAATGAAAATAATATTCTTAATGAGATTTCGGATTGTCGACAAAAAGTTATGTCAATAGAATCTCAATATAATCAAATCACCGCAACAATACAACAGAATAAGGAGCACATAAGCCAACTAGGCCTAGATTTGCTAAAAAATTGTGTTTCAAAATTTTTGTCATCCTCAAACTCGACAAATGCAATAGCTCGCTACACTAACTATTTACCCAATAGCGTACCGTGGCAACCAAACGCTTTTCAAACCTACGTTGAACATGCACAAGATTTCTTAAATGTTTGTAGACTTAATGCTGTAACTAGCTTGTCTGCAAAAAATGCATTTCCTTTGGAAAAAGAGATATTTGACATGGTGATTATAGATGAGGCTTCTCAATGTGATATAGCTTCAGCTCTTCCTCTTATTCAACGTACAAAGCAATTGGTCGTGATAGGTGATCCCCTTCAATTACGTCATATAGCTATTATAAAGCCTGACGATGAGCTATTAATAAAAAACAAATTATCAATCGGACAAAACCCTTTGGTACATTATTCGGAAAAATCGCTCTGGGACTACTGTAATGATTTGATTACCTCGGCAAAGGATAATAATCGGTCAGTTGTTCTTGATAGCCACTATAGATGCCACCCTCACGTAATAGGGTTCTCAAATGAGTTCTTTTATCGTAGATTGGGTATTAATTTGAAAATTAAATTTATAGATAAACACCCTGAGCTCAAAACAAAAGGTGTTTTCTGGGTCGATGTTAAGGGTACACAAACATCAAGTATCATCAACAGGAATGACTCTGAAGTAAAAAAGTGCATAGAAATAGCTGAAAAATTAGCAAATCTATACACAGATATCAATATCGGTATTATCTCGCCATTTAAGCATCAAGCTCAGGAAATAAATTCTAAGTTACCTCAGGCATATCGAAGTAGAATTGTGGCAGATACAGTTCATAAATTCCAAGGTGATGAACGGGATATAATTATTTATAGTTTAGTCGTAACTGATAACTCTCCCGATTCCAAAATACGATGGATTGATTCTTCGGTTCCCAATTTAGTCAATGTCGCCGTAACAAGAGCGCGTTCGGCCTTAATCGTTGTAGGAAACAAAGATTATATACGGAAACATTCGAATCCATCTTTGCCCTTGGGTTATTTGGTAGAATACACAACTCGCCAGAATTTAGATGACAATATCATAAACGGTAAAACATATATTGTCGATACAAATACACTTATTGCATTCCCAGATGCGATAGAACGAATAGGGCAAAGTCATCTTATTGTTATCCCATCACAAGTTGTTGATAAGTTAGAAATAATTAAGACAACTTCTACGGCACAGGAAAAACAAAAAGCGGAACAGGCATTAAGAAATATCCATAGAGCGAATATTCAAGGAAATGTTCGTATAGAGAATGCTGATTTCCATTTCTTACCAAAAGAATTCGACAGAAATAATTCGGAGAATCATATTATTTGTGTCGCTTTGAGGTATCGTAATCAAAACCCAATGCTGATAACAACGGCTAATTCACTTATTATTAAAGCGAGAAGTTTGATGTTAGAAACCGCACCTCTTTCTTCAATTTAAAGTAGATATGGATAGTATATTGAATTATATAGGTACAACCGAATATGTGGAAGTAGAGTATAGCAAAACGGAATCATTTGCTACTATCTTGCATATTAATGATATTAAGATTTCCGAAAAATATGGAAATGATTATATCTCTGCTTACTGTTACGAATCCTTCGACATAATTACTTTAAAAATCAATCGAATAAGACGAATACAACAACAATGGACTAAAATTGAGAATGAATCTATGCTTGTTCCAAGGCGAGGTCTATATGTTTTCACATGCTTAGGTGACAATCATCTCGTTTATGAAGTCTATATGATGGAGAAAGGCGAACTCTTATGGAAGTATTTCTCTGGCGAATTCACTCATATGAATGGATGGATGGAAGTGCAACCAATAGCGTTTCATTACGTGGGTCCTTTCCAATGAAGCTAGAAACCTAACGAAACATCAACAATGAATGTGCCAAGAAACGCAGAGAATAACTATAGCAAATGTCAATGCGACAACGAAAGGCACAATAGTACCTCCTAAAAAACGTTATTAGGAAATGACGATAGACGAGAAAACATCAAAGACGGGTTTGAAGGCAACGTCAGACACAATAATGGAAAAACGATTCTGAATATGTGAGACGTGTCTCACTAATTTAGACAACATGAATTTGCTCAACGTACGATTCCTCAAAAATCCAAACAGTGTCTGGACAATTGACATGAAGCCCGATATCAGCTCTATCTGCCTAATCGTGAAGAATAGCAAACGGAGTTAAACAAGTTGCTGGATAATACAACGAATGAATAAAGCATCACTCATAGCTGTAAGCCGTCTAAGAATTGGAACGGATGGGCATGGGGTTACCAGTCTGGTAGCATTCCTTTAACTAAAAAATGGATTTATAGAAACTATGGATTTATTTATTGATGCATGTAAAAATTTGTTCAAATCATTTATGACAAAGAAACAATTAGAATCAGAAGCAGATAGGCTTGATAAGGCTATCGAGATACACTACAGAATGTTACAAAGTGGTGAAATTGACGAAATGCCTTGCGTTGATTAGCGAATCTGGGGGACAGAAGCTTTATACTATCCTCTAAATAGTGATGTGCTAGGGTGCTGGTTAGCAGAAGCGAGTCTAATGAAATAGAATAAAACAGAACTGAAAACGTTATAAGGATATGCAATGCGATGGTTAAGGAACATTTTTAGGGACGGGCATTCCAATGTGGACGTTGAGGCGCTGCGGCGCTTCAGTGACAGCCGTTGGCCCAAAGAGATGGGTCGGACACACGGCGTGGAGCATTGGGACCGAGTGGCCAGGTTCGGGCAGTTGCTGTATAAAGAGGGGGCTGACTTGGATGTCATCCTCGCCTTTGCCTACCTCCATGACTCTGAGCGGATGAATAATGGTCACGACATCGATCATGGCAAACGAGCATCATGTCTGATAGATACGATTCGTCACACGAAACTGCAGGATATGACCGATGAACAGATTGCGAAGTTGAAGAAAGCCTGCGAGCTACACACCATAACCCATAGGACAGGCGACCTGACCATCGACATATGTTTCGATGCAGACCGCATGGATTTGCCTCGTGTAGGAATTACACCTTTACCTCAACGAATGGCTACGCCGCAAGGCGCTGAATTAGTTGCAAATCCACATTATGAGGACTTCTATCGGAAGATTGTAAGAGAAACGAACAATAAAACAATAGCAACAATGACATCAGGAACGAAATGGGGCTTAGGTTGCCTCGTAGTATGTATTCTATTAGGGGTTGGACTAGTAGGATTCATTTTCCTTGCTTTTAACGAGAGAGCAGAGTTTGAATCCAACCCAGAGAAGCGGCGTGCGTTATTTGATACGCCTGATAAGATTGAAAAGCTGTCGGGCCTGCGGCTGCCAGACTTTGAGGTCCTTGAATATAAGATGGGCGAAACGATGATAACTGGTGATGCGATAGACACGCTTGTGGTAGCGTTTCAGGATGTCACACCAGATAGCTTGTATCATCTTTTGAGCAATGCCGCAGGCTGGTACACGATGTCGGACAGCCTTACCTTCCAATATGCTAATACCGAGAAGCGCTATACCGTCGATATCCTTTTGGAGGATAGTTCCACCCATGCGGAGATACTGCACGCAAGGTGGTAAACTAATACTATAAACCGATTGCCACAAGGGTTGCTGTGAGGCGTCTTGTGGCAATCGTTGTGTGTAGAGGTCGTTATTATTTTCCACTCACCTCAATAATATCTTCCTTCAGCATTTCCACAATGTCGCTGTGGCTTTCTCTTGCAATAAAGTGAAAGAATAGACTATATCCTACGCCATTATCATCATAGTTATCAAGTTGAATAGGGGTATTCATCACTCCTGATACTTGATGACTAATTTTCTTTCTGCAATACAATCTTGAATATGCTGTGGCAGCACTCCTGTATTCACGGGAGTCAGTAAAATGCGATATTCACTATCTCTTTGAATGATGGAATAAGAAGCTTCCATTATGCCAATATCACACGACGAGAGAAGTCTTCTGGCTTCATTGAACGCAACTTCTGCAACTGAGCAAGTTTGTACTTCCTCAGTTCCTCAACCGCTTTCAGCACTTTTGCCGAAGGATTGCTGACCACAAGTGTTTCTTTTGTATATGCCATAAGTATATAACTTCTTTCGTGGTGCAAAGGAACGCATCTTCTGCGATTCTGCCAAATTCTACTCGACAATTCTTACGTCTCGTGGTAAAAAAGTGATGTATGTCCCCACGTATGCCACAAGGTTTATAGGTGAAAAATTGCAAGACTTTTCAATAGAGTCAATATCAGTGGAAACCACCAGCAGCTACAACCCGAAAGTTGTAGCTGCTGTTTCGTTTAGTCCTCGAGGGTGCCGTCGAGGAGACCGGCGGGTTCGAGGTCGGCATAGTCTAAGAGGGCATCGAAGCAGGGACATTGCTTCTGCCATTCGTCGGGATCGATACGGCCGTTGCCGTCCAGGTCG
>CACZCZ010000006.1:96920-100063 GCA_902779845.1 uncultured Bacteroidales bacterium | reverse complement strand
CCTGTACGCCGCATCCTCGTTGTCGTTGGCCACCGAGAGGATGAAGTTGCACAGACGTTTGATGAGACCTCGGAACTCACTGTCGCTCAACACCGTGCAAAGATACAGCAACAGGCGCAGCATCGTGGAACATTGCATGTGCAGCAGTTTGTCCACTGTCAGCATCTTAGGGCTGAAATGTCCGTCGCGGCATACCGTCTCCTTGGTGAGTCCGATGGCCGGATCCTTGAACAAGCTGAGGATTATCTCAGCAATCTCATGTAGAAAATCGTTTTCCGTAATCATGATTTTTTTATTTAAAACCATGCAAAGTTACGGACTTCTCAGCAATCCCTCTTCCCTACGCGGAAGGGAGGTGGGATGGTGGCCCCCTCTAAATCTCCCCGAGGGGAGACTTGGGGAAGCAGATGGATTGGCTTAAGAGTTCAAGGAGTTTAAGGAGTTTAAGAGTTCAAAGGTTCAAAAGTTCATGGTTCAGGGTTAATGGTTCAAGATTCAAGATACCTTTCACTTTTCATTTATTTTTTCCCGATTGTGAGTTTTTTTGCGAAGCCATAGTCGATTAAGCGTTAATTAGAGGGCTAGCGTGCAGAAAAAGTTCGCAAAATTTGCGAATATTGAAAAAAGGCAGTACCTTTGCCGCGAGATTTGCATTGAATATGGAAATATCGTTTGAAAAGGACTATCTGCGTGAACTGTTCTACGACGGCGTGACGAGCGATAAACAGCATCGCTATCAGCCAGATATCGTAAAGAGGTATGTGCGCGTGGTGAATATCCTTGACTCGGTTGATCAACCTATAGATCTTTTCCGCTATCGTTCGCTACACTACGAAAAACTTGTAGGCGACAAAGCGGGGCTTGAGTCTGTACGGGTGAACAATCAATACCGCATAGAGTTCAAGACATCAGCGGAGGGAGATATTACCATTTGCAGTATCACGGATCTTTCGAACCATTATAAATAGAAGACGTATATGGGAAATTTAGGTTATGGCGCATTCGCCACACATCCGGGCGAAGTGCTGAAGGAAGAAATAGAGGAGCGCGGCATCAGTCAGCGACAGCTGGCCGAGAGCATGGGGCTTACTTATTCGGTTGTTAACGAAATCCTTAACGCCCATCGCCCTCTTACGGCCAAGACTGCCTTGATGTTTGAGGCAGCTCTTGATGTGCCTGCCGACTCACTGATGTACTTGCAGACGAAGTACAATATGCAGACAGCCCGCAAGGATTCTGTCCTGACGGGCATGCTGAAGGATATCAGGAAAGTAGCGGCATTATTCTAATTTCCCACATTTGTAAGCGAAAAGCGCATGGAACAGAAAATTACAGGCAGCGAGGCGCTGATGCTGGCGCTGAAGGGGGAAGGGGTGAAGACCATCTTCGGTTATCCCGGCGGCAGCATCATGCCCGTCTATGATGCTCTCTATGATTATACACGCGGCGAGAAGAAGGCGTTTGACCATATCCTCGTGCGCCACGAACAGGGCGCCACACATGCCGCCGAGGGCTTTGCCCGCGTCAGCGGCGAGGTGGGCGTGGCTATCGTCACCAGCGGTCCGGGTGCCACGAACACGCTCACGGGCGTGGCCGACGCGATGATAGACTCCACGCCCATCGTGGTCATCGCGGGGCAGGTGCCCATCACAGCCCTTGGCACAGATGCCTTCCAGGAGGTGGATCTCGTGGGCGTGGCGCAGCCGATCTCGAAATGGAGCTATCAGATACGTCATGCCGAGGACATCGCATGGGCCGTGAGCCGTGCGTTCTTCATCGCCCGCAGCGGGCGCCCCGGCCCCGTGGTGCTGGATTTCACGAAGAACGCGCAGACGGAGCTCGTGGCGTTCAAGGCGGAGAAGGTGGATTTCGTGCGCTCCTATGTGCCTTACCCCAAGCTGAAGATGAACCATGTGCAGGAGGCTGCCGACCTGATCAACCAGGCTGAGCGGCCGCTGGCGCTGGTGGGGCAGGGCGTGGAACTCGGCAATGCACAGGACGAGCTCATCGCCTTCCTGGAGAAAGCCGATATCCCCGCAGGCCGCACGATGCTGGGGCTGTGTGCGCTGCCCAGCGACCACCCGCTGAACGTGGGTATGTTGGGCATGCACGGCAACTACGCGGTGAACCTGAAGGAGCAGGAGTGCGACGTGCTCATCGCCATCGGTATGCGCTTCAGCGACCGCGTCACGGGCAGCCTGAAGACCTATGCCAAGCAGGCGAAGGTCATCCATCTGGACATCGACAAGAGCGAGATGAACAAGAACGTGAAGGTCACGGTGCCTGTCGTGGGCGACTGCAAGGAGTCGCTGCCGGCCCTCACCGCCCTCATCCATAAGGCCGACCACAGCGCGTGGCGCGCGTCCTTCAAGCCGCTCGATGAGAAAGAGCGCACGAGGGTCATCGAGCCTGCCATCCATCCCACCGAGGGCCCGCTGCTGATGGGCGAGGTGGTGAATGCGGTGGCGGAGCAGACGAAGGGCGACGCGGTGCTGGTGACGGATGTGGGTCAGAACCAGCTCTTTGCCACCCGCTACTTCAAATACCCCAAGCGCCGCAGCCTCTGCACCAGCGGTGGGCTGGGCACCATGGGCTACGGTATGCCCGCTGCCATCGGCGCCACCTTCGGCGCACCCGGTCGCACCGTGTGCTGCTTTATGGGCGACGGCGGCTTCCAGATGTGCATCGAGGAGCTCGGCACGATCATGGAGCAGCAGGCGCCTGTGAAGATGATTCTCATGAACAACAACTACCTGGGCAATGTGCGCCAGTGGCAAGATATGTTCTGGAACCGCCGCAAGTCGTTCACGCGCATGATGAACCCCTGCTATGAGCTGATAGCCAAGGGCTACGGCATCCCCTATGAGGCTGTCACCGACCGCAAGGACTTGGCTGCCGCCGTGGCGAAGATGCTGGCCACCGCAGGGCCTTACATCCTGGAATGTGCCATCCGCGAGGACGATGACGTGCTGCCGATGACACCGCCGGGGAAGAGCGTGGAGGAGATGCAGTTGGAGACTCTCCCCCCTGCCCCTCCCTATAAAGGAGGGGAGTAATTACCTGTCAAGAATGGACATATCAAAGAATATTCATTTTGATGAAAGAGAAGCATATATGAATAAGATACCAAGTAGTCAAATACA
>CACZCZ010000006.1:0-96886 GCA_902779845.1 uncultured Bacteroidales bacterium | reverse complement strand
TGGACATATCAAAGAATATTCATTTTGATGAAAGAGAAGCATATATGAATAAGATACCAAGTAGTCAAATACATTCCACTCCCTCCCTTATAGGGAGGGCGGGGGGAGAGTCTTTATATACCATTTTGGTCTTCTCCGAAAACCTCGCCGGTATTCTGAACCAGGTGACGGCGGTGTTCACGCGCCGACAGATCAATATCGAGAGCCTGAACGTATGCGCCAGCTCCACGCCTGGCGTGCATAAATACACCATCACGTGCTACTGCACCGAAGAGATGGTGAAGGTGCTGAAGGCGCAGATCGAGAAGCGCATCGATGTGCTGCAGGCTCGCTTCTATACCGACGACGAGATATTCCTGCAGGAGACGTCGCTGCTGAAAATCTCGACGCCCGCCGCGATGGAGAACCCCGAGGTGTGCCGCATCGTGCGGCACCACGGCGCCCGCATCGTGGAGGTGAACCCCACCTACATGGCTGTCGAGAAGACGGGCACGACAGAGGACATCCTCTCCCTCTTCAATGCCCTCAACAGCCTCGATGTCGTCCATCAGTTCGCCCGCTCCGGCCGCATCTGTATCACCAGAGGCACACGCGAGGAACTGGATGAGTATTTGGAGGAGAGGGAGAGGGAGAAGGAGAAGACTCTCCCCCCGCCCTCCCTATAAGGGAGGGAGCGGTCACCTTTCAAGAATCGGATTCATTTTTATTATTGATTGGAAATGGATTTTCATTGGTCGTCCCCTGACAGATATGAAATATTGAAGGATTTTGCCAGAGCAAACAGAAAGAATCAAACACTGGCGGAGTCGGTCCTTTGGGAGGCGTTGCGCACACTTGATGTAGGTACGCGTTTTAATCGTCAATTTATCATTGGAGATTATATTGTAGATTTCGTATCTCAGCGCGAAGGACTCATTATCGAAGTCGATGGAGGTTACCATGCAGAGCGACAGCAACAGGAAAATGATGCTATGCGTGAACAGTTCTTAGAACAAATGGGCTTTCATGTGATGCGTTTCACGAATGAAGAAGTTCTCTATGACTTGGACAATGTATTGCAGCAAATAGAAAATTATTTCCAATAATCATCATAATAGAATATTACTTTCCAATGCATATCAATAACTCAGATAGTAATAGCTCCCTCCCTTATAGGGAGGGCGGGGGGAGAGTCTCCACATATAGTTTTAGCGTGGAACCCTTCCATGTGGATTTTACGGGGCATCTGTTTTTGGGGGTGCTGGGGAATCATCTGCTGAATGCGGCGGGAAGACACTCGCACAACCGCGGGTGGGGCATTGACCAGCTGAACGAACGGCACTACACATGGGTGCTGTCGCGCCTGAGCATCGAGCTGACGGAGATGCCGGCGCAGTATGAGCACGTGGAGGTGGAGACATGGGTGGAGAGCGTCATGAAGCTCTTCACCGAGCGTAACTTCCTCATCCGCAATGCCGACGACGGCCGCATCTATGGCTACGCCCGCAGCATCTGGGCGATGATAGATGTGGAGACGCGCCAACCCTCGAACCTCTTGGAACTCAAGGACGGCGACATCCTCAACTATGTCATCCCTGCCGAGGAGAAGCCGTGCCCGATTGCCAAGTTCGGCCGCACCGTTCGCTTCTCCAATGAACCCTACCGTGCGATCCCTACTTACTACTCTGACGTAGATATCAACGGCCACATCAACAGCGTGAAATACATCGAGCATATCCTCGATCTTTTCCCTCGCGAACAGTTCGAGCATAACTTTATCCATCGCTTCGATATAGCTTATAAAACAGAATCTTACCTTGGTGATATATTAACCTTTTTTACAGAAGAAGTTCCAGAGGATGGGTGTGCCACAGCCTCCACACACGTTGAGATCCGTAAGCATGTAGGCGTAGCCGAGAAGCCGGCGGGAGAGGTTGTCGTACAGGCTAAAGTCCAATTTAAAAATACTTAAAGAAAAAAATGAAAACATTGTCTAAGCTGGCTGCGTTTTTTGCAGCTTCTGTATTGGTATTTGCTGCTTGCAGCAAGGATGAAGAGAAGTCAGACCCGGGACCAGGTCCTGTAGGGCCGGAACCCATTGTACCATTGGTGATACCGTCTTCCAACACCGCTGCCCGATATAATGTCACCAGCGAGGGTGGCTTGATTGACTTCGTGGAAATAGTCCCCACCACCGGCAACTACATCGTGGGTGAGCGTCAGGCTGCTTCCGGTGTCAAGACACGTGCCGACAAGGATGTGGTGCGCGTAGTAGAAGGTAAATTTACCGCGAAAGAAGGCAATGAGTATCAGCTGAATGGTTGGGGAACAGTCATCGTAAAGTTCAACGAGGCCGGCGATGGTTTCCTGCTGAGCGCAACTCCCACTGATGGCGCGACGGTGGAACTGCCCGTAACGCTGCAAAAATCGATTGCCTATGATGCTACTACAACCCAGATGAGTGCTGCGTGGGAGCTGGCTACCGTGCGTATAGATTTGAAAGTCCTCAAAGATGAATTTAATAGGGAGTGCACCCTTGAAGAACTGCCGCAGTTGCAGGAGGACCTGATACCCTTCCTTGAGAGCGTCGTAGATGATTTGCCCGAAAGTATTCGCGAATCCGTTGACATCTACGAGATGGCTGATTTTAGCGACCTCACCTCGAATCCCTTATTCTTTAACCAAGTCCAGTTTACCACCACGGGAACAGCAATCACGAAGCGTCCCGAGGAATGTGTCGTGGCGAGCTGGAGGTGGACAGAATCAGGGAAGTCTTTCGTCATCTCATTCCCCGATCAAGGGGACAACACTGCCGGTGTCTCTTTCCGCAATGACCAGCTCTGCATAGAGCCGGTTATCCCGCAAGTGGAGGAGATCAAGGCGCAAATGGGTGCTTTTGTGACGCTGGCGTTCAGCTGTCGTGTCTTTGTTTACTTTGACAAGGTGAACTAAGCGAAAGCTTGCTAAGCCCTGCAACTGATTCATATCAACAAAAGACGGGGCTCATAGTAAATAAAGGGCGGCGTTGTGCCGCGCTTTGAGAGAAAATGCTTATCTTTGCGCAGCAAAGAGCCAATGAGGCCAATGAGGCCAAAGAGCCCTTTCCAAGACCAATTCTTTAAACTAAAACAATATGGCAAAAATGAATTTTGGCGGTGTCATTGAAGAAGTCATGACCCGCGAGGAGTTTCCCCTTGAGAAGGCACGTGAGGTGCTGAAGAACGAGACCATCGCTGTGCTCGGTTATGGCGTGCAGGGCCCTGGACAGGCCTGCAACCTGCGCGACAACGGTTTCAACGTCATCGTAGGCCAGCGTCCCGGCAAGACCTATGAAAAGGCTGTTGCTGACGGCTGGGTTCCCGGTGAGACGCTGTTCTCCCTCGAGGAGGCTGCTGAGCGCGGTACCATCGTATGTCTGCTGCTCTCCGACGCTGCTCAGATGCAGCTCTGGCCTACCATCAAGCCCCATCTCACGGCAGGTAAGACACTCTACTTCTCACATGGCTTCGCCATCACTTGGAACGACCGCACAGGTGTGGTTCCTCCCAAGGACATCGATGTCATCATGGTGGCTCCCAAGGGTAGCGGCACCAGCCTCCGCACCATGTTCCTCGAAGGTCGCGGCCTGAACAGCAGCTATGCCATCTACCAGGATGCCAGCGGCAAGGCACTGGAGAAGGTGCTGGCTTTCGGTATCGGCATTGGCAGCGGCTACCTCTTCGAGACGACCTTCCAGCGCGAAGCTACCTCTGACCTCACCGGCGAACGCGGCTCTCTGATGGGTGCTATCCAGGGTCTGCTCCTGGCTCAGTACGAGGTGCTGCGCGAGAACGGCCACACACCCTCCGAGGCCTTCAACGAGACCGTCGAAGAGCTCACACAGAGCCTGATGCCTCTCTTTGCTGCCAAGGGTATGGACTGGATGTACGCTAACTGCTCCACCACCGCCCAGCGTGGCGCCCTCGACTGGATGGGTCCGTTCCACGATGCCATCAAGCCCGTGGTCGAGAAGCTCTACGCCAGCGTGAAGGCTGGTCACGAGGCTCAGATCTCCATCGACAGCAACAGCAAACCCGGTTACCGCGAAGGCCTTGAGAAGGAACTCGCTGCCCTGCGCGATAGCGAGATGTGGCGTACCGCAGCTGTTGTACGTCAGCTTCGTCCGGAGAACAACTAATGAATTAAGGCCTAAAAGAACAGACCCTCCAAGACTCTCCAAGACCCTCCCCCCAGCCCCTCCCTTGTAGGGAGGGGAGTAGTTACTACCAAGAATGGAGATTAAAACCATTTCTCAAATAGATTCTACTCCCTTCCCTGCAAGGGAGGGGCAGGGGGGAGGGTCTGCTGTTGGAGGGTCTTCCTATCTCCATCCCCTTTCCTGGCAGGGCGAACCCATGCCCACTCAATTTACCTTCCCCTTTCGCTACACACCACATCCCCTGTGCCGGAAGGCGGCGCTCATCGTGCAGGATAAGCTGCGGGAGATGGGCGTGAGAGAAGGGAAGATGTATGGGGTGCTGGTTTGCAGAATACAAAACACAAAAAATGAAATAGAGAATTCCGGTGAATTTAGCGCGGAGACTGTAGATGGACTGGAAAGTCTCCCCTTAGGGGGAGATATAGAGGGGCCTATTTATTTTCTTGCCGCCTATTCCGGACAGCTGAAAGGGAGCTACAATCATCCGTGGTTTGTACCGCCCGTGGTGGATTATCTGGATCCGGAGAGCCATTTCCAGAAGGAACAGGCTGAGATCATGGCACTGAGCGAAGAGATGGAAACGCTCAGAAACAGCGAAGAGGTGAGGGCAACGAGGGCGGCGCTGGAACTGATGAAAAGCGAGCGCCAGCAGGCCATAGATGAAGCCAAACGCGTGTACGAAGCGTCGCGCAACAATGCGCTGCGTGGCAACGCAGATTACATCCGAATGCGTCAGCATCAGAAGGCGGACATACAACGTGCGAAGCATCTCCATGCGGGCGAGATTGCGCAAGCCGAAGGCCTGATGGCCAATTATCACTTCAGACATCGACAGTTGTACGCAGAGCGCAAACAACGCAGCGAAGCCCTCCAACAATGGCTCTTCGATCAATTTGAGTTTTTGAATGCGAGAGGGGAGAGAAAGAGATTAATAGAGATTTTTAATAATGATTCTCTTCGTGTTATTCCTTCAAACGTAAAAACTCCCTCCCTACAAGGGAGGGCGGGGGGTGGGTCTTTGATTCCATCCGGTGCCGGTGAGTGCTGTGCGCCGAAACTGCTACAGACAGCCTACAAGCTGGGCTTGCAGCCGTTGGCGATGGCCGAGTTCTGGTGGGGACCATCTACCCCTGGACATTACAAGGAGCCTGGGGCTTTCTTCCCTGCCTGTCACAGCAAATGCCGTCCCATTCTGACTTACATGTTGCAAGGGCTGAACGTGGAACCCGACCCGGCGCTGCATTACGAGCAGACGCTGAAGCCTGTGCGAGTGGTGTGGGAGGATGAGCACCTGGCCGTCATCGAGAAACCCGAGGGCTGGTGCAGCATTCCGGGCAAGAGCGACCAGGCGAACCTCTTCGACGAGGCACTTCGCCTGTGGCCAGCCATCGAGGGCAGCGTCATCGTACACCGTCTGGATCAGGACACCTCGGGAATCATGGTCATTGCTAAGAGCGCCTACGTCCACCGAGCCCTCAGCCAGCAGTTTGAACGCAGGGAAATAAAGAAGCAGTACGTAGCGATATTAGAGTGCAGGCTCCCCTCCCTAACGGGAGGGGTTGGGGGTGGGTCTTTATCTTTGCCCCTCGCGCCAAATCTGGAGGATATGCCGCGACAGCGGGTGGATTGGGAGCATGGCAAGGAGGCGGTGACACTGTACGAGGTCATCGGACAGGAAGAAAAAGGTACGCGCGTGAGGTTCTATCCGCAGACAGGTCGCACCCATCAGCTAAGGGTTCATGCGGCAGCTAAGGAAGGGCTGAATGCTCCGATTGTGGGCGACAGACTCTACGGCCATGTCGCAGACCGCTTGTACTTACATGCCGAAGCGCTTGACTTCACGCATCCCGTGACGCACGAAAGGATGCACTTCGAGGCGCCGGCACCGTTCTGAGGCGCTTACTGATCTTTCAGCTTCTCCATATTGTCGTGCGCCATCTTCAGGAAATCCTTGACGTAGGCGTCATTCAGGAAGCGCGGTGAGCCGAGTGCCTCCAGCTCTTCGATTTGCGGGTTGAGCATCGGGTAGGGGAGGCCCGAGGTGACAATCATGAAGACACCGGGAGCCAGCGCATTATCCATGTTGTCCTTGATGAAACGCGTCACCAGCTCGTCCTCCTGTGCCGTCAAGGCTGCAGCCTCCTGATTGAGCTGCATGAGGATCTCGTGGTGGTCATAGCCCTCTAAAATCATGCGACTTTCACGACGCGGCAGCTCGGCGAGCTGCATGTCCAGTTCTGTCTTGCGCTGGATGAAGGCGCGCAGCGTATCATTCAGTGCAGAGCCCACGACCTTGTGCTCATTCTCGTTCAGCGTGATGGTCAGTGGGTTCTCATCGATCACGACGGGCATCAGGCTCTGCTCTTCAAGGAAGAGAAAGGCCATGACGGTGGAATCGGTGGCGTTGCCGGTGAAGTGGAACTTGCCGTGGGTGATGCTGGCGGAATCGATGGCCTGCAGGTCGCCGTTCTCATAGACGCGAAGGTAGAGGGTGCGGCCTTCCAGCTCCGGCAGGGAGGTCTCGCCTTGGATGTCCAGTTGATTCTTGCAGCCGGTCAGCACCAGCGCACAGAAGAGGGAGAAAGCGTATAACGTTCGTTTCATAATGTTCAGTCATTAGGGTCGTAGGTGCCTTCTGGTGTCGGTTTCGACACCGCTTCCAGGCGGCTGGCGATGATGTCGTAGGCCTGCTGCATCACCTCGCGTTCGGCCGCGCCGGCAGCCTCCTCGCTTTCTGCCTTATGTGGCTCAATGGCGGGGTGGATGATGAGCGAGAGGGGGTGCCATTTCACGAAGTTGACATAGCCCTTCGAGCGCGGCAGCACCTCGAAAGAACCGTTGATGGTGATGGGAAGCAGCGGCAGCTGAAGTTCGTCGGCCAGCTGGAAGGCGCCACGTTTGAATTTGCGCAGGCGGCCATCCCAGGAGCGGGCTCCCTCGGGGAATACCACCAGCGACACACCGCCCTGCAGCACCTGACGGGCACGGTCGTGTGTCTCTTTCATCTTCTTCGGACCGCCTTTCTGATCGACAAAGATGAAGCCGGCGCTCTCGCAGGCCTTGCCGATGAAGGGCATCTTCCGCAACTCTGCCTTCATCATCCATTTGAAATGGCGGTTCAGGAAACCATAGACGAGGAAGATGTCGAAGGCCCCCTGATGGTTGGGGATGATGACGTAGCTCTGCTGGGGATCCATGTGCTCGCGGCCCTCGATGTGAACGGGGAGGAAGAGCAGACGAATCATGACAATGGACCATAGCTTGCCGGGGTAGTAGCTCCAGAAGGAGGCATTGCCCACCGAGCATCCGATGGTCGTCATCAGTGCTGTCAGGAGTGTCAGCAGCAGCAGCACGGGTGAGATGAGGAGCTGGTAGAGAAGATAGAGGTATTTCATTCTTTCTTGAGTTCTGCGGGAATACGGAATGCGGTGTAGAGCTGCAGGATGCAGGCCACCGTGAGGCACACCACCCACTCATTGCGACGGGCGAAGCCGAAGTCTCCCACCTGCATGATCATGCAGCAGGCGGTGCAGAGGAAGGCGACGCCGCCCAGTAGCTGCTGGCGGCGCAGACGCCGGATGATGAAACTCTGACCCTCGTAGCGTTGCAGCATCTGCAGCGGCACGAAGACCACAGCGCCCAGTGTGAACAGCACCGTTCCCCACAGCGGGAACAGCAGGAAGACGGCGGCACCGGCGAGCATCAGCACGGCGGCGCCTTGCTGCAGGAGGAGTTGGAGAGGGGTGAGCTGTTTCATCGTGGGGCGTTTAGTCTTCTTCTTCCACGTAAACGAAGATGTCCTCATTGGGACGTTTCATGAAGTAGCGCTCTCGTGCCATGCGTTCTACGGCCTTGGGGTCGTTCTCCAAAGCCTGCAACTCCATGGCTTCGGCATCGTACTGCGCCTGATATTTGTCTATCTCGCGCTTCAGGTTGCCGATTTCTACGCGGCGCTGGTAGCGGGTGTAGAGGCTGTTCTCGTCGAAGAGCCCGATGATGAGGAGGAAAACCACAACGGCGACGGCATACTTATGGCGTCGGATGAAGTTCCAAAAGGTAAAAAAATGTTCCATGTTCCTTATTTTCTGCTTTTCTGGGTGCGAAGGTACACATTTCATCGAAAAGAGAAAAAAGAAAGCGTGAAAAAATGCAATCCTTTGAAAGTTTTTTTGTCTTAGCACCGTTCTATCAATCTTTTTTTGTAATTTTGTCCCGAACTTTAAACCATCAACTCTCAACTTTCAACTCAACAATGTCCGATTACATTGTATCAGCGCGCAAATATCGTCCGATGACCTTCGACAGCGTGGTGGGGCAGAGCGCCATCGCCACGACGCTGAAGAATGCCATCAAGGCGAACAAGCTCGCTCATGCCTACCTTTTCTGTGGGCCGCGCGGTGTGGGAAAGACCACCTGTGCCCGCATTTTCGCCAAGGCCATCAACTGCCTCAATCTGCGCGATGACGGCGAGGCCTGCAACGAATGTGAGTCCTGCAAGGCTTTCAACGAAGGACGTTCACTGAACATCCATGAGCTGGATGCTGCCTCTAACAACTCTGTTGAGGATATCCGCAACCTTATCGAGCAGGTTCGTATCCCGCCGCAGATTGGAAAGTACAAGGTGTTCATTATCGACGAGGTTCACATGCTTTCCACTTCTGCCTTCAACGCATTCCTGAAGACACTGGAGGAGCCGCCAGCCCATGCCATCTTTATCCTCGCCACCACCGAGAAGCACAAGATTCTGCCCACCATCCTCAGCCGCTGTCAGATCTATGACTTCCAGCGTATGAGTGTAAGTGATACTTTAAAGCATTTGGCTTATGTAGCTGAGAAAGAGGGATATAAATTTGAGCCGTCTGCGCTCAATGTCATTGCTCAGAAAGCTGATGGCGGTATGCGCGATGCCCTCAGCATCTTCGACCAGGTGGTGAGTTTCACAGGCGGTGACATCACCTACCAGCGCGTCATCGAGAACCTCAATGTCCTCGACTACGACTACTATTTCCGCCTCGTGGACTTGATGCTGGAACAGAAGATCAGCGAGAGCCTGCTGCTCTATAACGAGATATTGGGCAAGGGCTTCGAGGGTGCTCCCTTCATCAGTGGGCTGGCCAGCCATCTGCGCGATGTGCTTGTCAGCAAGGATCCCCAGACGGCATCGCTCCTGGAGGTCAGCGACGACATCCGTCAGCGCTATGTGGAGCAGGCCCAGCGCTGCAAGGCGAAGTGGCTCTACCGCGTCATCCGTCTTTGCAACGACTGCGACCAGGCCTACCGCACCAGTCGCAACAAGCGTCTGCAAGTGGAGCTCACCCTCATCGAGTGCGCTCAGGCGGTGGGTGATGACGATGCCAGTGCGGGGCGTCGCCCTGTACGTATCTTAAAACCCATCTTTAGCCCCGCCCCCCTCGCCGCTGCGAAGGAGGTGGCCGGCACTGTGTCGCCCAAGGTGGCTGACACTGCAACACCGCAGGTAGCACCTGCAGCACCCAAGACCGTTCCTTCGGGCATACCTTTAGAAGCTACCGCTCCTAAACGCATGACCATTAAGCTCAACACGTTGAGCCCCTCCATCCATCACCAACCTGCCGTGCAGCGCAATGTGAAGGCCGCGCCCGTGGTTGAGGTGGCACCGATGGAGCAGATGTCCCGCCCCGTGAAGACCGAGGAGTTCATGATACAATGGCAGGCCTTCGTCCAAACCATGCCGAAGGAAGAGACAGCGTTGGCGCAGCGTATGAAAATCATGCAGCCCTCCTTCCTCAACGATGAGAATACACAGGTTGATGTGCCCGTTGAGAACGATGAGATTCGTGCGATGATGGAGGGACTCATCGAGCGTCTTCATGCGTTCTTGCGTGAACGCTTGCAAAACAGCTTTATCAACATCAGTTTCTCTGTGCCGGAGCGAGACGAGGAGAAACCGGTTACCTTCAGCAAGACCGACCAGCTTAAACACATGTGTAACCTCAACCCCGCGCTCATCAAGCTGGGGAAGACCTTCAAGCTGGAACTGGCATAAGATGGGGATTTCCCTTATAGATTCCTCATCAGGAAAGGGCGCATCTCTTCGGGGCTGCGCCCTTTGCGTTGGGCGTAGTCGAGGAACTGATCCTCGCCAATCTTCCCGATGCTGAAATAGCGGGCTTCGGGGTGGCTGATCATCAAACCGCTGACGCTGGCATGGGGCTGCATGGCACCGTGCTCTGTCAGTCGGATGCCGATGGCCGAGAAATCGATGAGCTGGTTGAGATCGAAGTTGAGGCTTTGGTCGGGCAGGCTGGGGTAACCCACAGCAGGACGGATGCCTTGGAAGTGTTCGGCGTGGAGGTCTGCGATGGAAAGCTGCTCATCGGGTGCATAGCCCCAGTAGAATTTGCGGATGGCCTCGTGAGCCCGCTCGATGGCGGCTTCCGCGAGGCGGTCGGCGAGGGTTTGGCACAGCAGATGCTTGTAGGCATCAGCCTCGGCAGTGCCTTCTGCATACAGCTGCTCGATGCCCTCGTCGGCGCAGGCTGCAAACACTCCGATCTTGTCTCGGAGGCCCTCAGCGTTGACGGGACGGACATAGTCGGCGAGGCAGAGGAACGGGGGCTGCTGCTGGCGCAGGAAGGATAATGACGAATGACGAGTGACGAGTGATGAATGACGAATCATCACATCCTCGCCGTCGCTATTACATTCGAAGAGTCCGAAGCGGACATGCGTCTTGTAGCCTTGAGCATCGAGTGCTGCAAGCATTCGCATCGCCTCCTTGTGCAGCTGCATGGCCTCCGCTGCCTTCGCCCGTTCTTCTTCTGGGAAACTGGCCAGCCAGCTGGCGCGGCAGCTGTCGCAGCCATGGATGTTGGCAACAGCGGCAAAGCGCGCAGGGAAGTCCCACGCGTGGAAGAAGTACAGCCAGTTGATGTAGGGCGCTACTTCGGCTATCTTATAGTGTAAAGTGGAGGGCTTGCACATGGCTGTTTCCGTTGGCAAAGACACCTTTATCATAGATGAGGCGGCCGTTGCAGTAGGTCTGCTCCACCCGCCAAGGGAACGTGTGGCCTTCAAGGGGACTCCAGCCGCAGCGGCTGACGATGAGGTCTTGGGTGAGTGTCCAGGGTTGGCGGCGTACCAGTGTGAGGTCTGCTTTCATGCCTTCGCGGATGAAGCCGCGCTCTGCGATGTGGAACAGGCGTGCGGGGTTGTGGCACATCAGTTCCACCATACGTGTGATGGGCAGCACGCCCTCTTCCACCAGCCCCAGCATGGCGGGCAGCGAGAACTGCACCATGGGCATCCCCGATACGGCACGCTTGCAACCCCCTTCCTTCTCCGAGAGCAGGTGCGGCGCATGGTCGGTGCCAATCACCATGATGCGGCCATCGTTCAGCGCCGCTCGCAGAGCCTCGCGGTCCTCCCGTGTCTTCACGGCGGGGTTGCATTTGATGCGTGTCCCCAGTGTCTTATAGTCTTCGTCGGTGAAGAGGAGGTGCGGGACACAAACCTCGAAAGAGACAGACCCACCCCCAACCCCTCCCGTAAGGGCGGGGAGTGGCTGCGCGCAGCTCTCAAGGGTCTTTAGCTCCTCCTTTGTGGTTACGTGTGCAATATGCAGTCTCGCTCCGGTCTCCTTCGCCAGCCTGATAGCCAGCTGCGACGAGGCAATACAGGCTTCGCGGCTGCGTATTTCGGGGTGGTGGATGACATCGGGGTCATCGCCGTACAGCGCCTGCGCCTTCCGCATGTTTTCCGCGATGATAGCGGAGTCCTCGCAGTGGGTCATGATGAGCAGGGGTGACTGTTCGAAGACGGCGCGTAGGGCGTCGCCGTGGTCCACCAACATCCCGCCCGTGCTGCTGCCCATGAACAGTTTCACGGCCGGCACCGTGGTGGGGTCGAGGTGGGGTAGGAGGTGGGCGTTGCTGTTCGTAGCACCGAAGTAGAAACTGTAGTTTACGAAGGCGTGTGCGGCACCCATCTGCTGACGTTCTGCCAAGGTCTCCAGCGTCGTGGTCTGTGGCACTACGTTCGGCATATCCATGATGGTGGTCACGCCACCCGCCGCTGCCGCATGGCTCTCTGTCGTGAGGTCACCTTTATGCGTCATCCCCGGTTCCCGGGTGTGAACGTGATCATCAATGATGCCGGGGAGAAGAAGTGAGGGCTGAGGGCTGAGGGCTGAGGGCTGAGGGATTTCTTCCTTGTTGGTGATTTGGGCGATGTATTCACCCTCTACCACAATATCAGCCCGGCGGATGCGGCCGTCGGACACATAAAGGACATCATTGAAAACCTTCTTTTCCATGGAGTCTTTTCTTCGTTATAACGTTATAACGTAATGACGTTATGACGATGGGGTGGCTTTCTTGTATTTCTTAAGCCATCCGTCCAAGCGCAGGCGCATGACTCCCCAGAGCGCTTCGGAGAAGATGCCGCCGGACATCTTGCTGGTGCCCAGCTCGCGGTTGACGAAGATGACGGGCACCTCCTTAATCTTGAAGCCAAACTGCTTTGCTGTGTATTTCATCTCTATCTGGAACGCATAGCCCTTGAAGCGTACGGCATCCAAGTCTATGGTCTCCAACACCTTGCGACGGTAGCATACGAAACCCGCCGTGGTGTCGTGGATATCAAGGCCCGTGACAATGCGCACATATTTCGAGGCGAAATAGCTCATCAGCACACGTCCCATTGGCCAGTTCACCACGTTGACACCTGTGACATAGCGCGAACCGATACTCACGTCATAACCCTCATCCTTGCAGGCGGCCAGCAGTCGCGGCAGGTCGGACGGTGCATGGCTGAAGTCGGCATCCATCTCGAAGATGTATTCATAGCCGTGTGCCAACGCCCATTTGAAGCCGGCGATGTACGCGGTGCCGAGGCCCAGTTTCCCGGAACGTTCAACGAGGAACAGACGGTCCTGAAACTCGTCAGCCATCAGGCGCTTCACGATGTCTGCGGTGCCGTCGGGTGATCCGTCATCGATGACGAGCACGTTGAAAGCGTGTTCCTTCAGTCCGGTGACGGCGCGGATGATGTTCTCGATATTCTCCTTTTCGTTATAGGTGGGGATAATGACAATGCTGTCCATACTATCACTTTTCATTTTTCATTTTTCACTTTTTACTTTTCCCTTTTCCCTTTTCACTTTTTAAATCTTCGCCAGTCCGCCTTCAGAAGTCTCTTTGTAGAGCGAGGGCAAGTCGTGCCCGGTTTGCTTCATGACGCGCACGATGCGGTCGAAGCTGACGCGGTGCTGGCCGTCGGACATCGAGGCATAGAAGTTGGTGTCCAGAGCTCGGGCGGCGGCGAAGGCATTGCGTTCGATGCAGGGTATCTGCACCAGGCCGCACACGGGGTCGCAGGTCATGCCCAGATGGTGCTCCAGACCCATCTCTGCGGCATATTCAATTTGTGCCACAGAGCCGCCGAAGAGTTGGCAGGCCGCCGCCGAAGCCATGGCGCAAGCTACGCCGACCTCACCCTGGCAACCTACGTCGGCCCCGGAGATGCTGGCGTTGTGCTTTACGAGATTGCCGATGAGTCCGGCGGTGGCTAAAGCATGTAGGATGCGTTGTTCCGAGAAGGTGTGGTTGTGCGACAGATGATAGAGCACAGCGGGTATCACACCGCTGGAACCGCAGGTCGGCGCTGTCACGATGCGCCCGCCGGAGGCATTCTCTTCGCTGACGGCCAGCGCGTAGGCATATACGAGGCCGTCGCTCTGCAGGTTGGCCTTGTAGCCCTTGGCCTTGGTGTAATAGACAGGGGCCTTGCGCTGCAGCCCCAACGGCCCGGGCAGCACCCCCTCGTGGTCAATGCCGCGTTCCACGGCTTCGCACATCACCGTCCACACCTCATGCAGGTAATCCCATATCTCAGGCCCTTCACACTGCTCGACATACTCCCAAAATGCACGCCCGCTATCCTGGCACCAATGGATGATTTCCTCCATTGTGTTGAGGTCGTAGAGCTCAGGCCCCCCCTGCACACTGCCCTCACCCTCAGAGAGCGCCCCGCCGCCTACGCTATAGACCGTCCATGGATCATAGGGCTTCCCTGCC
Organism: uncultured Bacteroidales bacterium; assembly: GCA_902779845.1. Lineage (GTDB taxonomy): Bacteria > Bacteroidota > Bacteroidia > Bacteroidales > Bacteroidaceae > Physcousia. The sequence goes on along the minus strand of CACZCZ010000006.1, from coordinate 82,654 downwards.
TCATCGAGACAGACGTATTTCATGCCGTTAGGGTGGAACGGCAGGAAGGTCTGCGGCTCCCATAGGATGCGTGTGGGTGCCGCAGGCTGCAGCACATCTGCTATGGCCACGTCGGTCATGTGCCCTTTGCCCGTAGCGGCAAGGCTTCCGTAGAGTGTGACTTCGAAGCCGCGCGCTTCAGGGTGGCGCTGCAGATAGAGCTGCGCAGCAGTCTGTGGCCCCATCGTGTGCGATGATGAGGGACCGATGCCGATGCGGTAGAGTTCACGCAGGGATTTCATAGGGAGAGTAAGGATGGTTCAATGGTTTATTGGCTGCAAATGTACAACAATAAATTTGAAATGGAAAAAGAAAAGGTAAAAATGAGCCGAAAATGATAAAAAAGTAAATCGTCAAATCGTCAAATCGTAAAATTATCGCTACCTTTGCATCGTAAACAAGAGCATCATCCGTGGAGATAAAGGATTTGCAGGCTTTGTATGCGCGTCACCCCAAGGTGAAAGCACTGGCAAAGGCCCTCGCTAACGAGAAGAAGCACACGGTGAGCGTGGCGGGCTTGCAAGCAAGCTCTGCGGCGCTGGCCTTTGCGTCGTTGCCTGACATGGGACGTCCCCTCCTCTTCATTCTCGATGACATGGAGGAGGCCGGCTATTTCTACCACGACCTTGTGCAGATCCTCGGCGAGCAGCAGGTGCTGTTCTTCCCTTCCTCATATCGTCGGGCCGTGAAGTACGGACAGCGCGATGCTGCGAATGAGATCCTGAGGACGGAAGTGATTGCAAGGACCCTCTCCCCGCTCCCCCGTGAGGGGGAGAGCCTCACTGCGTTCGAGAGCTGCGCGCCAGCAGTCACCCCTCCATTACGGGAGGGGTCGGGGGTGGGTCTTTTTATTGTCACCTACCCCGAAGCCATTGCGGAGCGTGTGGTGTCCAAGAAAACGTTGGATGACAGGACGCTGCAGCTGCGCGTGGGCGAACAGGTGGATCTCTCGTTTGTGGAGCAGACGCTGTTGGCCTTCGGCTTCCAGCGAACCGACTACGTCTATGAGCCCGGACAGTTTGCCGTGCGCGGCTCCCTGGTAGATGTCTTCTCCTTCAGTTCTGAGTACCCTTACCGCATTGATTTCTTCGGCAACGAAGTGGATAGCATCCGTACCTTCGAGGTGGAGAGTCAGCTCTCTCGCGGTCAGCAGGAGATGATCTCCCTGGTGCCGGACCTCAGCGAGGAATGCGAGGAGCGTGTGCCCCTCGCCACTCTTCTTCCCGAGAACACCCTCGTCATCACGAAGGACATCACCTTTGTCGCCGAGCGCATCGGTCAGATCTGGGAGGAAGGATTTTCAAAACAAGCAGAAATAAGCCGAAACATTTCAGACAGCCCGGACTCTCCCCCCGCCCTCCCTATGAGGGAGGGAGTAGTCACTTCTGCAGCCAGCGCTTTCAATAAAGAACTCCTGTTGATTGATGCTCAAACCTTTGAGAAGGGTTTTTCATTGTTCCGCCGTATTGAAATGTCTTCTGCTCAAGCACATTCTGCTCCCTCCCTGATAGGGAGGGCGGGGGGAGAGTCTGCTGGGGTGGGTCTTCTCTCTTTCTCCATCTCCCCCCAACCTCTCTTCCACAAGAACTTCGACCTGGTCACGCAGTCTTTTGAGGACTACCTGGCACAGGGCTACACCATATATATATTAGCGGACTCCCAGAAGCAGAATGACCGTTTAAAGGAAATCTTTGCGAACTCGAATATTTCCTTTACCCCTGTCTCCAAGACCCTCCATGCAGGCTTTGCCGATAACGACCTGAAGGTGTGCGTGTTCACCGACCATCAGATTTTCGACCGCTTCCATAAGTACAACCTGCGCAGTGACCGCGCCCGCGGTGGCAAGGTGGCGCTGTCGTTGAAGGAACTGCAGGAGTTCGAGATTGGCGACTACGTCGTCCATGTAGATCACGGTATCGGTCGCTTCGGTGGCCTCGTTCGCGTGCCCGCGAACAGACCCACCCCCGACCCCTCCCGTAAGGGCGGGGAGAGGCTGCGCGCAGCTCACGAACGAAGTGAGGCTCTCTCCCTTACGGGGGAGCGGGAAGAGGGTATTGAGATGATCAAGATCACCTACGACCACGACGATGTTGTCTATGTCTCCATCCACGCCTTGCATAAGGTGTCGAAGTATAAGGGCAAAGAGGGTGAACCGCCCCACATCAGTCGTCTCGGCACAGGGGCCTGGGAGCGCATGAAGGAGCGCACGAAAGCCAAGATCAAGGACATCGCCCGCGACCTCATACAGCTCTACAGCCGTCGCCGCGAGGAGAAAGGTTTTAAGTTCAGCCCCGATACCTACCTGCAGCACGAGTTGGAGGCCAGCTTCCTCTATGAGGACACCCCCGACCAGCTCAAGGCCACCAACGACGTGAAGGCGGATATGGAACGCTCGCGCCCCATGGACCGTCTCGTCTGCGGTGATGTGGGCTTCGGCAAGACGGAGGTGGCGGTGCGCGCCGCCTTCAAGGCCGCCGTCGATGGCAAACAGGTGGCTGTGATGGTGCCTACGACGGTGCTGGCCTACCAGCACTACCACACCTTCTCCGAGCGTCTCAAGGACCTGCCCGTGCGCGTCGATTACCTCACCCGTGCCCGAACGTCCAAGCAGACCAAGGAGATCCTTGCCGACCTCGAGGCGGGCAAGATAGATATCCTCGTAGGAACACATAAGCTCATAGGTAAAAGCGTGAAGTTCAAGGACCTCGGCCTGCTCATCATCGATGAGGAGCAGAAGTTCGGTGTCGCCACCAAGGAGCGGCTGCGCCAGATGAAGGTCAACGTAGATACCCTCACGCTCACTGCCACGCCCATCCCCCGCACCCTGCAGTTCTCGCTGATGGGCGCCCGTGACCTCAGCGTCATCCAGACACCGCCCCCCAACCGCTATCCCATCCAGACCGAGGTGCACACCTTCTCGCCTGAGGTCATCGCCGAGGCCATCGGCTTCGAGATGAGTCGCAACGGACAGGTGTTCATCGTCAACAACCGCATCAGCGGCCTCCCTGAGCTGGAGGAACTGGTACATAAATATGTTCCCGATGCGCGCGTGGCGGTGGGCCACGGCCAGATGCACCCCGAAGAGCTGGAGAACGTGATGATGGCCTTCGCGGCTTACGACTACGACGTCCTCATCTCCACCACCATCATCGAGAGCGGTCTCGACATCCCCAATGCCAACACCATCATCATCTGCGGTGCCCATAACTTCGGCCTCGCCGACCTTCATCAGATGCGCGGCAGGGTGGGGCGCTCGAACAAGAAGGCCTTCTGCTACCTGCTGGCACCGCCCCTGGGGGCACTGCCCACGGAGTCGCGCCGTCGCCTGCAGGCCATTGAGAACTTCTCTGACCTCGGCAGCGGCATACACATCGCCATGCAGGACTTGGATATCCGCGGTGCAGGTAATCTGTTGGGCGCCGAGCAGAGCGGCTTCATCGCTGATCTGGGTTATGAGACCTATCAGAAGATTCTCTCGGAGGCTGTCAAGGAACTGAAGAACGATGAGTTCAAGGAACTCTACGCCCAGCAGGTGGCCTCCGGCGAACTCACCAGCGGCGAAGCCTTCGTGGACGAGTGTCAGCTGGAGAGCGATATGCTCATGTCCTTCCCCGACTCCTATGTGCCGGGCAGCACCGAGCGGATGCTCCTCTACCGCGAGCTGGACGGTCTTGAGAGCGACGAGGCCGTGGAGGCCTTCCGCAAACGTCTCATCGACCGCTTCGGGCCCATCCCCGAGGAGGGCGAGGAACTCATCCGTGTCGTCAAGCTGCGCCGCTTGGGCAAGTACTTCGGTGCGGAGCGTGTGATGCTGAAGAACGGGCGCTTGCGCCTCTACTTCGTCAAGGACGACGACTCCCCCTTCTTCCAGTCCCCTGCCTTCGGACAGTGCATCTCCTACTACTCCCTCCATGCTGCCGACTGTCAGCTTGACGAGGTCAAAGGGCGCCGCTCCATGCTCATCCGAGGCGTAAGCAGCGTCAAAGACGCCTGCGACGTGCTCGAGGAAATGCAGGGGATGAAGAGTGAAGAAGGCTGCGATTAAGCGAGAGGAGAGTCAAGCTCGCTTGAACTATCCCGAGCGTGAGCAGGCTCGACCGAAGGTCAATGACGAATGAATTTTACACGACGTAATAACGAAATAACGATATAACGAACTAACGAAATAACACGATCATCTTTAAACTTTAAACTAAACAATATGACAGAACTTCAATTAAAGTACGGGTGCAACCCGAACCAGAAGCCCTCGCGGATCTTCATGGCCGACGGCAGTGAACTTCCCATCCAAGTGCTCAGTGGCCGTCCCGGCTACATCAACTTCCTCGATGCCTTCAACGCCTGGCAACTTGTGCGCGAGTTGAAGGAGGCCACGGGCCTGCCTGCTGCCGCCAGCTTCAAGCATGTCTCGCCGGCCGGTGCTGCCGTGGGATTGCCCATGAGCGACACGCTGCGCAAGATCTACTGGGTTGACGACGTTCCCTTCGAACTCACGCCCATTGCCACAGCCTATGCCCGTGCTCGCGGTGCCGATCGCATGAGTTCCTATGGTGACTTCATTGCCTTGAGTGACACCTGCGACGAGGCCACCGCGCTGCTCATCAAGCGTGAGGTCAGCGATGGTGTCATCGCCCCGGACTTCACCCCCGAGGCGCTGGCCATCCTGCAGGAGAAACGCAAAGGCACGTACAATGTCATCCAGATAGACCCTGCCTACCGTCCCGAGCCCATCGAGCGCAAGCAGGTCTTCGGCATCACCTTTGAGCAGGGCCGCAACGAGGTTCGCCTTGACGACCCCGCCCTCTTCGAGAACATCCCCACAGTGAACAAGGACTTCCCCGCCGAGGCACGTCGCGACCTCATCATCGCCCTCATCACACTGAAATATACACAGTCCAACAGTGTCTGCTACGTGAAGGACGGTCAGGCCATTGGCATCGGAGCGGGTCAGCAGAGCCGCATCCATTGCACGCGCCTCGCAGGCCAGAAGGCCGACATCTGGTGGTTGCGCCAGCACCCGAAGGTGATGTCGCTGCCTTTCGTCCCTGGCATCCGACGTGCCGATCGCGACAACACCATCGATATCTACATCTCCGATGACCACGATGATGTGCTGGCCGACGGCGCCTGGCAGCAGTTCTTCACCGAGCGTCCCGAGGTTCTCACGCGAGAGGAGAAGTCAGCGTGGATTGCCAAGAACACGGGTGTCAGCCTCGGCTCTGATGCCTTCTTCCCCTTCGGTGATAACATCGAACGGGCGCACAAGAGTGGGGTAGCGTATGTGGCGCAGGCTGGCGGCAGTGTCCGCGACGACCATGTCATCGCCACCTGCGACAAGTACAACATTGCCATGACCTTCACCGGCATCCGCCTCTTCCACCATTAAAAAGTGCCATGCGAACCAGCAAAGGCTGCTCTCTGTCAACTTTGCTGCGAATAATCATGATTAACAAAAACAAATAAAAACCCGTTCGTTCTGGATGAGACTGCGTCTCTGATGTTATGTCTGTCGGCTTTTCCTTGTGAATAAATTCCCAGATAAAAGCTCGGCAGCCATATCATCAATCCCGTGGGATATCATCCAGAACGAACGAAAAACCAAGACTATGAAAATCATCAATAGCTCAATCTCTGATACGGACTTGTGTACACAACTAAAGTCTCATGTTTACGACATCTTGGGTTGTTGTCAAGACGTTCACCGTGAACTGGGGCCTTGGTTAAACGAGTACATCTATCAGGAAGCTCTGAAAATGTCTTTGGAGGAAAAGCAGGTGCCATTTGTCAAGGAATATTATTTTCAGGTAACCTATCATGGACATCCGCTATCGCATAAGCACTATATGGATTTCTTATGCAAGGGAAATGTTGCAGTAGAATGCAAGGCCATCTCTTCCATAGGAGTTGAACAACGTCAGCAGTTATGGAATTATATGCGATTGACCAATACTCCTATAGGTTTATTGTACAATTTCGCTCCCGTCAAAGATCAATGTGAGAGGTACTACTACGACGTGAGTGCTAAAACCATTTCTCTCTTTTAGCGCCAGTGCTTTTTCCCCGGTAGAGCAGAGCGAACAAAAACCATAAAAACCCCTCTGCTGCTGTCTGTGGCCTACGGCCAACATTGCTGCTCGTTCGTCAGTGCATGAGAGCAAGCTCTCGCACAACGCCCGAGTCAGCAATGGCTTTGCTCGCAAAGCACAGACTGCATCAGAGGAAAAACAGAAAAAACAGTATTCTGCCACGAAATAGTGGGCCCAAAAATTCTCTAATAGACAACCTCGGTTCCCTTTTGTTTTTACATCGTTACAGTTTTCCATGCCGATTACTACTGGACTGGGACTGGCATCAGTATTCCGTAGTTAAAGAGAGGCCGAAAAACTGTTTTTTAGCGAAGCGATGTTTTTCCACAGTGGCGGCTGAGTGATGGAACATCACCGTGGCTGTTTTGGCTGTTGTGCGAGAGCTTGCTCTCAGGCACAGACAGGCAAAACAGCCACGAAAGGCTAACGGCCTCAGCCACCACAGAGGGGTTTTATATGTCTTTGTCAAACACAGACTTCCGAAAGTGGAGCTCTTTTATTTGTGCCGATTGGCGCGGGCGCGCCGTATATCGGCTTTTTTCTTCGCCGATGCAGAGCCATGGGCACCGGTGATATAGCCTTTCTTCTTGGCCTTCGTCTTCACCTTGCCCTGCTCCTGTCGCTTGGGGCCTTGCCCCGCTTTCTTGAATGTGACACCTTCAAGGATGACCTTGTCGATGTCATCACCGCCATATTGATTACTCATTTTTATTTTTTATTTTTATTCGTCATTCGTCATTCGTCATTCTTCATTCTCCTTTTGGCTGGCCCACATTTACCTCGGTGTTCTTCTTGACGATACCTGCATCGCCACCGCCGAACACATTGTTCTTGACATCGGCGCCGTTGAGGAGGTTGACACGGGTCCATATAGAGGTAGCGAACTGCTCAACATTCAGCGACGGATTGCCTCGGCCGGCACCGAACACATCACCGCCGTAGTGTGCACGACTGCTGTCAACTGTACCTACCGAACCACTGATATTAACCAGGTTCAACGACTGGCGACCCGGACCGTTGACGGGTTTCCCGTCAATATCGGCCTGCCCCGGCTTATACGGGTCGTAGGTCTGACCGAGATTCGGTGCACCGACACTACCCAATGAACCGCCGCCATAGACGTTACGGTGGACGGTGCCGCCCTTGATGTCGACCTGGGTGAAGCGGGTCACAGAACCGGAAGAGTTGCTGTAGTCTGATGCAGGAATCTTATCGCCAGTATAGCCCGCTGCATACATTTTTTCAATGTCAGCAACATACTTCGTGATACCGGAACCACCACCATAGACGTTACCGCGGTGCAGCCACTGCGGGTCATTAATATTATCGGTCTTTAAGAGTGATATATTGGTATCGTCATAAGGCTTACCAATCTCACCGCTGAGGACTGTCACCTTGGTATCACGACGCACGTGACCATCCTGACCACCACCATAGACAGAAGCATAGATGGTAGGACCAGGTGTGCCTTCTGCACCGATGGTGACATCTGTCTCGTTGACATAGCCGGAGAAGAATGCCGGACTATAGAGGTATAGGTCGCTCGGATCATCTGCCACATTAGGTGCAGCCTCACCGGCACTGCCACCGAAGACATTACCATAAGGTAGTTCGTTCTTCATGCTGACGTCAGGATTTGTTGAATCAATATAACCGACAATACCGCCAAGCACCTTCACAGTGGTCTTACCGCTGCTGAGGAAGTAGTCAGCATTGGTTACTGGTCTGTTACGAGGACCAGGAACAGGATCAGAAAGCATGACAATAGGTTTATTAGGATCAAATCCGTCAGAAGGACTCCACAGAGGTCCATCGATCTTCTCACCATAACCCATGATTTTGCCAATTTCACTGTCGTAGGTATAGTCATCCGTAGTACCACCGGCATAGTTACCCTTACCGACGGAGCCCATGTTACCGCCGCCATAGACGTTACGTCCCACGTGACCGTCATTCATGGTGACATAGGTATTACCAAATACCTTACCGGCAATGAGGCTGTATATCTTGGCATCATAAGTGCCATCGCCACCTATCTTGTTCAACGACTTCGTATAAGTACCTTTACCCTTACCGGCGCCATAGAGCGAGTGGCCGATGAGGCCCTCGTTCAGCGTTACATGGGTGTCGCCATACACATAGCCGTTCTCACCGCTACCGTGTACGGAGCCGGTGATGCAAGGTATGTCATAGTTTGTCTCTATGTCACTGGTCATCTCTGCCGTCTCAGGATAATCGATATTTACCACGGTTTCGTTAGCGTATGCAAAGTGTGCCATCTCATAACGGTCGCCAGCCTCACCACGGGCACTGCCATAGACATCGCCGCCATCAACATTCAACGTACCGATGTGACCACCTGTCACATTAACGGTACACTTACCAGTCATTGGAGCAAACTCAAACTTATACGGCCAGCTGAGGGCAAACGAATTAGTCACGCTGGAGTGCTTCGCTGTGCCTGCGCCTGGTACTCCAGTAGAAACATCAAGCGTATCCGTGGCATTCGTGATATTACCCATCGAAGCCATAGCACCGGCGCCATATACAGAGCGTCCTATGTGACCGCCCTTGATGTTGACCACGGTACTGCCGCCAACCATACCGGCTCTCGGGTTATGATGTTTCTTGCCACCAAGAGTATAGGTGTCAAAACCATCACCCGCTCCATAGACGTTACCACGGTAAGCGCGGTATTCCGTATTGAGCGCGGCAGTCTGGTCGGCAGTTCGTCCTTCAGCACCGAAGTCCCACCATTCCTCCGCTTCACCAGTAGCAGGATTTATATCTGGAATACCGATGGTACCACTCAATATATTCACCGTCGCATTCTGGTAGTTATGACCATTCTCGCCACCACCATAGACAGAGCCTCTGACAAGCGGTGTCGTTCTGTTACCACCTTCAGTACCAATGGTGACAGCAGTTGCTCTCACCCAAGCAACCTTGTTATATGGATCCATAGGAGTGGGTGAGCCAGTCGGTGCTGCGATGTCACCGCGCGATGATCCGAACACCATGCCATTGTCACGTCCGCTGATACCGATCGTACCACCTTTAATAGTAACTGTTGCCATACCAGTGTTGGTAGTAGTACTGTTTGCACCGGTTGTACCATCTGGACCAACCGTCCAGTAAGGCACGCCATAAGGTATGTTTCCTGGTGCCGTTCCTCCATCGGATGCTCCCGAAACGAAGAAGGAACCCACAGAGCCTAAGGCACCGCCGCCATAGACGTTGTGATAGACCTTCGGTGAGGAGATGATGGCACCTTCCGCGACGCCATCGTGTGCAGCAGCGTAAGCAGCATCGGCAGTTTCGTTCTGTATCAGGACGTTGGTATTACCCTTTACCAGTCCGGCAACAGCAGATGTTTCATGACCTCTGCCACCGCCATAGACGTTACCCATACTCCAACCACCGAACATCACATAGCCAGGGTCAGAATCGGTCTTGGGTTTCACCTCATTGCGGCCTATCTCTGTAGCACCGCTGATGATTACGTCGGTGCTACCACCCACAGCACTCAGCTCGCCACCGCCATAGACGCTGCCTCTCACGACAGCATCATTGACCGTCACCTTCGTATTGTCAGTAACATACGCTCCCAATTTATCGGCATCAGCAACCGCAGTCGTTGCCGTAACATCGCTCACGGTACCGGTACCACCACCAAAGACGCTGCCGAAGGTGTACATGACCTTCGATGCATCGTCCTTGATCTCCGTACCAATCGTACCGCCAGTGATATTGACCTCGGTACTCAGTGCGACACCGTCCACCATGTGGTTACCTCGTACAGCACCATACTCGCCACCGCCATAGACATTACTCTTGATGGTGCCGCCGGTAATGGTAAGTTTCGTACTCTTCACATTACCCAGTTTGCGCCAATCGACAACGGTTATGGGATCCGTGCTGCTGCCCAACTTCTCACGCCGTCCCATGCCGCCGGCATATACGTTGCCGCCACGAGTATGCAACAGACGATGAGTATAAGTGTCAGGTTCGGTGCTTGTATCGGTTGTCGATTCATAGGTAGTCTGCGGCACATTGTTAGTTGTCTGCCATGTAGCCAAGTCTGCCACATCAGTAGGCACATACTTGTACTCGTAGTCGTTGCCGATGGTACCGCCGCTGATGTTAATCTCTACATGGCCACGATTGGCATCTGTTGACATTTCTCCATATCCTTCTTCATTAGAAGCCTTCAGGTCATAGCCCACCGTACCTAAGCGTCCGCCGCCATAGACAGAACCGAGCATGGTGCCGCCACTGATGGTCAGGTTAATGCTACCAGCCACGTTACCGGCCGTGTAGGCATCACCGCTGAAACCACGACCGCCACCAAAGACGTTACCATCCACGTAGGAGGTACCCCAGGTGCCTATCTTGGTAGCACGCCCTGCGTAATAGTCAGCATAAGTGGGAGTCTCAACGGTTCCTTCGCTGATGGTCATCTTCACATCACGCATGACGTGACCATCCTCACCACCACCGAAGACAGAACCATAAATCCATCCTCCGGATATGTTGACTTCCACATCCTGTACATTGGTCTCCTTGTTGAACAATACACGATGGTCACCCTTACCACCACCGAAGAGATAGCAAGTCACAGGGTGAGCAGCAATCTGACCCAGGGTACGCGGCACACCGATGGTACCACCCGACATGTTGATAGTACTCTTACCTGCCACATTGGTCAACTCGTTAGCTCCATAGACATTGGTCAGGATATGTCCGCCCTTGATATCCACGATGGTATTACCACCCACATCACCAGCCTTCCAGTGCCATGTACCGGCCTTGTAGGGGAAATAACCAGAGCCACCACCGAAGACATTACCATAGAAGGTGCTGCCGTTATCAGCAATCGTGCGACCTCCCTTGGAATCATAATCATTGGCATAGATATCATGGGCCGCATATTTATCAGCGCCTGTAGCCTGTCCATACTCCCAGCTTGCACATTCGGGCAGAGAATTTTCATATCCAGCTACACCGGTGAGGTGACCATCCGACCACTCTGTGTCTGTATAACGTCGGTTAAGACTATATCTGGATTTTCTTGCCAAGTACACACCGTCAGCATTCATCTGAACATAACCGTTACCAATCTGGCAATCACCTTCTATGACTACATGTGTGTCATGCTGCACAAATCCTTGCTCGGAACCGCCAAAGACATCACCCTTGACGAAGGCTCTTCCACCAATTCTAACTTTTGTTTGAGTGGCCAAGCCAAGCGTTTCGATGTACTTAAGGTAATCAGCTTCCGATGTAAACCCAGCCATCTCATTTTCATTCGTCATGTGTTGTGCGGTAGTATAATCCGCTACAGGCATAGCTCCCTTACCAGCACCAAAGACGTGACCAGAGTTATCAGGCTGGTCATTAGCAACAATATTTCCGCTTTCATCAACGTGGAACATCGTCATCTCGTTAGGACCGATTTCTGCATTGTCAAGGACAGTCACTATACAGTTGCCACTATTCTCATTCTTCAAAGAAGTGGGAATTCCGTCAACGACATTATACCGGCCAATGGAGGCAATTTCACCGCCGCCATAGACACTTTCTCCAACCTTTGCAAAGCCCTGGATGGTGACAGTACTGTTACCACGGACCAGCGCTGAGTAGCCATGAGTTGCAACACCCTTACCGGCACCAAACACGCTGCCATAGACAGTAGGTTTAAACTTGGTGTCCTCAATAGTCTCACCTTCCTTTGGTGTCATACCGATGGTGACGACCGTGTTCTTTTCTACACGGCCTACTTCACCACCGCCATAGACGTTACCAGTACCCGCTACGAGCTTATTATTATTATCGAGCGTTCCCACTTTACCATTAGCAATGACGACACTTGTTCCGCCTTCTGGATAGTCGATGCCATCGCCATCAACGCCAATCATGCCTTTTGGACAGGTGAATGCTGTTGAACCCGTTGATTCAGCAACACCCTTACCGCCACCGAATACATTACCGGTAATGGTAGCCGCATTGCGAGAATCCAAATCAAGCGGAGTTGTCACCTCATCGCCATCAGCGTCGTACCATGCCCAAACAGCAGCAGTCTTGACATCTGTCGTCTTGAGCGCATTGGGCAAGGTTGCATTATAGGCATTGGCATCTGCCGCTGTGATAGCATTACCAGAAACATACGATGGTGTCAACGCTGTATTAACACGAGTAGCCTCTTCGGCAGTCAGCTTTTTATGCTTAGCAATATAATTAGGAAGCGACTTATTATACTCATCACATTCTGCCTGCGTATAATATACAGCCGGCGTCTTAATGTCAGATGTCGTTTTGCCATAAGCAGGATCACCTTCTTGGGCAGCGTCAATTTCTTCCTGTGTGTAGTAAACGGCTCCTGTCTTAATCTGAGACGTTAGCCTTGCACCTGACAATGTAGCATTATACGCATTGGCATCCTTAGTCATTAATTCTGCACCTGCCACATAACTGGTTCCCAATGCCGCTTTAACCGCTTCTACTTGGTCTGCTGAAAGCGCTGTGCCACTGGCGATATACCCAGTCACATTATTTGCAGAATTAGAATTGTAGGTGTCACATTCTGCCTGACTGTAGTAAACGGCAGGAACCTTTTCCTTATATGAGTACTTATCGCCGCCGGTAGTAGTAGATTCCCATACAGGGTTACCATTGGCATCCCACGATGCTATCCACTGACCCGTACCAATCTCCAAATAGGTATCACCTTCTACAGAAGCCAGGTTACCGCCACCATAGATAGATCCAATAGTGCCAATAGGAATTACCCTGTTCTTATCTTCTCCTGTGCCATCATAGGTTGGATAGAGTGTGGCATATTCGGTCTTATAATCGTTGTATTTCGATCGAATCTTACCCTCCGTCATATTGACATTGATATGCGGGTTACCAATCAATGTTGCTGTTGCGCCATATCCACCGCCATAGATTGCACCAATCTCTGTTGCAGAGATGATGTTGATACGAGGATCCCAATAAGGAGTTGTTCGTGCACCAACCTCGCCAGCCCTGTAAGGAATGCGCTGTTGGACGTAAACGCCATCTTCCTGATAAGGCTGGCCATTTTCATCTAAAGCATTTTCTGTCTCAGTCTTAAAGCCATAGACAGAGTAAGGAGCCAAGTTACCACCAGCATACAACTCACCGATTCGGATAGGTGTACAGCCGTACTCCTCTATCGTAATCGTGATCTTACCATTAATCGTACCGGCTCGGTCGTTACCGCCAAAGACTTTCGTGTAATTACCATTGGTGATATGGATGTTCACATCACTATTGATATTCGCTTTGTAGGAGCCGCCATAGAAATCACTGCCATTTTCAACACAGTCGAGGACTACGATAATCGTGGCATCGGTATCAGCACTCTTACTGCCACCGTATGTACCATCAGTAACGATGGGACAAGTACCCACCTGTTGAATCTGTGAATTGATTTCACCACTGATGTTACCCTTCTCGTTACTACCGCCATAGGATTTATGGACATGACCACCATTAATAAGTGATGAAGCCACACCCGTGCCATATCTGTAATGTTCTTGACGATAAGCCTTTGCTGCATCTGCTCCTACTTGTGTATCATCTGCCTCACGAGGTACAATGGCTGTGTATTTGTTGGCTTTGTCTGCGCCAGTACCGTGGCTTCCACTGGTATCATAAGTCGCAAACTGTGTATAACCGATGTGAGCACCGGGGTTCTCATACCACTTGCCATCTTTTTGGTAGTTATCTTTACCGTTACCACCACCAAAGAGCTCGTCAATGATATAACATGATTTCACCGTCACATCGGTAGCAGGGACGGAAGCAGCATTACCACCGCCATATACCTGCCGGATGCTGGTGACATCACAGCCTTCGATGATGACCTCAGTCTTTTCCTCGCTACTGGTAGGTTCGTATGGTGCTAAGTCACCACCGCCATAGACGGCCGCTACATCATAGCCATACGAATCATACAGACCATTCATCGCATCGTCGATAGCTTTTGCTGCATTGGTAATAGCGGTCTTGTTAGCATCAGTCAAATCTTCCTCTTCTGTTGAAGACAAGCTAGTCAAGAGATCGTTGGCAGCAGTGATAACAGTGTTATCGCTAGCAAGTCCTCCTTCTTGTGTAGCCTCTGTTTTCAGTCGGTTCAGCCAAGCCTTATAGCCCTCATCTGAAGCCTTATTTTCTGAGTAGGCAGGAGGAAGAGCGGCTTTAGTTGACACTTTATTTTGACCATCAGTCTGGGTCGCATATACATGCACCAGAACGTGTCCCTTCGGTGTACCATTCAGGTCGTTACATCCGAACACCTTATTTACGATGCAACCCTTAGCATCTTCTTTATTAGCCACACCTTCATTCAGTTTAACGGTGGTATTACCTAAAACATCGGCAGCGATATCCGCAGTACCCTGACCACCGCCGTAGGCATCATGTGTAATGGTACCACCGGTAAGGTTCACCTTGGTATCCTTCTTGATCTGACCACCGCAGGCACCGCCATAGACGTTACCGGCAATGATAGCATCCTTGGTGCGGTCTGAAGGATGAGGATTGATGTTCACCTCTGTCCACAGAACGGTAGCATAGCTTTCAATGGTTTCTCCGTCTGCCAAGTCACCCGGGACGCCACCACGGTCACCACGGCTACCACCATAGACGCAGCCACCATAGCCATACTTGTCGAAGTCCGACATATAAACACTTTCATATTCTTTTCCGCTTCCAATGGTACCTCCATAGATATTCACAGTACACTTCGACCAATTCTCAGGTGCGAAATCCGGTTTGGTAATCTTTGGAGGACCGACAGTTGCCATAGCTCCACCGCCATATACATTATTATATATAGTACCTCCATAGATATCTACGGTCGTATTTCGGGTCACAGAACCAGATGAGGTTCCATGATTTGTACCATTCCATGTTCCCAAACCCGAACCAGAGCCATAGACATTGCCTCGGTGATAACGCTGATAGTCACGCAGACTTTCATCACTATATCCTTCTGATTGGTCATAAGTTTGGCCGATAGTACCCGAGTTGACTTCTACTTTGGCACTGCCTCGTACATGACCGTCACGACCACCACCAAAGACCTGACCGTAGATGGTGGGACCCGTGGCTGCATTCCGCGTACCAATAGTAACATCGGTATTGTTCACATAACCTAAGAAGAAGTCCGGTGCATAATTATAGCGTGGCGAAAGTTTTCCAACATCTTGTGCAGCACGACCACGGCTACCACCAAAGACCATACCGGTAGGAGTACCATTAGACGTTCCATAAACATAGCCATAGAGGCCATTCAGCGTACCGACCGTTCCACCTGTAATGCTAATGGTACATTTTCCACTGCTTAAGAAATAGTCAGCCATCGATGTCGGCTTGTTAGAATCGGTGATAGTAGCCTCGGGGTTAAAGCTTTCGCTTTTCGTCCATAGAGGAGCATTCTGTAATGTCTCACCATAACCTGCAGGATAGTAGTCATCCGTACCGCCGGCATAGTTACCCTTACCTACGGAGCCTAAGTTACCACCACCATAGACATTACCCATGACATGACCATCACTCATCGTGATAGAGGTGTTACCATAAACCTTACCAGCCGTCCAGCTTGGCATATTTGGTACATTATCCGTCAATGTCCATGTCTTTGTAGATTCATTATAGACATATTTGGTTCCTGTAAAGGTTCCTTCACCCTTACCGCCGCCATAGACGCTCAGACCAATCAAACCATTGGTGATGTTGACAGCTGCATTCTCATATACATGACCATCTTCACCACCGCCATAGACGGCACCCATAATACAATTAGCCTCAGCTCCGATGTTTGAAGGAGTCTTGTCTGAAGGTGTAGTGCTGTACTTGACGTTCACCTTGGTCTCACGCACATTGGCACAGAGACCCTCAATGTAGCGCTGTTTGTGAATATCCGTAATACCCTCGAAGGCAACTTGTCCCTTACTTCCACCGAACACATAGCCAGTACGGTCATCCCAGGTAGTGCTACCGATATGACCACCTGTGACATTAACAGTCGCTTTACCACCGACGTGGTCAGATTTTGGATCCGCTGGGATATACTCAAATTTATAAGGCCAGCTTAGAGCAAAGCCATAAGCTTCCTCTTCGGTTCCAGTGCCTTGTATGTCAGCGTGCTTCGTTAAATTCGTATATCTATATTTCTTAGTTCCGATGGTGATATCACCATTTGCATCCTCTACAACATGACAGTTGATAAGGCCTACTGATGCTATCTCACCACCACCATAGACATTCTTCTTCACTGTACCGCCAGCGATATTGACTTCTGTGTCGCCAGAAACGCAGCCAGTCCATATCATCGGGGTAAAAATGTAATCTTGTCCTGTCGCATATTCTCCAGCTGTGATGAGCGTCGGAGTAGTATCGTCACTGCCATAACCTCCACCATAGACGCTGCCATGGATTGTAGGAGTACCTGAAGGAGTAACAACACCCGTAGAGTTCCTTGTACCGCCAATAGTCACAGTTGCCTTGTCACGTACAATACCATACTCACTACCACCATAGACACTGTTCCAAATGGTACCACCTGTAATGCTAATCTCTGACGTCTTGACTACAGCCAGCTTAGGCCATAATGGATTCAGCGTTTTATCGAGCAGTGTGATACGACCCATCGAACCTCCGAAGACATTACCACCCACAGAGTGGCCTGTTCCAGCCTCTGTTGTTCCATTACCAATGACTGTGTTTTCACCGCTGATATTGATGGTGACATGGCCATACGTGTGACTGTTGTCATCGTCATGGAGCTGTCCGTAGGAGTGGTCGGTAGCAGGTGTAAAGCCGATACCCACCGATGCCAGACGGCCACCACCATAGATGGAGCCGAGCATGGTGCCACCGGAAATATTCACTGTCACGTTACCACCAGTGCTACCTGCCGTCAGAGCCGTACCCGAGTAACCGCGGCCGCCACCGAAGACGTTACCATCGACGTAGGAGGTACCGGTGGTGCCAATCTTCAGTCCACTTTGGGCTGTGAAAGTTTCTCCTTCGTCAGCTGTGTCGCCATCGCCATTGAGGTCGATATTTACGGTGCCGCCAATGTTGGTAGTGGAGTTTGTGATGACGTGACCGTCCTCACCTCCACCGAATGTTGAGCCATAGATGCGGGCAGTACCCGAGATGTTCACTTCGGTTTCAATGACATTGGTCCATGTGTTGAAGAAAGTGCGCGGGTCGCCCTTACCTGCTCCGAAGAGGTAACAGGTCACGGGATGCGCTATCATACGAGCCACGGTGCGAGGCACACCGAGGGTACCGCCCACCATGTTAATCGTGCACTTACCTCCTGATACAGGAACTGTAGGTGTACCATGATCAGGATCATTAGAGTAGAGACCCATGTCGGTCATCTCGTTGCCACCATACATGCTGGTCAGGATGTGACCGCCGGTGATATCGACCTGAGTGTTGCCGGCTACAAGGCCGGCCTTGCGGTGCCACTTACCTGGCTTGTACGGGTCTTTACCCGAGCCGCCGCCATACACGTTGCCGTAATAGGTGTGGCCGTCGTCACCAGTAGTTCTACCTCCCTTGGAATCATAGCCTGCTTCGTTGGCATATTTATCGTAAGGAGCAAACTTGTCAGCAGCTGATGCAGCCAGACCGTATCCCCAGCTTGCACACTCCAAATCAGTCTCTGCTGTTGGAGTATAGTCCGCAGCCCAGACTCCGTCAGGATGACGTACTGTGGTATTCTTACCACAACCAATCTGACCGCCTGCTATCAGCACGTGTGTATCGTGCTGCACGATACCGTTCTCACTACCGCCATAGACGGAACCCTTGACGAAGGCATTGCCACCGATGGTCACATCGGTTTGGGTGGCTAACGCCAGCGTCTCCACATATTTCAGGTAGCTGTCTTCATCAGAATAATATTCCGTGGTGCCAGAAGGTAATATACGCCAAGGCTTATTGGGTTCCACAAAGCCCTCATAGGGCAGGACACCCTTACCGCCACCGAAGACATGTCCGGTGAAGGTCGGCATCGTCATGCTGTTGGGACCAATCTCTGCATCGCCTCCTACCGTGACGGTACAAATACCGCTGCCACTGTTGGCCAGTGAATAGGGCATTCCGATTTCTACGCCATGAGCAGCAGCTTCTTCTGCCGTCTGTGCAACGGTATATCTACCAACGGAAGCTATCTCGCCACCGCCATAGACGCTCTTTCCTATCTTGGCATTGCCGTCAACGGTGACCGTCGTATTACCACGCACCAGAGCAGCGTAGCCATGTGTGCTCACGCCCTGACCGGCACCGAATACATTGCCCTTGATCTCAGGTTCACTCGTAGCACCGTAAGCATAGCCTACGGTGACATTTGTGTGGAATTCTACGCGGCCAACCTTACCACCGCCATAGACGTTACCTCCTTTCGTGCCGTTGCCGATGGTACCGTTACCGATGCGGACATGCGTTCCTTTGTCGCTGTCTTCGGGGGCACCAGTATTCGTATCCACGACACCAATCATGCCTTTGTCACATCTGAAGGAGTCTGCAATACCTTTACCGCCGCCGAAAACATCACCGGCAATCTTGACCTTCTCGGTGCCCTCGGCTACGGCTTCATACCTTGAATTCGCCTCATTATACGTTACACCGATATTAAGATTGGTATTACCTGTGACATCTGCTTGATTACCGCCACAGAAGACATCACCCGTGATATCAGCACCCAGAACGGTGTGAACTCTTTCATCAATATCGTCGGTGTCAGGATTATCAGTTTCAGTATTCATAGTGACCGATGTGGCAGTTCCGATATTGATAGTGGTGTTGCCAGTCACCTTACCAAGATTACCACCACCGAAGACATCACCGATGGTTCCAATTCTATCTGCAATCGTACCCTGTACTACCTGTTTGTAATAGGTGTATCCTTTCTTTGCACTACCCGAAACACGAACGTATTCACCTTCTGATTTTGTGTAGTAGCTGGATACGTCTGCACCTACAGAAGGTGTAGGAGATACTGGGGTATAATCACCATCGTTCAACTCATAATAGGTGACCTCGGCTTCAGCAGTTCCTGATGCTACAGTAAAGACATCTTTTGTATAATATCCTTCTACAGATGACCTCTCTCTTCCAGCAGCACTTTCTGCAGGTGTTGGGAAATACACGTGTGCCTCAATCCACCCCATGGCGGGGGCGACAGTGATATTTCCGGGAATCGAGGCTCCCGTTTCAGCATAATAGCTGGGAAGGGTGACACCGGAATGGCCGCTCATGGAGCCTTTTATCATATTGATGTTTATTTCCGTCTCCCCAGTAACGTCTCCTTCTTCACTACCGCCATAGATCTTGTCGATACGCGTAGCAGACTTGACATTGACAGTTAACTTACCGCTTGTGAACGGATTGTAATTAGCATCATCCTTTACATCGCCACTTCCTTTATATGTCCTTGCATTTGCACCTGGATATGGCGTTTGATAACAACCTCCATAGAGGTTCTGGATGATAATAGGTTTATCGCAGTTGTCCGTTTCTTCAATGTTGATGGTGATGTTACCGCCAATACTACCCATACGGTCGTTACCGCCATAGACAGAGGTAAAGATACCACTCTTGATATTCAAGGTAACACTACCAGTAATATTTGCCTTATAAGAACCACCAAAGACATTCTGGATCTCGCTATACTCACCGCAACCAGACACATCCACGGTGATATCTCCTACAGATGATGCCTCTTCACCATTACCGGCACCATACAGGTTCACAAGGCGCAAGGGGCAGCTGCCTCCAGTTTCTTGTAGAATCTCAGAGCCGCCAACAGAACCTCTGGAGTCACTGCCTCCAAAAGCCTGACCAATCGTACCGCCTTTCAGCAGGACATGCGTATAGCCGGGGACATCAGCACCAGTATTATCTATCCAGGTCCCATTCTTATAAATCATATCACCACCATTACCGCCACCGAAGACATAACCGATTTCAAAAGCGCCCTCGATGGTAACGTCGGTGTAGGGGACCACGGCAGCATTACCACCACCATAGACCTTGGATATGCTGGTTTCCTCACAGCCATCGATAATCACTCTTGACCTTTGGCCGAATTCGGTGTCTTTATCATACGTTTCAGGGGCGTAATCAGAAAGGTTTCCGCCACCATAGACACCCTGAATCTCAAAATCACCTAAGGTGTGGTTGCCACCGTCAATTCGTCTGGTGGAGTTGACCCTAACCGTTACGCTTCCCTTGGGTGTACCATTGATGTTGTTACATCCAAATACACGACCAGTGACAGGCGCATTCTTTGCAGATGGCTCTACGACGGCAGTAAATGCCGCGCCGTTCACCGTAACATCAACATCTCCATAAACCATAGCCTGAACGGCTCCTTCGCCTGTTGTAGCACCTCCGGCTGTCAGTTGTCCTAAGCCGCCACCGTAGGCATTACCGATGACACCACCAGTAAGTGAAACTATAGTTTTATATGTTGTACCGCTGGTTACGTCACGATGAGCTTTTGCCGACAGGATGGTTTGCTTATAATAGGTCTTTCCACTGTGGGCCTTGTCGTCAGTAGTGGGGGTGTTGCCTGCAGCATCTTCATAATATCCAACCACACTGGAAGCTTTTTCTGCATCATCTTCCACGTATTTAAGATGTTTGACCTCGAAATAGTAGTTGGTATTATTTCCTGCTGCTTCTAACGTGTTCCCCGTATTCGTATTAGCCAGCGCACCGCCGCCATAGACATCATTCTTGATGGTGCCGCCGCTGACATTGACATTGATACCGCCATACACATCAGCGCTGAGGCCGCCGCCGAAGACATTGTCCATGGTGCCGCCAGTGATATTGACTTGCAGGTTCTGGGGATGACTGCTGTCCGTATAGGTATATGCCGCCATATTACCGCCGCCATAGACATTGCGAATCGGTAAGGGGCGGGTGACATCATCGGGCGCATCCGTGCCATTGATGTTCACCGTCACTGTGCTCTGCGGCGAACCGTTGACGTTGTTACATCCGAACACATTCGTGGCCAAGCCCTTGGTGACCGTCACCGTGATGGGACCCTTGACATCGGCTTCTACGTTGGTCTTGGCAGGAGTCTTCGTCTTCTCGGCAACAGACAATGCCGCAAAAGCAGCCGCATCTAAAGATGTTCCTTTAGCAGCATTATACTCGGTCTCATCAGCATATAGCACTGCATCTGCTGCCAGCTGTCCCAGACCACCACCGTAGAGGTTGCCAACGATGTTGGAACCTTGAGTTGAGTTACCCAAGTTGACAGTGGTGATATAATCAGGATGTTCTGTTGCATGATATTGCGTATTGGCCTTGGCCAAAGCACCGCCGCCGTAGGCATCGTGTTCTACGGTGCCGCCATTCAGGTTGACCGTCACAGGACCATGTACGACACCGGCCTTACCACCGCCATAGAGGCTACCCCTGACGGTACCCTTCGTGAGTGTGACGGAAGAACTGGTGACAGAAGAGAAGTCGTCGGCTTGATATCCATCTGGAATCTTTCCAGTAAGATCCAGCTCACCACGGGCTGCACCATAGACATTACCACCTTCAGGAGCACCTTCGACACCAATAGCACCATTGGTATTGATGATGACAGAGGTGCTACCTCCGACCTTACCCATGGAACCGGCACCATAAACGTTGTTGGCCACATTACCGCCATTGATGGTGACGGAGGCATTATGGCCCACAAAACCAGCTAAGGGATTGTATTTGTCACCCGCACCATCGTGGACTGTATGCCCATCTGGAATGGTGGATGAATAATACATATCCGTACCGCAACCGGCACCATAGACATTACCGCGATAAGCATAGAATTCGGCAGGATTACCAACCGTACCGATAATCATGGTTACAGAAGCATCATTCAAGACATGACCGTTCTCACCACCACCATAGAGTGAACCATGGAGGGTGGGGCCGGTTGCTGCACCTTCTGCACCAATCTCAACATCTGTGTCATACACCCATGCCAACTTATCGTAGATGGTTTTAGGAGCGTCAATCAAGCCTCGCGATGAACCGAAGACCATACCGTTTTCGTGGCCGTCGATACCAATGGTACCGCCAGAGATGATGAGGGTAGCCTTACCCGTATTCGTATTTTCGGGATTAAGTCCGTTGGGTAGGCCCGTTGTCCCATCAAAGGTAAAGTCACCCACTGATGCCAATGCACCGCCACCATATATATTATGGTAGATGGTTGGTGAACTAACAAGGGTCTCACCATCCATTGTGTTCTGAATAGTGATGTTGGTATTGCCCTTCACAAGACCGAATCCTACACCTGATTCACTACCGAGGCCGGCACCATAGACATTGCCCCAAGTGGCACCGCCGTAATAAATATCTCCCTCTTTGTTCTTACCGATCGTACCACCACCGATAAGAATATTCGTGTCGTGGCCCACCTGTGACAGCTGACCGCCGCCATAGACGCTCTGCTTGACCTCACCGTCCATCATCACAATGGTGGTGTTGCCAGATACCAGCGCCGTGGTGGCATCGGTATCGATACCCTTACCGGCACCAAACACATCCTGGGCAATGCTGACACCGGCAGTGCCCGGAGCGACACGCTGGTATTTCGTATTGTCCTCGTTCCACTTCGCACAGATGTTCACCTGCGTATTACCGTCGATGTTTGCTTCATTACCGCCGCCATAGACGCTACCCGTGATGATGGCACCTTCAACGGTGGCCTCGAACTTGCCGTCTCCGCGCTCTGTATAATCCGTGCCCTTAGTGCCCAGATGCTTCGGTTCCGTAATGAAGACGGCTGTCGTCTCGGTGCCGATGTTTACGGTGGCATCACCGATGACCTCAGCCAGATTACCGCCGCCGAAGACATGCTCGATGGCACCAATCTTATTTTCTTCGTGTGCAGGGAAATGAAGGGTTATCGTAGCATCTTCAATTTCGCCAGTTGACTCATTCTTTTTCTTAATAGGAACATTCTCTATTGTTTCTTCAGCACGTGCCGTAGCGGCATGACTTCCCTTCACCACATCAATGTCCACCTGTGGGTCTGCAATCATCAGAGCCTGGAAGCCTCCACCGAATATCTTACCGATGCTTGTGAAGGCACGAACATTCAACTGCGGATTGTCATAGGGCTGGTTCTCTGGCTTAGCCTTATCCTCTTCAGACAAACTAGCATACCACGTGTTGTATTCGGCTTTGGTCCGAGGCACCCAGACGGGGGCTTCTATCGTGCCGGTATTCTTGTAGCCATAGATGGAGTAACCGGCCAGATTACCGCCGCCATAGAGTTCGCCAATCACAATAGGAACGTCACACTCGCCCGTTTCCTCGATATTTACCTTGATGGAACCTTTCAGCATTCCGCCGTCCTTGTTACCGCCAAAGACGCGATAGAACTTTCCGCTGGTGATGGTCAGGCTGACATCACCGGTTACATCCGCGTTCTGTGCACCGGCATAGATCTCGCCAATCCATTCATCCGGCATACAGCCCAGGACGATGTTGGTGCCGCCGCTCATGTCGGCGTTCTTACCGCCGCCATAGATATGCTCGACGTTCAGCGTACAGCTCTCGGGGCTGTTCAAGACGGCAGTCCCGGCATAATCCGATTGCTTGGGCATCAAGATATTGGCGCCTTCACGGATATCACCGTTACTGTTACTTCCACCAAAAACATTCTGAATCGTACCGCCGACTAAGTTGACAAAAGTCTTACCAGAACCGTTGGCATAGTCGCTCTTGGTAAGGTCGTCATTACGATGGAAACCTACGTGAGCTGCGTGGTCGGCGCCCAAGACACCGTTACCACCACCAAAGAGGTTCTCAATCTTCTTTGCAGCCAGAACCCATACCTCCGTGGCTGGCACAGCTGCGGCATTACCACCGCCATAGACCTCTTGAATGCTGGTGACGGAACAGCCTTCAATCACCACCTCGGCATAGTCGTCGTTCGTGGGATTGTAGTCGGCCTCGTTACCGCCACCATAGACGGCAGCTACATCATAAGTCTGTCCTTCTACGGGAACCGTCCGTTTTACATGAACCAGGATATGGCCCTTAGGTGTACCATTGAGGTTATTTCCACCGAAGACCTGTCCTGTTTTCGGATTCGGGACGGAGTAGGTGAGGGTTGCGCCATCCAACAAGACTTTGACATCACCGCCCACATAGGCCTCAACGGCTGACTCTGCTTCAGTCTTTGTCTTTTCTGCATCAGATAATGCGGCAAAAGCAGCCGCATCTAAAGATGTGCCTTTAGCAGTATTATACTCCGTAACATTTTCATAAAGGACAGCGTCCTTCGCCTGTTGTCCCAGACC
Organism: uncultured Bacteroidales bacterium; assembly: GCA_902779845.1. Taxonomy (GTDB): domain Bacteria; phylum Bacteroidota; class Bacteroidia; order Bacteroidales; family Bacteroidaceae; genus Physcousia. The sequence continues at coordinate 58,158 of CACZCZ010000006.1, read as the reverse complement.
GCCACCATAGACATTGCCGTGGATGGTGCCTTTATACAGGTTGACATTCACCTTCTTTGAGGGATCAAAGACGAGTTCACTTGCGGGCTTGCTGGTATTCACATTACCCAGCGCACCACCGCCATAGATGTTACCGTTGAGGATGGCACCGCTTGATTCCAGGCCAGAGGTGCCGATATTCACCGTCACATCGCCATTCACCAGCGTGGGCTCACCAAAGCCACCACCGAAGACAACATTGGTAATAGTAGGCTTCTCTAATGTCGGAGCCGTTCCCACCGTACCGCCGATAATCGTGACCGTGGAGGAACCCTTCAGCACACCATTGATATTGCTACCACCATAGACGGCCGTGTTGACGGTTCCGCCTTCCATGGTAATGGCGGTATTGGTGAAGTTGCGGGCATCAATCGCAGGCTTATAGCCGGGATTGCCTGACGTACCTACTGCCAAAGCACCACGGCCGCCACCGAAGACGTTACCATTTACCGTTCCGCCATAGATGTTGACCAGTGTCGCCTTGCCTGCTGTTGCAGCAATATTGGCATTGGGATCTGTCTCGTAGTCGTAGCCAGCTTCCTTCGTTGCGTTGACATTGCCGAGGGCCGAGCCGCCATAGACATCACCGTTCACAGTGCCGTTACCCGTGTAGGTGACACTTGGAGCCTCGCCACTCTTGGCACCGATGTTCACGGTTATGTTACCGCTGACAGTTGTTGTCTCACCCTTACCGCCGCCATAGACATCGTGGCTGATGGTACCACTATTGACATTGACAACCACAGCAGCTTCTTTCTCGCCTTTCTTATCGGTGACATCGCTTGACTCACCACCGCCATACACATTGCCGGCTACGGTCGTCGTCCCTTCAATGTTCAGGGTGGCTGTGCCAGCCACTGTTCCGAGGGTTGTCAGATCCTCAGGAGTGTAGAGGATATGATTGGTTTTGTCAATAGCTGAAGCAGTATTGTTGACGACATCCCGATGGCTCCATGTGTAGGTCGTGGTCACGCCTTTCACACCTTTGCGGTAGGTACCGAATTTATCATAGTAATAAGGTTCTACTCTGAAACCGATACTGTCAACCTCCACTTCCGGCAGAGAACCCGAGAAGCCCGCGCCGAACGCATCCCCATTCAAGGTGCAATCCGTCAGCGTGGAGGTGACATTGCCATCAACCTTACCTAAGCTGCCGCCGCCATAGAAGTTGCCGGTCACGATGCAACCCGTGAGGTCGGAGGTAACATCGCGTGTAGTAGCCAATGAGAATTTAACGTAATCTACAAGGATACGAGCCACATTGGTATTATTATCAGACATCGGTAGGAATTGATACGTGTACTGAGTAGAGACACCTCCATACTCAGAACTATAATCCTGCTTATAATAGGCTGCCAACCAAGCGTTCCAAGAAGCATGGTTACCTGCATCTTTATCATTATGAGGGAAGTTGGTGATGCTGTTATGGTTTTTCGGAGCCAATCGGCTATATGAATTACCACCGTAGCCTGCTCCGAAATAGGTGCCAAAGGTACAACCTGTAGCCGTTGTGTGGACGGTCTTTCCGGCACTCATGTCGCCGAACTTGGGGCCACCGCAGAAGATACCTACGTAGCTGTTTGTGATGGTGGTGCTGAGGTTGCCCGTTACCGGCTTGGCTGCGTTGAGGCCACCGGCGTAGAACTCACGGATGTCTGCGTTCTGGATGAGCCAGGAGATGTTACCTGTGTTGTTGGCACCATTGTTATTGCCGATGCCTTCCATGCCAGCACCGCATACGATGCCAAAGCGGCCACCGTTGATGTAGCATTCGGCATTGTCACCTTTACTGGTCACATCGCCTCGATAAAGGCCTGTGAGGTAGAACTCATCGTAGTCGCCACCCGTCACCGAAATGGGGGAGTGCAAAGTAGCGATTGATTTATCTTGGTGACAGCCTGTGTGGAATTCCTTGAACCATACATTACCGCCGACATGGATATAGGGTATCTTATTCGATGTGCCTTTCTGGTTATTGCTCACCCATTGCTCCATAACACCGCCTTGGACGATGAGTGCGTCAGTAGCTGCTTTGCTGCTGTGCTCATATTCAAACTGGGTGACACGGAAGAGCGAGGTGTTGGTACTTTCGAACCATCCTTTAGGAATCAGAATACCCAGGTTATAACTACCCTTTGCACCCGTCGATTTCTGCGCCATACCAAGACCTACGATGTTCAGGAAATCCCATCGTAAAGGATGGATGACACCACGGCCGTCATCGCGCATCATGAACGAATAGTCCGGCTCATTGTCATGATCAAGGTCAATGGTCGTAACGGTGTATTTTTTGTCTCCGCCGATGACTGCGTCTTTTCCAGTATATTGGTGGACATTACCCACAAGCACAACAGCATAATCATAGACGGTGTTTGATGTGGCTGAAAGAGCATTAGAGGCGTTGGCTATCGATGTATAGACTGTCTGGTTTTCCCCTGCGATGGGATAGATCCCACCGTTCGTGTATTTCTGTCCATTACCGACGTTGGGTACATCCTTGGAAGAGGTCATGCCTTGATTATACACCACATCGGGGTAGGCATCAGCCACGTAGGCCGCTTTAGCCCAGTAGGGTTCAATGGTGATTGCCGTGACTCCTTCGGGAACATCCCAGTAGGCACCCTGGTTGAAGATGCGGCCGCTGACGGAATACAGGTCCTTGTCGGTGCAATGGCGGTCGGCAAAGTTGTAGCCCCCCCATTCATCGGCGGCTGTGAAAGTGCCGGGATTGCCGCCCGTGATGCTGACAATTTTCCAGCCTGTCACCACACGGGAGGTGTTGTCTGTACCACCGGCTTTACTATAGTTCTTCGTGCCTACGTCATTGTAGTAAGGTAGCTGTACCTTGTTATAGTTGAAGTTGAAATGGTCGGGATCCTTGTCCGTGATGTTCAGCGTGAGCGGAGTGGTCTTAATCTCAGCACCAGCAGGCGCACCAAAGACTTTGCCGTTGCCCATCTGTATGTTCACCGTCAGGGTTCCTAACTTGCCACCCTTGTTGCGCTCCGTTGTTGTCGTGGCATGCTCGGCATCATAGTTGATGATGGAGGGATACTGATCTTGTGCCTTCAGCACAGGGTAGGGCATGGGCTTGTCGATGGTTCTATCAGCCGTCTCCAAGACCCATTTTTTCATTTCGTCCTTCCGGCCCATTTCGCCCGTGACCCACCACGCTGCCAACTCGCGCTGGCTGTTCAGCAACAGGCGGAAGAACTCAAAGCGCTGCAGGAAACGGTCCTCAGCCATCAAGGCGGAGTTCGGGGTGTCGATATTATCCTGATCCTGTGCCCAAGGGGCGTCTGAGCGGAAGTAGTTGAAGTTGCCTACGCCATTGTCCACGTTCGAAATCACTGTTCCGTTGTAGATTGGGGCCTTGTTACCACAAGCATCAGCGATATTGCCATAGAACATGCAGGCGAAGACCATGGTCTTGAGGTTGTTGCTTGCTGTTGCTACATTGTTGTGCCCTACGATGCCGCCTACTTCAGTACCACTTGTGATGTCGGCATAGCTATAGCAATTAATCACACGTGCCTCGCCGTCAAGCAGACCTACCAGGCCGCCGACATATCCGCTGCCGCCAACGGTGCTGCTACATGACGTAATCTTGTCATAGCCATCAGCACCTTTTGCTATAGTACTTTCCGAAGCCAGCACGCCACAGTTGTAGATGCGTGTCTTGCCTGTGGCGTTGGCAGCAATGGCGCCCACATTGGGCACGTCTTCGGCGTTACTTATTCTTACATTATCTAATATGAGATTCTTGACAATGGCGCCATCCGCGTAGGCCAACAGAGGTACAGAGAGCCAGGTGAATGTGTGGCCGCCGCCATCAATGGAACCGGTGAAGGGCGCGCTTCCAGAACCCAAGGACTGGAAGTTAAATGAAGTGCCATCAGATTTCTTCGTGAAATCGAAGTCCGCTGCCAAGATGTATTGACCATTCAAGGAGGATAGCTCATCACCATAGTGAATAAACTTAGGACTCGGGGTGAAGGTAAGGGGGTTGTGTTCGGCTGCATTGGCCGCTGCCAATCGTGGCGCTGTCAGGGAGTTCACCACCTTCGTATTGTCGAAACGGGGCATCAGCAGCCAACGGCCGCCGGCATCCTTGACCACTATGAACGTGGCGTTGGTGATGTTCAGCGTGGTTTGGTCGTAGCCTTCGGGGTGCTGGTGATCAAAACTGAGGTTCTCCAATGTCAAATCCGTGGATGTGCCCTCCCAGGAACCGCCGGTAAGTTGAGAATCTGTGGCGGGGGTGGTGAAATAATAAAAGTTGTTCTCCACGCTCTGGATCTGCACATTGTACGGGTCAAAACCGTTCTGACCGGCACTAAAGTAGGCCGCCTCGGTATCATCCTTTGGCAACGCATCATCCTGTGCACCCGTTTGACCGGCATAGAGATAACCCATCTCTCGGTCAATGTCGAAGTTGGTCCTCAGATACCATTGCATGTTTTCGGTAATGGGGTCCGGCAAAGTCGTTTCGATCCCTAAAGAGGTACCGTCAATTTTGGCGTAGTTGTCTCCCAACTGGACCAGGAAGGCCGCTGGTTTTACATTCTCTTTCCTGGCGGCTCCGGTATATAGCCTCTCATAGGTCTCATCCACGTCGTAGGTGACGTAGAAGTCCGTCTTCACGCTGGCGGGCTGCTCTTCCCACCCCGAATGTTCCGTGGAATTAATATGGTCATAGGGGCTATCGGCCAACGTCGTAGAGGTATGTGTGTAAGTCTCATTTAGCGGCGCCCACTTGGTCTTTCCGCCATCTTCATAGGAGTAATAAACCTGGATTCCCGGATTATCGACATCGACCGTATATTTATGATAGCCGGCAGCCTTCGTGGCTGTGGGATACCAATGGTACTCCTTTACCATCGGACTGTCGTACTTGCGCAATTCGTCAGTTTGGGACAGTGGCTTACGCATAATCTCCCAGCCATGCTTATCAAGCAGGATCACCTGGGGCTCAAGGGATGTCTCCACGAACTCAAATTCACCTTGTGAGCCTGCGACGGTGGCCATGTTGATGGTCTGGAACCAGTGGTGCTTGTTGTGGTATTTCTTTCCGCTTCCGCCTCCACCGTCACTCCAAGATGTCCATGGGGCAGCATTTGCCCATGCCTGATAGGTATGCCAGTTGCTTGGCAATAGCGACTGTTGTGCTGAGGTGAGTACTATACCGGCATCATCCACACTTTCTGTGGAGGTGACCGAAGAAGCTCCCAGCAGGTTCTGCGTCGTGGGGTTGTTCTTCCAGTACTGCTCGAAGCTGGTCACCGTGCGGCGCTCGGTGGTAGTGCCGTCATCGATGGTGTTCAGCGTCACCAGTTTGCAGTGTCCGTCTTGGCCTGTCAGCACCATATATTCCGTGGGAAGCTGGTTGTCGTGTTCGCTATCTACGGCTTCGTTCTTCGTGGTCACACCTGTCACCACATGATTGCTGCCGCCATAGTTCACCACGTAAGTGCGGAAGTAGTTATGACTGCTGGCTTGAGCGGAGTTGCTCATAATCTTCACGTGGTAGGGGTCGCTGTTGGGGCTGACGACATACCACAGCCAACGGTTACGGGTGCTGGCACCTGATGCCAACTGCGTGTCCCATTGCTCCTTACCATAGACATACAGCATGGCATCGCCATTGGAGTAGGGATATACGGCTTTTTGAGGCGAGGCCATCACACCGTCCTTACCATTCTCCTGCTGGAAACTCTCACCATTGATGAATTGGAGTCGATATGCGATTGAACCTACGGCATCGTCATCGGTTTCATCGAAAAGGACTCTGTTATTGACCCTATAGGTGACATAGATGACGCCGTCTGTAGCGTCCGTGATGGTCTTGATCTTGTCGGACTCCTCAGGGCTTTCCTTGAGCGTATAGGTGTCGCCTTCTATATTGAAGGCGCTCGATTTCCAATATTGATATTCATCTACCAGCGGACTTTTGAAACCATCGGGCAGATCCACTGATTCAGACTTACTGGTGACCTCCAGTAGCACCTTGCCGGCCTTGTCAATCAAATTGTAGGTGATAGAAGAGCTGTTGGGGTAGGCGAGTACCTGCAGGGAGCCATCCCCCGTAGCGGTCACATTGTCGATGCTGAAGTTGTCGTCTGTTCGCTTAACGCGGTAATAGTTGGCATCGCTCGTAGCGGCCATCAGTTCCATCCGTTCGTAGGTGGTGCCGCTTGAGGGGTCTATACTTCCTGACATCAGGATAAACTTCTTTTTGGCTGATTCGCTCACTAACGTGAGTGAGGCCGATGTCCCGGAAGGGGTGTCATATCCCCAATAGTTGTTCGTTGCGGCATTCTTGATCTCAATAGCGTAAGGATCATTTCCGGAGAAATACCAGAGGTAGCTACTGGATGCCTTCTCATCATCGGTAGGACTGGATTTGTGTGCAAAAGCACCGCTTCCATTAGTTCCGCTATCAGAGATGTAATCACCCTTCAGCGTAACGTTCAAAGCACGAGCACCACGCAGGTGCAGGAACTTATCCTTCAGAAGAGTTGTGGTATAGGTCACCCAGATGTTGTCATCAGTTGAATTCGTCGCGTGAATCTCATACTGATCCGAGGCTGCTGACCTATTATAGAATTTCACTTCCTCACCGGCCAGATAGGGGCTGCGGATGGCAGCAGGGATATCGGTATAGGAGTTCGTAAAGGGCTTGCCGACAGGCTGAGCCAAAGTATGTGTAATGGCTACATCTCCTGCCTTATTCAAAATATGATAAGTATAGTTCTTCAAGGTCATCGAGACAACAAGAGAGGTGTTGTTTTCTCCATCTACGGCGATGGCCTTGATAGTATTACCTGCATCCATAGAAACAGCTTCTGAATATGTTGTGCTGCCAGCCGTTGGGTCATTACCATCCAATGTATAGTGAATTGTTGTACCCGTTACAGAGGTAATCGTTGCTTTACCTGTTTCTTCATCGTAGGTGATGGTAGGGGGAATCGCGGTTTCCTCAAAATACCATTGGGAATTACCATTACTAGCACTCCAAAGTCCAATCATACCATCGTGGAAGTAATCTCCTGAAGGACCATAGTAATAAGGACGGTTTCCCTCTCCTGTTGCAGGGTTGAAGAACCTATTACCGGAAGTGATGCTCTTAGGGCTGATATTGATAGGACCGCTCAGGCTACCAGTGATGGTAAACTTGGCATTATCTCCCGGAGTCTCTGTACTTTCAAGGTGCATAGACTTACGTTGGATTGCATCCTTGTAAGGCGGCTCATAGATAACGTAATAGCCCGTTTTGACATGTTTGATATAATAAGACCCATCGCCAGCAGAACTAATCATCCAGATGGAATTCAGGTCTCGATTGGTCTGATAAGTGGTAAGGAAAGGCTTTTCAGGGTCACCATAGGATGTTTTATAATCTCCTTTACCATTTTTACTGCAATATTCGTTGCTAAAATATGCATCAGCATAGTGAGGTTGTTGCGGATCCGCTCCTGGTACCAAGTACCAGTGTGTGTTAATAGTAGCATCAGCATGATTGGCCTCATTGGCAATATAATACACTCCCGAAAAGTCGGTCTGCGCCCACGCCCCCGAAGCTCCGAGGGTCATCAGAGTCAGTGAAAAGAATATGTTGCGGAGAACGTTTGTTCTCTTGATAACGTACTTAAACATGTCTGTAAACTTACCGTAAACTTTCATATCTGTTGTATATATTTTTTTCTTTATTCCAGCGGGGGAACCGCTGGGTAGAGTTTTTATTCTTTATTCTTCCACCAATTGTCTTTTGTGTGGCACAGGGCCTGCGCCACGCAGTTCATCGTCTTGCAGAAGAGGACGGTGACTTGTTCGGTATTGCCCCGGTAGTGGTATTGCCAAGGGCTGATGAGGAGCAGACGACCGGCCATGCACTGGTCGAGGCGGTCTGCGGAGGGGTGATAGCGGTCGGGGAAACCGTTGTCGTGAATGGTGATCACGGGATAACCGTGATCCGCGCATTCGGTGAGGATCTCGCGTTCGCGAGGGGATATGCAGGCGCTGACAAGGACGGCACCATGTGCCGCCTCCGTCAGGCAACGTTGTTTCTGTTCGTCGTAGCGCGCCGCATCCTTGCGGTGGCAGACCACCGGCAGGCAGCGCCGCGCTGTAAGGAGGGCCCGGTCGCCATAGGTGTCGCACACGATGAACCCGCCAGCCAGAAGCAGGCGGCCCTCGATGGCGGCCAGTGCTTCGGGCGTGGCCAGATGGGGCGGGCATTCGCGCTGCAGGAATCCGCGGAGGGCGGAGGGGGTGAGCGCGGTGGCGATGCTGCCGCGCTGCACGGAGAGCAGGGCGCGGTGGCTCATGCGCAGCAGGCGGCTGCGCGGGTTGCCGGCGATGTAGGCGCGCTGGGTCGCCAGCTGCGCCGCATCGATGGGCATGACATCGCAATAGCCCGGGGCGAAGAGGGGGGAATGGGTGCCGGCGATGGAACCGCCGGCCACACTGGCCGCACTGGCTGCGCCGCTGGCCACACTGGCTGCGCTGCCGGCCGCACTGGCTGCACTGGCTGCGCCGCTGGCCGCACCGGCGATGGAACCGCCGGCCGCAGTGGCCGCACTGGCTGCGCCGCCGGCCGCACTGGCTGAGCTGCTGAGTGTGGCAGCGGGGTCTGTCCGCTGCATTATCTCCCAGTATTGGCGGTTGCAGCCCACCTTGAAGCCCGTGATGACATCTCCTAAAGCCCGTACGGTCCCATTCTTGCTGATAATGCGGTCTTCCACCGCCACCAGGCAATGCAGGTGATCAGGCATGATGACATAGTCCTGAATGGTGACCATGGGGTAGTGGTCGTGGATGGCAGTGAGCAACTCGTGCTCCACCATCTGCCCTACGGGCGACAGCGCCGTATGCGGCGCATCGGCGCAGCCGTCGGGGGCGGAGAGGGAACCCACGATGGAGCCCAGCACCTGCCCGAGGCCGTCTGCCACATTCACAGTGATGTGGTAGATGCCTGTGCGGGTGTAGTCATGAGCCGCTGCGCGGCGGGTCATGCGGTGCTGTATGGGTTTCTTCTCTATCATTCTTTTATCTTACGAATACTTTCTTCTTGTTCACGATGTATGCGCCGTGGGCCTGGACGGGTGTCTCGATGGTCTGGCCGGCCGGCAGGACGAAGTTGGCCACGGTGACACCGCCGATGTTCACGATGCGGATGGTGGTGGCCACCTTCATGTGTGAGCGGGTTACGATGTTGCGGCCGCGGGCGAAGATCTCCACGGTGCCGTCGAGGGCGGACTCAGGACCTTCATTGAACTCGTCGCCGTTAGCACCGCTGAAGATGATGCGGCTGGGCAGCTGGTGCTTCTTGGTGCCGCTTACGGCCTGTGCCACGAAGTAGGGCCGGAAGGCAGTGAGCGCGGGCGTTACACCATTGGCATCGTTCTTCGTGGTCTTCACGCTGGTGCGTGTGTAGTAGGTGGTTTCTGCACCTGCCCATGTTTCGGCCTCGGTAGTGCCGTTGGCATCGGTATATAGCGCTCCGGCTGCTTCCTTGGCAGCCGTAAAGGCCTCGTTATCAGCGTAGGTTGAACCCGTTGTATTCCAGGCTGTCACCGTGTCATCGAGCTTCATGAAGGCATCGCCAATGCCGTTCAGCACATAATCACCGTTGCCTCGATTATCATTCAAGTAGTTGGGCTTGAAGGTGTAGTCGGTGCTGTTGTAGTTGACTTTGGAACCGCCTGCCTTCTCCGTGTCGCTGACATGGATGCGAGCGGCGGCTGCGGAGGCGAAGGTGATGGTCTGCTTATCCAACTCGTCGAGCGGTGCTCCGGTGTTCTTAGCTTCGAAGTTACCGCTGAGGTCGAACTCGTAGTAGGTCTCACCCGGGAAGCCGATGATGTATGGCTTGGCAGCGCTCAGCAGCGGGTACTTGGAATATGTACGCGTGGTGTTGTAATACTGCTGATACTCCAAGTAGGTGTCTGCATTGGCATCCTGCTGGTCGTGGACATCCTCGTTCTGGTAGTAGTAGTCCCAGAGGAACTTGTTGGAGACCTCCTTGGTTTCGTCACCGCCAGCAGACGTCGGATACTGGAAGGTGGCAAAGGCCACGGAGGGTTCGCCGCCGGTGCTGATGTCGTTGAACTCACGCAGCCAGTACTCGTGGCCAACCTTCGTGTCGGTGCCGTTCTTGCTGGTGTCGCTGCCGCTGTAGAAGTGTGTGATCTCACCCTTCTGATGCGTCGTCACGAGTTCTGCGGTGAACGGCAGGCTGATGCCCTGCCAGCCCTTCTTGAAGTCCACATACTCCTGATCCTCGGGGATGCGCTGGTACCACATGCGGTGGCTGCCGTCGAAGTCGTAGGCGATAGGCGCGTCGAAGTCCTGCTTATCTACGAGGAGGTGGTCGTTGGTGGCCGTCAGGTCGCTCTGCACGAGGTGACCATAGATCGACGAGGTCACGGCGCTGGCATCGGCCACGAGGCGATAGCCATCGTCGTTGTCGTAGTAGTCCTCATAAGCAGGATCTGCGAAGTAGCTGGTCAGCACGTCGAAGGTCGCCTTGTTGGCATAGCCGTCCGTGGAGGTCTCTGCCGGTGCATAGACGAGCAGGTTCTGCGTCTCGTCGATGTTGACGATGCTCAGCAGACCGTCGTCGTCGAGCAGCGGCGGGTAGAACATGTAGGGCAGACCATCGGCAGTGCCGTTGACAGTGCCCAAGCCATAGGTCTTATAGGTATTATAAGATCCAAATTTATGGTCGGCAAAGTCGATGGCGGTCATATTGGGATGTGCCTCCTTGGTGCCGTCCTTGGACATCGCTGCCAGATAGGCGTGCGGGTTGAAGTGGGCGACATACATGGCGCTGTTGCGGTAGTAGGCCGGAGCACGATAGACGCGGTTGGCATCGGGGTTCTTGGACAGACGTCCCTCGAAGCGGGCGATAGCCTTCGGCGTGTCGTTGTGCGGATAGGTAGCAGAGTAGCCGTAGTTCAGGCGCTGGCCGAAGAACAGGTAGTCATCGGGATAGATGGGGTAGAAGTCCTGCTTCGTGGGATCTTCGGGATCTGCCTGTAGGCGCTCGTCTTCTTCTTCGGGGATGGTGCCGGCAGCATAGCGGAAGTCACCGTCGGCGAAGCGGTCCTCGACATACTTGAGGCCGTTGGTGCCGGATGAGCACTCCGACGGGGCGCTGGCGTAGTGGCCCGTTTGCGGAATGAGCTTGCCTGTCTCAGGATCCGTCAGGCCTGGCAGGTAGTACTTGTACTCGACGGGAGAAGCGCCGGGCGCAACGTGGTCGTTGTAGCGCTTGTAGAGGTAGAAGTTGTTCAGGTCGTAGGCCACCTCACCGTTGTAGAAGGCGTCGTCAGGCATCTGGATGGCTGTACCGCGTGCGCTGGTACCGGTCTTGTAGAGATCCTTGTTGGCATCGGAGTAGTAGCTGTTGACCAGCTGTATGCCTGTGCTGCGTGACGGATCACCGAAGATCGGATAGGGCTTGGTGCCCAATGGGGTAGTGCCGGTGGTCTTAATCCAGCAGCTCTCCACATAACCGCTGCCATGCTCTGCAATACCGCCTCCTGTGAACGAGCCCGTGACACCGAGGTTATAGACCTCGCCACAGAGATAGTTGAAGAGTGAGTTGTCAAGACCGCTGATGGTGTGGCCGTCGCCGTGGAACACGCCATCGAAGCACTTGCCAGAGACACCCTCATCCACATTTGGAGTTGACGGGTCATCACAATAGCCATCATCACCGATAGACGTCCAACTGTCTGTATGGTCGATGTCAGTGCGCAAGAAGAACTCGAGGTTGCGCTCGGCGCGGGTATTCGTGTTCAACAGCGTATGACCAACCAAGCTGGTGTTTGCTGTACCTGTGGCTGCTGTGATCTTACCGTCTGCCACCGTATAGCCGTCAGTTCCGGCACTCGATGATTTAGTAACCAGGCTCAGGTCATAGAGATCCTTGAACATATCCAGACCATCCTTTTCGCCGCTGTAGTTGTTGATGTAGATCTTCGGTTCCACCTTCAGGCGGTTAAAGATCTCCTTGTGGTCGATGTAGTAGTGGTGATCCGTGGCCTCCATGACCTTCTTCAAGTCGTGGTAGTTAGCCACGCTTACGGGAACGTAGTTGGAGTAGGTCTCGCCCAGATAGCTCTTGGCATAGTAGGCCAGGAAGTGCTTGTTCTGATAGAGGTAGAGCGGGTCGGAGACGGGGGAGTATTCCACGCCGTTGATGTGGCTCTCGGCATCGGTCTCGGTGTCGAAGAGCTTCCAGCCGCCACCGGTAATCTCGTAGGCACCGGGTGTCACGTAAGGTTCGGGGATGCTGATGGTGGTACCGGGCAGGATGATGTCCGGAGCCTTGATGTCCTCCACGGTGGGCACGCCACTCTTGAAGTTCAGGTGGATGTTCAGCACGTGGTATTCGCTTACGGGCGTGATATGCATTCCGTCCATGTCGCTCTCTACGTAGTCATACTTGTAGATGACGGTGATGATCTTCTCGGCAGAGAGGTCGAAGATGTCGGAGTTGCGCGTCACATACAGTGTGCTGGTCTCCGTCGGTGCCACGCCGTGGATGGCGAAGTTCTTCTGCAGGTTGATGATATTCTCATAGCCATAACTACTCTCAACATTGGTTGCTTTTATGACAGTACCTGCTGGAACCGTTGATGTATATTGGGTGTCATTAATAATATCCGTCACAGCACCGGTCATAGAGGTGCCTGTATAGTGGGCGGTATTGATGGTATAGCCCTCGCGGCAATAATAATAGGTACCAGGACTTGTGAATGTCAGGCATGCCACTTTTGCCTTCTCGCCATCATCTGTGGTGTCTTCGTTATCGACATCGCCACTCAGGCCGTCGTAGGTGTCCTTGGTGATGACCTGTCCGGCAGCGTATGGCGTATCACCCAGGACGATGGTCTCTTTCACCACGTAGTATGTGTCGCTGGTGTTGCTTACCGTGATAGGAGCCCAGTAGAACTGCTCGTTGGGCAGGGATTCAAAGTCTTCGCGGGAGAGCTCATCATCTTCTGCCAACGTCGTTTCACTTGAACTCGTGCCATTCTTATGCTTCACGGTGATGGCCGATGGCAGAGTCAAAGAGGTGCCCTTAAACGTGGCTGTGTAGTCGATAGGAGATGGGAGAGAATAATGTGCGGGGTTAGCCTCGGCACCACTCTTGGTTCCTGCAGCTGAGTCGTACTGGTACTTCTCGCCTTCAGCATACTTCGCTTCCGAACCATCTGCTTCCATACTGTAATATGGATCTATGAGCAGGTCGAGGGCGTCGTAGTTGAAGGTGAACTTCTCGCGGTCGCTCTTCGACAGGCTGCTGAAGGCTGCCAGACCACGGTAGTTGTGACCTACCTCATAGTAGTTGCCACCATACTTACCGGCCGTGGTGCAGTAGTAAGCAGGCTGGATAGCGCTCTCGATCTTGTCGGCCAGATCAGGATATTCTGCCTTCTTCGTCGCCTTCTCAGATTCTTTCATGTAGGTGCCGCGATAGATGAACTCGGTCTTGCTGAGCTGGATGGTGCTGGTGACCACGTAGGCGCGAGCGACGCTGCTGCTCATGGAAGTCCATGTCGTAGGATCATAATCCTGCTCAGCCAAGGTAGCTCCCTTGTGGAAGCGCTGGGCGGTGCTGTTCTTGTTGGTGGTTTCCAGCACATCGGCGGTTACGATGTAGGCAGGATAGAACTCAGCCTGATCGCCAAGTGCCGTCTTCTCAGCATCGGTAAGCTGGCTGTAAGCTGTGCCATACGTGGTATATTCCTCTTTGGAGATGATACTACCGATGGCATAGTCTTGCTGACCATACAGACCGGTGGCATTGGGCGTATAGGTAGGACCGTCCTCGTAGTCGCTGGGTTTTATTGAAGGAGACTTGATCTCTTCAGAATCCTTCTTCCCGGTCAGGGACGTACCCTCCTTCGGCGTGTACCAGGTGTTCCACTGGTTCGGGTTGTCGATATTGTAGGTGAGGATGTAGCCGGTGTCGTGGCTGACGTTGTTGGAGGGACGGAAGACGAAGTCGAAGGCAACGTTCTTGTCCTTGTTGATGTGGAAGACAGAATCATTGTTTGCCTTCAAGTACTCATAGGTACCTGGCGTAGAAGTGTTACCAGGGAGCAATACTGTGCCAGCATGGATGGTGTCATTGCCTATCTTACAGTTGGCTGTGACCACGTAGGTCTCATCCACGAAGAGTTGTCTTTCATGTGTGGAGAGGGTCTTCCAATCCCAGAAGTTGATGGCATCGTTGCGGCCGTATTCGGTCTCACGAAGCTCTATCTTGCCCGTTTCACCCAGCTCCTTCGTTGTGCCGCCAGAGTTGACGGCATAGTAGGCATAGAGATTGGGCTGAACATCCAACAGCGTCATCTTACCGTGGGAGGCAGAGGTGATGGTCAGCGGGATGCTGACGATTTCGCTGTAGGCATTCGGCGAGCCGGTGTATGCGGAGATATACTGGTCGTAGATATAGACGGCACCCTTGATGAACCAGTAGTGGGCGGGCACACCGTCGGGTTTTTTGTAACCTGAGCCGTACTTGCCACCAATATTATAGCAGTCGTCGATGATGGTCTGCGTGCTGTGGACGAAGTTACCGGAGGTTTCCCATTCTTTCTTGGTGTCTTCGGTCTCGTTGTACTGGAAGTGCTTGTTGGTGACAGCACCACGGTTCAGGGCTGTCAGGATGACCTGGTCTTTATTCGTGGTCGAGCGGATGCCGTGTTCATTGCGGGCATAGACATAGCCGCCACCCATGCCGGGCTGCACGTTGATGAGGTCGAGTTCCACGACGCCGGTAATCAAACCCCAGTCTTTCTCGTAGAGGTCGGTGCCGGTGCTCTTCTCAGAGGTCAGCTCCAGATAGACGCCGGAGGCCAGCGCCACCTTGTTATGGCTGTTACCATTGTTACGCTTGCGCTCGTTGTGGAATTGCAGCTTCCAGTCGTAGTAGGTGGCAGTGCCATACTCCTTTTCATTGGCATCGCACTTGTAGGTGGTAGCGTCGGAGTTATCGGTGACGCGGACAGCATCGTGGAAATCGACATCG
Organism: uncultured Bacteroidales bacterium; assembly: GCA_902779845.1. Taxonomy (GTDB): domain Bacteria; phylum Bacteroidota; class Bacteroidia; order Bacteroidales; family Bacteroidaceae; genus Physcousia. The sequence goes on along the minus strand of CACZCZ010000006.1, from coordinate 43,070 downwards.
CTGGTGAGAGCACCGAGGAAGTTCACGACGCTGTAGATACCGAAGTAGTTGCCATGTTCCTTGTTCTTCTCATCGCCAGAATCACCAGAGCGTACAGAGACCTTCTTATTCAGCGACACCTCACGCACACGGTTGATGGTGTAGTTGGTGTAGTCAACGGTCTCAGGCACACGGTCCTGAGCACCCTGCATCACCATGCGGCTGCCGAAGACGCCGCAGAAGTCAGCGCGCTGCACGGTGTTCATCGGACGGCCGGCATAGCGCGAGCAGACACCGTTCTCTACCCAATATTCAGGATTGGGTTTGCCATCGGCCTGAATCATCCCCTCTATGCCATCAAAGACGGCCAGCATCTCATCGGCCGTGATGGTGGCACCTATAGCGTAGGTCTTTTTGGCATTGTCGGTACACTCCTTCTTACACTTATAACGAATCTCGTAGTAGGCGGCCTCGCGGTTGGGGAGGGCGTTGTATTGTGCCAGCGTAATCTCGGGTGTGATATGGTAGTAGTCCGTGCCGTAGTTGGTGATGTTCAGCTCGCGGTAGCCATCGACCAGCGTCAGGTTGCCGTCGCCATACAGACCACCGATGCGTCCACGACCGATGGAGATGAGGTCGCGGTTATAGACATCGTTGATGGAGGCGGTGGCGTTGCCGAAGACGGTGGTGGTGTTGGCATACACCTCGGTAGAACCGGGAGAGGTGTTACCACCGGCGAACACGGCATTGTGAACGATGACACCTTCCTTGTTGACATCGGTCTTGCCGAGTGTAGTCCATTCTGTGGAGCTGGCCGACTTGTTGCCCAGCGTGTTGAGGGCTGCTGTCGGCACAAAGTCATCTTTAGCGTATGCGTGGGTGTAGCGAATACCGCCTGCGGCAGTAACCTTGCCCGAGGCATCTATAGAGGACTCGACGGATAACTGTTTATCTTTGATATAAGCAATCTCCGTTTCAGGAACGGTAGAATACTGAGGATAGACGTTCTCGATGCTAATGGGAGTACCCACCTTACACCAGGGCTCCACAACGACCTTGCAGTCCTCGGTGAGGTGCTTCTCGGCAGTTCCTGAAAGGACGGTACCGGCGTCATCCACGAAGGAATAACCATCGCCATTTTTCTTCGCTTTATAATAATAACCCTCGTCGTCGTATCCTGTCTGGCCGGACGTTATACCTTTATTATACCGCTGGCCGGACTTCAAGCCGACAAACAGATTGCCGCTGGCATCCTCGTAAGCACTATAGACGAAACCGATGTCGCCGCCGCCGAAGACGTTGCCGTAGCCGAGGGCCACACCTTCGTCGGTGCCCACTTCACCGCCATAGACATCCACTTCGGTCTGGCCGAAGACATAACCCTTACACTGCAGGTCCAGCAAGGGCTTCAGGTCATCGTCCATATACATCGTACCGTCGCCGCCCCAGCTGTCATGACCGCGGCCGCCGCCGAAGACGTTGCGCTTGACATGGCCGTCGAAGAGCTGCACATGGGTCTTTCCGGCCTTGTAGATGCGGGCATCGCCGTTGACAATGCCGGTGTCGTAGGTGCCTTTGTACCTGATGGTGCCGCGCCCGATAGGACCGACCTCGCCGCCGCCGTAGAGGCTGCCGCGGACGGTGCCGCCGTACATCTTCACGTTGGCGACATCCACGTAGCTGTTGACCACGTAGCCGCCGCCGAAGACGTTGCCGGCTTGTTCAATGGCATTGGCAGTCTTGTCGTCGAGTTCTTCGACATACTGGTAGTCGGGCGTCTGCCCCTCTGCCGCCTTGTTCTTGTAGCGGTAACCGATGTATCCGTTGTTGATGGTCAGGTTGGCGGTGCCATAGACAGAGCCGCCCTCACCGCCACCGTAGGCATTACGCTGGATGGCGGGGATGCCGTTGTAGAAGCTGGTGCCGTCCACCTTACCGATGGTCACATTGGCCACAGCAGGGGTCTCTGTTGCAGCCTCCTGGATGGCTGCTTCCACGAGTTCTCCGTCAACGGTGTTATGGTGTTTGCCCACCGGGCCCAGGTAACCGCCGCCATAGACGTTACGGGTCATGCCGCCCTCGACATAGACGTTGGTGGTTGCCGTGAAGTTCTTCAAGTCGAACTCGTCGAATACCGGACCTCCTTCGCCACCGCCATAGATGTCCCTGTTGACGTTACCGCCCTTTAATTCAATATAGGTGGAACCGGCTACCACGGCATTAATACCGTAACCGCCACCGTAGGCATAGCCGCTGACATTACCACCATTCATGATGTGTACATTGGTCTGGTGGTATGTGGGTATGGGCTTCTCCTCAGTCGGAAGAATGTCGTTGGTGTAGGTGCCGTCATAGACGCCTGAGGAATTCGGATAGGTGCCAACCTTTTCTGGCAAATGGATGGGATTTAATGCAAGATAGGTGCCGAACGTCGTCAGGATGTCACCGTAAGCGCTTACGGAAGCATTCAGTGCGCTAGGTGTTGCCTCCGGGTAAGCGATTGCGTATTGGTTCTTGAGCCATTGTGACATCGAAGCGAAGTTGAAGGCATTACCGTCGCGTCCGCCTCCAAACACCTTATAGGCATTCGAACCGTTGTTCATAAACACGTTGGTACGTCCGGAGAGGGTCTTACGTCCATGACCGGCACCGTAGATGGTGGCCTGATAGCCGCTGCTCTTCATCACAGGAACCTCGATGTTTAAGTAGGTGTCACACGCAATACGGCAATTCTCGTTGCCGCCGTAGATGGCATCCTCTACAATGGCATTCCGGCCCTTGTAGTCAATACAGGTGACATAGTTGTCGCAGTAGCGCGAAGCTAACTCTCGGGTCTTGGCCACCTTGAACAGGGAAATGTCATAGCCCTTACCGCCGCCGAAGAGGGCGTTCACCTTGGCTGTGGATTCAGCAGGCACATTCACACGGGTGTAGCCTACGAGACCCTCCCGGTTGCAGCCTCCGTAGATATTATGGAAGCTGCCGGCATACAGGTCGATAGCAGTGCGCCCGGCACCCATGGTCGTTGCTGTGCCCACGCCGGCGAAGGCACCACCGCCATAGACATCAACGTTGGCAAAGCGGTTGGCATCCTTGGTCTTGGTGTCATCGAGGAGCACATAAGCCTCGTCCTGCATGGAGTTGTTCAGGCCTGCAAAACCGGGATGGCCCTCGCTGCCGCCGAAGATGAAGGAGGCGCGGTTGTTGGAGTTATCGACGGGAATGAAGTGCACGAAGGAGTTGTCATCCAGGTGCGGGAAGTGGAAGACGGGATTACCCTCGTCATCGAGACGAGGATCACCGGCGCTCTTCCCCTCAGGAATGTCGTCCTCACCGGTGTAGTAGGTGTAGTCCTTGAAGACGGGGTCCTTGTAGTCGTAGTTACCATAGCTGCCGCCGAAGATGGAATCGACGCGGCCCTGGATGTATTTCACATAGGTGGAGGACAACAGCATCTGTGCATCAAAGGCTTCACGCGGAGCGGTGGCCGTCGTGTGGTTTCTCTTACCCTTGATGGTGCCGCCGAAGTCGTTGCCGCCATAGATGTTGTCGCGAATCCACGGGAAGCCGCCGTTGTGGCCGATGTGGACTTCCGTGGCACCGTAGATGTCTGCATTGCTGGCGCCGCCGAAGGCATCATAGATGCGGCCGTTGCCGAGATAGACGTAGCAGTCGCCGAGGACGTCGCCTTCGCAACCGCCGCCGTAGATGTACTCGGTCTCTGCCAGGGGCAGGCCCTCCTCCTCTTCAGAGTAGCCCGCATAGGCGCCCTTCAGGTTCACCGTGCTGGTGTAGTGGGCATTATAGGTCTTGCTGCCTTCGTCGCCCGTCTTGCCGACAACACCTTCCTCGCCACCGCCGAAGATCTGGAAGGCGTAGCCGTTGTTCAGGTTCACCGTGGTGCTGCCCCAGATCTCCGTGTCTGCACCATAACCGGCACCGAACACCGACATGGCTACAGATTGCACGTCGTCGCCTTGCGACTCGATGAGCACACCCGTACGGCGGTCGCCGCCGCTTTTGATTTTATACGGGTCGCTGGGATCTGCCTCGGCAAACAGCACATCGCGCTGGTGGAGATCCTGGTTGATGTTGATGATGACGTTGCCGTTCACGTGGCCGCTGTTGTAGCAGCCGCCATAGACGTTGCCGCCGTACAGGCGACGTTTCAGGTCGTCGGAAGTTTCAGTTGTTCCGGTTCTGATGAAGTCGTTCTCGTCAACATCCCATTTGACCGTGTTCCACTCCAGCTCCTTGCCGACAGTGGTCAGTTCATAGTAGGGGTCGGTGTCAGAGGGCTTCTCTTTACCATCAGCAATGAACTCGCTGGTGCGCAGGGCGGTCTCGTAATAGGTCTTGCCAGCGGTCAGAGATCCGGTGGTGATGGGCGTGAAAGTGTCGTTCCAGCGCTTGGGCTGAATGACGACGTTGTTCAGGTTGATCTCCAGACGGTCCTTGATCTTGCCGCCTTCCATGTAGCTGTCCTGCTCCTCGGCGCTGCCTAAGATGCCACCCTTGTAGGCAGCGTTGCGCGTTGGTATGGCTTCCACATTGGCGTTGTTACAGCCGCCCACCAGCTTCTCGAAGATGACCAGACCGCGGTCGAAGCGCAGCGTGTGCTTGCCTGGGATGATCATGCTACCTACGTTACCGCCGCAGTAGAACGAGCCGATCTGACTGGTGTAGTCTATGTAGGTTTCCTGGTCGTCAGGCTCTTGGTCGAAGACGACGCTGGGACGCAGACTCATGGCGGCGCCCTCCATGTACTCGGCAAAGGTTCCGGGGTCCTCCAAATTCATGGAGTTGTACTCGGTGGCGTAGAGCTCAAGAATGGTGGGGTCTATCATCTCCTCACCGTTGTTGCCCAGGAAGGCCTTGTCTGCAAGCACGTAGGAGCCGATCTTCAGTTCCATCAGCGGGCTCTCCTTGGCTGACTTCAGCGTAGCGCAGTTACCGCCGCAGTAGATAGCACCGCCGATGACGGTGGGCTTGTCCTCGGTGCCCTTCAGGTGGATGGAGACCTGCTCGGCATTGGGGCGGAAGTCGTTGAGGCTGCCTTCGTAGTACAGGTCGCCATAGACATCATCACCGATGAAGCTCTCTATGTCGGTGTAGGGGTAGGCGCCGTTGCCGCCGCCATAGACATCGCCGCGGATGCTGGTGTGAATACCGACGGCATTGCCGCCATACACACGTCCTGTCACATCGTTACCGCCATAGACGGTGTTGATGTTGCCGCCGCGGATGAGGACGCGGGCTGACAGCTCATTGGGGAACTTGTACTTCAGATTGCCCCCTGCATCCTTATCCTGAAGGTTGGTACAGGGCACATATTCTCCATTCACCGTTGGCTTCACATCTGCCATACGACAGCCGCCATAGACGTAGTCGGCGATGAGGGTGGAGTAGTCGGGGATGTCCAGCAGCAGGCCCTCGGGGCTGGTCATGTTACCGCGGTTGCCGCCGCTGTACAGGTTACGGATCTTGCCGCTCACCAGGTTCCAGGTGGGACGGATGTCCATCTCGGCCTTGTTATTGCCGCCGAAGAAGCGGCCGATCTGGTACTCGCCGCTACTAGGCTTCGAGAAACCGGTGTTAATGCCCATCTCCTTGAAGCGCGCGCTGCAGAGCAGGTCGGTATAACCCGTAGGAAGCTCATTCGACCCACTGGCCTTATTTTCCTCATAGGTCGTATAAGTCGCAGCATTGCCCTCCACCCAGCTGTTATCCACCAGAATATGGTTGGTCACCAGGCTGGGGTTATCCACGTGGATGATGGTCTGCTCCTTCACCGTGGCGTTGTTGCCGCCGCCGTAGCCATACACGATGGAACCGCCTACCACCTCGAGATAGGTCTTCTTCTGCTCGGGGAGGATGAAGTCCGTTGTGGAAGTGGCAATAGGAAGCTGGCTCGCTTCGAAGTCTGCTTCTGAACGGTAGATCTCATGTGTGCCGCCGTTGTTGTTGTAGAAGTAGTCACCGTTGCCGCCGCCGAAGAGCTGGCCGATATAGATCTTCTCGCCATCGTCCGCCGGCTTGACATCGACGCCGGCAGTCTTGTTCCAGGCGGGATGCTCGGGATTATTAGCTGCTTCAGCAACGTCTTCATCAGTATAGTATTCAAGGGGTGATGTCAGTTTGGTGGAGATGCGGACAAAGCTGTTGAAGGTGTTGTCAACAGCGTTCTTCTTGGGGTCAGTATCGGCTGGATCACTCTTGATGGCTGTCAGCTCCGTGGGGACGACTTTCTCTGCGCTCTTGTTCTCACCGATGGTGCCGGCGATGTCATTGCCGCCATAGACTTGGTTGATGAGCACATAGCCGCTGGCTTTCTCGCCGTCGATGTTCACGAAGGTGTTGCCGCCTACGTTGGCCATACGGGCACCGCCGAACAGCTTACCCTTCGGGTTCTCCACGGGCGTCGTCTCGTCTGTGCGATTCTCCACAGTACCGATGTCGCCGGAATAGACGTTCACGCGCGTGCTGCCGTTGACATCGCCCTGGTTGCCACCGCCATACACATTGCCACCAACCTTGATCTGGGCGGATGCGGGGAGGGAACAGGTCAGAGAAATGATAAATAATAAATGATAAATACTAAATGATAAACAAGCACGGTGCAGCCCACGAAGCACACTGGCTCCATGACGCCCGAAGACCTCATAACGCCCATTGGCCCTTTTCAGCCTATTCAGCCCATTCCTATATAATTTATTATTTATCATTTCTTATTTCTTATTTCTTATTTCTTTGTTTGGCCGCTTTCGATATTACGTTATTACGTTATTTCGTTATTACGATTCGTTTTGCGGCCTTTTTTCAATTTTTCAATCTTTCAATTTTCACTCCACCACCATGCTCGGGTCTGCCAAATCCGGGTCGGACATCTGGTAGAGATAGGTGGGTTTGATGGTGATGTTGAAGGTGTATCGGCTACCGCGGCGAGCGGTGTCCTGGCCTGTCAGCAGTTTGCCCAGCACCAGCGTGTTCGTCGCCTTGGCATTTTTGCGGATCAGGTTGCCTTCGGGGTGTTCCGGGTCATGTTTGTCGTAGATGTCGAAGGTGCTGGTCAGGATGAGCGTGGTCACGCCCTGCGGCATGAAATGGCAGATGTATTCGCTGTATTTGGTGGTCAGCTCCAGGCCTTCGTCGGAGTGGAACATCGAGCTCTCGCCTGTTTCCTCGCCCGTCGGCGTGTACGTCACGCTCTCGATGGGGTCGCTGCCGTCGAGGTTAGCGTTCAGCCTGATCGTGATGTCGGTTTTCTTCTTGGTCGGGCTGGCCGGCTCGTCGTCCGTTTGGGTGCTCAGCGTGATCTCCTTCAGCTTGATTGTGCGAATCTCAGCGTATTTGGTGTCCACTCTCATGTTGAGGCGCAGGGCTGAGTAGAGGTGGTCGAAGAGCATATAGACATAGTTGCCGTTGCTGCTCTCGCTGGTGGTCACCTTTTGGGCGTCGTAGGCGAAGTCACCGCGGCGCAGACCGGTGACGCTGTAATCCGCGTCTGCTATATAGTCTTCTTTTCCGTTCTTGGCACCGATCACCACACAGACGTCCTCGGAGGTGATGGCCGGCAGGTTCTTGATCTTCAGGATGGAGCCGCTGCTGAAGGCGCTCTGAGCTCCGCTTAAGTCCGTAACTTCGCAGGAGATACCCGTGTTGTGGGGCGTATAGCCATAGAGGTAGTAGGTGACCTCATCCATCTCCACATTGGTCTTCCATTTGCCGCTGCTCTTGAAGAAGTGACCTATCTTCGGCTCCTTGTCGTTCTGCGTCAGGCAGACACCTATCTTCTGATCCTCAGCAAACTGCGTGAAGCCCGTAGGCGGTATCCAGGCGCGGGTGGCAGCGCCTGCCCCCTCAGCACCATAGGCCCTCGTCTTGGCCACATTCTCCTCGAACCACGTTGTATAGCTCATCACCTCTATCGGCACCTCCGTCGTCGGCACCACCACCTCCTCGTCATCGCTGTCGCTGGAGCAGGAGGTGAGTAATGGGAAAATGAGCATGAAAAGGACCATAAGCAGTGGTGTCCCGCCCTTCAGGGCGTGACTCATCATGCTGTTTATGGTCCTTTTCATGCTCATTTTCTTACCAGTTATATACCTCATGGTCGGCTTCCATTTCCGTCCAGGGCGTGACGGCCGCCTGCACCAGTTCAATCTCCACGCCACCTTCCTCAAGGATCTTGAAGATGTAGGTGTAGCTGTAGCCCGGCAGCCAGCGCATATATTCCGCAGGCACGACGGCCGTTCTCTTGGCATCGGCGTCCACATCGTCAGCATTCATCCACACCGCCATCTTGTAGGCGCCCTGTGACAGGTTGGGCAGCACATAGTACCATCCCCCGTCCGTCTCGGTGTACACCTTGCTGTCGTCCTCGGGGTCGCACTCCTCGGTGAACGCCTCCAGCTTCTTATTGGTCAGAGTGAAGTAGTTGGAGCCATCTGCCACTTCTGAGCCATTAGAAACGAACTCACCTGCGCCGCTGCCAGAGGTGTAATAGGTCTTACCGCTTGTCAGGGTTGTGCCATTAGCGACTGCTGTATAAGTAGTTGCTACGGCTTCTGGGGTCACAGTGTACGACTCGCTCGTCGCTGCACCTGTCATCGGGTAGCTGACCGTGAACGTGCCTTTGCGGCATATCTCGCTGTCGTCCGTCGGCTTGAAAATTGTTTTTGTCAGTTTGATACCCTCTCTCGGGTACGAATATTTAAAGATGAAACGCACGCGTGCGTAAGGTTTCAGGAATTCCAGTTGAACCGGTTTGCCATAGCGTTTGTCGGCGTAGGTGGGCAGCTCGTCGGTGCTGAACCACAGGTGCGAGAAGAACGGCGTTGCCGTCATATTGGCTGCTATCGTTTCTTTATCAGCGCCGCTGCAGTTCGCCAGCATCGAAATGCTGTACTCATTGGCTCCAGCGGCCCCATAGGTCTTATTGGTCTCATAAGGTCCGGCACTCTCGCTGTCCCAGTTTGTCACCGCAAAGAAGCGGTAAGCCTTGGCGGCCCAGTCCCAGTATTTGATGGTTTGGTCTGCCGGATCCAGCAGAATATACTCCCAGCCGCTGCTGTTCGTAGTCGTGGTGGCTGCGCTGTTGGCCAGCCATTTCACGATATATCCGGGGAACACCTCCTGCTTGCCGTCGTAGTTCGGCGCACTGTAGCTCATGTTCTTGTAGCCCCACACATTGAACTGTGTGACGCCCATTTCGCTCAGCGGTGTCCCGGCGCGGGTCTCTGCCCTCGTGGAACCGGTGTCCACCGTCTTCCCCTCTTCCTCGTGGCCGTTGAAGCTGATGGCCACCTCCGTAGGCACCACCGGCTCCGGCGTAGGCACCACCGGCCGCGGCTCCTCACCGCTGTCGCTGGAGCAAGCAGCGAGGGCAGTAAGAGAAATGATAAGTGAAAAATGAAGGATGAAGAATGACGAAACAGCACGCCGCATCGCCCCAGTCATCCGACCGAGTCTCACGCCACTTGCTATGTTCCTTATCATTCTCATTTTTAATTTCTTATTTCTTATTTATCATTTATCATTTATCATTTATCATTTTTAATTTCTTATTTCTTATTTATCAATTGTACATTATCAATTATACTTTTTCTCAATTTCATCTATCATCTATCACCAATCACCTCTTATTTCTTTTATTTTAAGCCTTTTACGTTAACCATGAATCGATTTCGATCTATCACCCATCTATCACATCTCATTCATCACTTTGTATCTTTCAGTCCGATGGTCAACGACCTGGTTCGGGTCAATCTCTTCATTAGTTCCAATAACCATATAGATGAGCGTACCTTGCCATAGGCCATTTTCCATGACGGATTCCTTTCCGTCTTTTCGTACTAACTTATGCGTACCGGAGTGTAGGATAAACTCTTTGCCAATCTTGTCAATAAGTCTTGACGTGGTATAAAGACCAAATCCCAGTCCCTTACCGTCAGTTATCTTATCCTCGAGACATAGCTTCAGGGCTTCAGCCTCGCTGGTGTCCTTGTATTTCTCGTTCTCAGAGAGTGAAGCCTTGATGCCCATACCGTCGTCTGCAATCAGGACGCTGAGGGTCTTCTGGTTACTGTCGTAACTGGTCATCGTCGTGCCCAATGGCTTCCCTGAGTGAATATGGATGTTGTCCATGATTTCGTATAGACAATAGCTCAGTGCCTGAAGCACACTGACCTCAATCTCAAAGTGGGATGTCATCGCACCGATGATATCCTTATAGACGGCGTTTAATGTCTGGGCATCGAACACATCGATGGAGACATCCTTCGTCCCTTTGAAATACTTGTCCAACAAAAATGCTACATCCATAATGTTATTTCTTATTTATCATTTATCATTTATACATTCTCAATTATACATTATACATTATCAATTATACATTATCTTCAGATCAATTATACATTATCTTCAGCGTCTGGCCTTTCGGCCATCACTCTATACTCTGTTTCGTTTTGCCACTAGTGGCAAATGCTTTTGCCATAGGTGGCAAAATGTTTTCTCACTGGTGATAAAATCCAGCACCCTTAGCAGTTTCCGCGAGTTCCACCGGTGGAACTCCGCTTCACACCTTGCTGTGTTTCCGTTCACACCTTGCTGTGTTTCTGTTCACACCTTGTTGTGATCGCTTTCACAACATGCTGAGATTTCAATCACCCCTGCCTCCCGCACCGCCGGAGCCAATTCTCCGGCGGGCGAGGGTAGGAGAGAGGGGGTTATTTTACGCGGATGACTTTTACTGAATATACCTTGTTGAGGTTGGTATAATGTCTGTAGTATGTCTTACCACTTGTAGAATCAAAAGCAGAACTATCCCAATCACCTGTACATTTAGTTTCGCCATTAGGATCTTCAAACCATTCCATTTTATCAGCATCGGCAGCGTCCCAACCATCAGGCTTACTAGCATCCTTAGCAAAATTTACTGCAGAATAAATGTCTGTATCAGCTCCATCAGATACTTCATAGACATAGGCATAAACACCTGCGGATGGCGTGAACTTGACTGCTGTATTCTTCTTATAATAAGGTTTGCTACTATCCCAGGTTGATGTTGCAGCTTCTGTACATGCTTCATCTGTATAATACTGGGTGTAAGTAGTAGCCCAGTCGCCAGGTTCAGAAACCCAGGTGTATTTCTTTGTTACAGGAACTGCATTTCCATCAGGTGAGTCAGCTGCAGCAATTTCCTCAACTGCAGTAGCAGAGGCAGTCGTTAATGCAATACCATTGCGTCCATTGACAGTTGCAGAGCCAGTAACGCGAATATTCAGAGCATCCATAACAGTTGCTTCTGTAACATCTACAGTGGCACCCAAGTCATTAACTGTGTATAATGCGCCTTTAGAGTCCAGGTTGTCCTTTAAGTCTGCATCCTGTACCATCACGTAGATATCGCCTTTGCTGCTATCGTAATCATCATTAGGATTACCATCGTTATATTCATGTCCCTTCTGATAAGTTGTGATAGCAGGTGTCGCAACAGTTGTGATGGTTGACTGAGTACCTTCCTCAGAGTCAAGCACAATAGCATCGAAGGTGATAGGATAGAGACCTGCAGGGTCTGTCGTCAGCTCGCTAGTCCATCCGTTGGTGTTATCGCTAATCTTAAAGAGATAGGTGTAAGCATAGTTGGGTTTCCACTGTGCATAAACCTGAGGAACAAATGCTTTTGCGCCATGAATTTTGATGGTTTCCTTGGTTCCATCGATAGCTTCAAGGGTGTAGTCCACACGAAGTTCAAGAACATTACCTGCTTCATCTGGAAGAACTGTCACATAGTAGGGATCTTCAGTACCAGCAAATGATGGGGCAGCAGCGGTGCGCTTGAGGTAGGTATTAGTATTTCCGACATAATCCAAACGAGCATCTTCCCAGTTTGCTTTCGTTGCCTCATAGTTGAGAGCGGTGAAAGTCATAGTTGATGTGGGGGCATCAGTTCCACCTGCGGCAAATGTAACGTGAGCCTTGTTGTAGTCACTCTCGCTTCTATTGCTTGTGCCAATCGTCGGGAATTTAACCGTCATGGTTCCAGTCGAATGGAATATATTGCTGCTTGCAAAGAGGGTGGGGGTCGTTGTAGGAGCTACATAACCTACTTCACCATCCTTTATTGGCGTACCATCAGCAGCATAGAATTTCACATCTCTTACGGAGTAGCCCGGAACGGTCTCATAAAGAGCAATACGCACCTTGGAGCCAAGGCGACGGAACTTGAACGGCACCTCTGCCTTGTAGTTAACATCGGGTGATGTTGCACCTGATTTTATTGCTGTAACTAGGTCTGCAATATAGCATTCACTCAAATCTGTTGCACTACCTTCTAATGTATAGGCTACAGTTGTGAGGTGCTCCTGATCAATAGCCGTTGCCTTAATCTGATTTGTGCCAGGATCTCCTGTAATAATGATGGATTGGCCCTTACCTGCTGAGAACGCAACAAAATCATAATAACTTGCAGAAAAGTCCCAATACTTGATAGTCTGTGCGCCAGATGTAATGTGGCCGGTAAATCCAAGTGGGGTTAGACCAACATATTTCCAGTCGGAAGTGTTATCAGTTGTTGTACCGGCCGTATTTGCACCCCACTGTACCAAATAGTGGTCAAATACGGTGGAATAATTAGTTCCATCATTCTTGTAACCTCCTACATAGAACTTCTCTCCTAAGAGGTCGGCAGCATCAGCACCCACATGGTCTGCACGTGTTATGGCTTTGAAACCACTGTTGAAGCTAATCGCTCCCTCCCCGTTTTCGGCTCCGAGAAGGTTCTCATCGCCTACGAACTTCTCGTCGGCGCAGCTGACCATCATCGTGATGGCGGTTGCTGCGAGAATAAAATACTTAGTTTTCATAATAGTGTTGTTTGAGTTGTTATTAATAATGTTGCTTATCTCGTTGATACTTTGAGGCCCGGCCTCGCCGTCTCGGTTTTTGTTTCTTTTTCTTTCTTTTTTGTTTCGCGGTAGCGTGTTGAGGAGTCGAACCTCAACACGCCTATTAAAGAGGATTAGTCAACTACCTTGATGACCTTAACAGCGTAAGCGCCGTTGTTCTGGTTGTAAACATCGAAGTAGAAATGACTAGCGGTGTAAGAAGTCGCCTTAGAACCAGGAATGGTAGCCTCTACGAGACCTGTTACATTATCACCAACCTTCGTCTGCTTGAAGGTGTAAGATACAAATGCGCCGGTTTCATCCACGTTCTTGACGAAGTAAACCTTACCAGCAGCAGCTGTTCCAGAAGCAAGAGGAGTCTCAGTACCATCAAGCGTAACCTCGTAGTACTTATTATAGTTTGTAGATGCGTCAGCAGCTACATGGTATATCTTCTCGTTCGTTGAAGGAACTGTTGAGCAATATACATAAGCGTATGTGCCAGTGGTAAGAGCATCAATATCAATCTTAGCAACCTGGCCAGCAGCAATAGCAGTACCAGCAATCTTTGTGATGGGCTGATCATCAACACCGTTAACAATCTGTGTTTCTGTATTGCTAATGTTAGCATTTGTAGTTAAAGTGATACCATTACGTCCAACAGGGCTGGTAACAGGATTTTCACTGTCCCAATCACTTGTACGATTCTGGAGAGCATCCATAACCTCTGCCTCAGATGCATTTGCCTTACTAACAGCAAAGAGAAGTGACTTGTTAGTACCGTTCAAGTCTGCCTTGAGAGTTGAGGTAGCGGTGCTGTTGTCCATAACCTGAACATAGAGGTCCTTAACATTGGTATCATCTTTACCGGCTTTCTGAGACTTGCTATACTCATCCTTATTAGCATGGTCATGACCTTGCTGATAGGTTGTGATACTTGGAGTGGCAACGGTGGTAACTGTTGTCTGCTCTGCATTCGCATCTGTGAAACTTGCCACAACTGCATCAAAGGTGATGGGGAACAAACCTTGAGCTGTATGGTCGGTATCACTCCATCCATTGGTGTTATCTGAAATCTTGAAGATGTAGGTGTAAGCGTAGTTCGGCTGCCATACAGTGTAAGTTGCGGGAACCACAGCCTTGGCACCATAGATTGTGATTGCCTCACCAGAACCATCTGTTGAAACGAGCGTATAGTCAACGCGGAGGGTCAGAGGCTTACCATTTGTGTTAGGAATGACAGCAGTATAATAGTTATTAGCTTTGGAACCTGCGTATGTTGCCGTAGGAAGAGTTCTGCCAAGGTAGATGTCACCCGCAGCTTCATAAGATTCTTTTCCAGTATACTGGGCTGTAAGTGCACCGTATGTCTGCGTAGTAGCTGTAGCATCACCAGGGGTGACAGTGACGCTTGCCTTGTTGTAATCCTCTTCAGTGTTATTGGAGGTGCCGATGTGAGGATAATATACAAGCACACTACCGCTTTGCGGAAGCTTATCTTCGCCCATAGTGAAGAGAACTGCATTATCTGCAGAAGAGCCTGATCCAAGATCTGTGGGTGATGTTGGATTGGCATCTGAAGAGTAGAACTTGACATCCTTTACAGAATAGCCGGGAACTGTTTCATAAAGAGCAACACGTACCTTAGCAGCCATGTTTTTGAATTTAAGGGTTACTGGGTTACCGTATTCTGCTTTCAATACTGTATTGATATCTGTGAAGTAGCACTGCATGAGGTCGTTGGCGTTAACAGCGGTCATGGTGAAAGCATTTGTGGCAAGGCCGCTACCTGTGTTGATTCGGGTTACCTTCACCTTACCACTTGCAGCATCTCCAGTAGCAATAGCCTCACAAGTACCTGTTGACCATGCGATGAAGTCATACTGGCTAGTAGAATAATCCCAGTACTTGATGCTCTGGACTTGGGCTGTACCTTCACCATGGAGAGCACTCCAAGTAGCACCTTTCATACGGTCGCTTGCAACAGCTGAACCTATAGTTGAACTTGTGATACCATTCTCCTTTCCAACATATTCCCAGTTGTGTGTATCGGACTCTGTTTTGCCAGCATGATTGTATTCATAGCCAACAAGGTAGTTGTCGAATACGACGGTTGAAGAGGGTGCGTCAGTGGCCTCTGTGCCTTTTGTACCTTCTACAACGAACATTCCACCGAGTTTTTCGGCAGCGGTTGCGCCTACTAATTCACCGGCACGGGTGGCAGCAGGAACTTTGAGACCAAACATAATGGCCCCGTCCGTCCCGTTCTCAGGCTGTGTTCCGGGATCTTCGCCCAAGAACTTCTCGTCTGCGCAGCTGGCCATCACCGTGATGGCGGCTGCAAGGATAAATAACTTTTTCATAATTCTCATATTTGGTTAATAATAAATTGTCTTTTCGCACAATGTTGAGACTCCAGCTTCGCGTGCGTGTCCTTTTTATGAGGGGCTCATCTGGGAGTCGAACCCAGATGAACCTATATAGAGATTATTGAACCTTGATGACCTTGGTATAGTATTCGCCGTCGTTTTTGATGTATTTGTCGAAGTAGGTCTGACCTACAACCTTAGCATCCTCGTTAGCTACGACATGCGTGTTCGTGTCGAGCTCAAACCAGCCAGTGGTCTGCTGAGGCAGGATGACGCAGTAGATATATTTGTCATTTCCTGAATCATAGTAGTAGTAAGCCTTGCCATCAACGGGAGCTGGATCAGTATTTGCAACATAAGAACCAGGTGTAGCGCCCGCAACAAAGAGGCTACCGCCAAAGGAAGCATAAGCTACGTTGTGAGCGGCGGTGTAGGTCATGCCGTTGTCGATGGTGTAGTAGTAGGTGGTACCTGTTACTGCATAGCCTTTTGCAATGGTGTTGCCGGCAGCATCAAGGTAGAGGTTACCCACACCCTGACCGATGAAGGGGGTCGCAATCATTGTGTAGACACCACCTGAAACGCTGAAGTACTTCACACCCTTCTGAGCATCCGTGGCTGCGGGAGCCTTGTAGTCATAGCGATACTTGGTCTGGCCGGTCGCGAAATTATCCCAGTTCAGAGCCTCATACTTTGCAACATTGTTGGCTGCAGTTGGAACCTTCTTCGTATATACGAAAGCATAAGTTGTGTTGGCAGTGGGAGTGAAGCGCAGAGACTGGTTGTCGCTAACAGAAATTGCGTTGCCATCAGCACCGAACTCTACAGAGTTGGTTAGTGTGAAGGCAGCCTCAGTCAGCACCAGTCCGCTGCGGCCCTTGATGGTGCCGGCGGCAGCGTCTTCATCCTGCATCTGCAGTGCATCAATGACCTCAGCCTCGGTCTTACCAGCGGGGATGGTATAAAGAGCAGCATCCTTGTCGGTAGCAGGATTTGTGTTGGTCATGGTTACCAATGCGTCATCTTCGTTAACAGTTACAAAGATATCCTTGCCACTAGCAGTGTACTCGTTTGCATTGACGACAGTAGAATACTGCTGGTAGGTGGTGATGCTGGGCGTAGCGACAAGGGTGATGGTCTCCTGCGTCTTGTCGTTGTCCTCGGCGTTCACTACGACAGCGTCGAAGGTGATGGGGTAGAGGCCGGCGGGATCGCTGTTGACGGTGGCGTCATCTGACTGAGTGGGATCATAGACACCTGTGCGGCCATTGGTCTTGTCGGAGATCTTAAAGAGATAAGTGTAGGCAAAGCCCGGTTGCCATTTGGTGTAGATGCTGGGCACCTGAGCCTTGGCATTCTTTACCTCGATGGTCTCGCCACCTCCGTCGATAGCCTCCAGCGTGAAGTCAACGCGCAGGTTGAGGTTAGCACCAGTCTCATTGGGCAGGTAAATAACGTAGTAGTTGTCATCAGCATTACCTGCGAAAGAAGCTGTGTTGGAAGTACGGCCAAGGAATACCTTGCCGGCAGTCTTCTCGCCTTTCTCAGCAATGGTGTAGTTCAAACCGCCCCAGTCCACGATGGTTGTCTGCTCTACACCGGACTTCGGAGCAAAGGTTACGTGAGCCTGGTTGTTGTCAGCAGTAGCGCCATCAACAGAAGGATAGGTCACAGTATAGGTGCCTTCCGTGTAGATGTCTGATCCAGCTGAGAAGATGGTGGCTTTGTTAACAATCTCTGTTGAGGGATCTGTCAGAAGACCTCCGGTCTTGTAGAATTTTACATTCTTTACACTGTAGCCAGGAATCGTCTCGTAGATACCGATACGAACCTTGGTACCGAGCTGACGGAACTTCATCACAACGGGGTCGTCGCCATACTGTGCCTTCTTCACGGTGGTGAGGTCAGAGATGAAGACCTCAGACAGGTCAGCGGCTTTACCCGTGAAGGTGACGGCAGCTGTCGCAGTCGCATTGGGGTTGAGGGTGGATACGAGGACTTCGCCTGCAGCGGGGTCCCCTTCGTAGATGGCTGTCTTGGCACCCGTGGACCATGCGATGAAGTCATACTGAGGCTGGCTGTAGTCCCAGTACTTGATGGTCTGGCTGACGATACCGTTATCGGCAGCGTGCTTGATGATGCCCTTGCCGACATACTCCCAGTTGGTGGAGTTGGATTCAGTGGTGTTCGCGGTGTTCTCCTCGTATTCCACTACATAGTTGTCGAAGGTGACCACACTGGTCGTGGCTGCGGTTGAGCTGCCCTTCTTGGCAGAAACCACAAACTTCTTTCCAAGTTTCTCGGCAGCTTCGGCGCCGCCCAGGTCGGCACGGGTGATACCTTGTCGCAGCGAACCGAAAACGATGGGCGTTTCGCCTTCAGCGAAGGGCGTAAGACCTTCGCTCTGGGCGATGGGGTCATCGGCGCAACCGATCATCAGGAGGGTTGCTGCTGCGGTGAGGATGAAATTGATTTTTTTCATAGTCATCAAAGTTTTTAAATGATTAATAATAAAGTGGTTTGAAATATATGTTGTTCTATCGTTGTTGCGAGGGAGAAATATGTTAAATTGTTCTATTGTCAATTATTCCTATGTTAAATTGTCATATTGTAAATTTCTTCACATCGAAAATTCGTGCGTTCCACCGTCCTCAAAGTCCTTCACCACGGCGTCGAAACCGCTGCCGCCTTTGCGCGTTGGAGTGGGGATGGTGTCCATGTCCAGGACCACCGTGATGACTCCGCCCTTGTAGCGCTCGCGGACTTGATCGGACACGTCGAAGACGAAGGTGGAGTCCATGCCGTTGTTGAACTGCATCGTGACATCCATGTAGTGGGGGTAGGGGTCGTTGACCTCGTCGGCACGTGAGATGCGGTTGGGGGCGAGGTTGCAGAGACCGAAGGACATCAGGCGGCCGCCGACGACATCCACGATCTCGTTCTTCACGGTGTAGGGGATGTCAAGGGTGACGGGCACGTTCTTTTTCATGCGGGTGTTATAGTGTACGGTGATGGCATCCTGGCCGGCCACGCCGGTGTTCAGCGTTACGGAACGTGCCATGCCGGAGAGGTTGGCGTTGCCGTCGATGGAGGTGATGCGACCGTTGTTGTGGCGGATGATGACCTGCGTCAGATATATATAGGTGATAGGCTCCAGCAGCATGTTGAGCTTTTTGACGTAAACGTTGCGCACGGGATCGTACTCGAAGCCGTCGAGGTTGCGGTTCACCTCGATACCGGCGTCATAAGCGGCGAAGAGAGGCTCGGGCTCGTAGAAGGCGTTGGTGTAGCGCGATGACGGAGTGCGGTAGGGCGAGACGTTCATGGACTGGTTGGTGTAGGCGGTGACGTAGTCGAGCGAGGACTCTTCGTCGATGTGAATACTCTGTACGTCTTCGCGAGATTGAATCTCGTTCCATACGAGGAGATCCCAGAAGCCCCATTCGAAGCTACCCTGGAAAGAGGTGCCCTCCATGTGGGTGGCAGAGACGGTGGTGTGGGGGGCGAAGGGGGTGTCACCGGTGTAGTAGCGACGCAGCTCGAAGACGGTGGGCTCTTTGTAACCAATCTCTCCGTAGATGTCAAGGTCGGTCTCGTCCCAACCGTAAACCCATTCAGCACGCCAGTCGTACTTGATGTCGAAACCAATTTCGTAGTCCCAATAGACCTCAAGGCTCAGCTGGATGACGGGCAGCTCGAACTCGGGATTGGCGGCATCGTAGAGGTGCAAGGGCGGCTGGCGCTCGCAGGAGGTGAAAGCGAAAAGGATGACAAAGACCCATCCCGCCTGAGCGGAAAGGAGGCTGGCGCGATGCACTCGGGTGCAGCGTGCGATGCCTTTGAGTATGGTCTTTGTTGTTGTCATTTCGCTATCGATGTTTCGTTGTTTCGTTATTTCGAGCGTTGCTTTGAGCGTTATTTCGTTATTTCGTTATTTCGATGTTTCGAGAATCATTTTTCATTCCTTTCCCCCGTTCATCTCCACCACATATTCCTTGTTGCGGAAGCTGACTCCCTTCTTCTTCCAGCGGCGGTAGAGGAGATCGTAGGAGATGGTGACGGCGACGCGGGTGGGACCGAACCATGTGAAGCGGTACTGGCGCTCGCGGAAGTCGGCGGCGCGGCCCGTCCATTTGTAGTAGTAGAGACCGTCGCGGTAGTTGGGGTTCACGGGGTTCTCGAACTGGTAGGGGTCGTAGCCGCTGTAGAGGATGCCGGCCTGTGCGGCGAACTCCATCCGCCAGTGACCGTTGCGGCTCAGCGGGAGGACATAGCCGACACCGATGCCGCCGCCCAGCGCTTCGCCCTCCCAACCATTGTCGGCGTTGAAGCAGATGCCGAAGAGACCGACGTGGGCGTAAGCGGAGATGTAGAAACCACGGAAGGCGGCACCTTCGCCCGGCGTGCGGCGGTCGATGTTACCGGAGCGCCAGTAGTAGCGGGTCTCAAACTGGTAGTTGCGGATCTGGAAGTACTTGTGCTCGTCGTAGTGCTGCCACCAGGGACAGTCGAAGGAGAAACCGTAGGTGAAGTGACCGCGCAGCGGGTAGTACTCGATGGCGATGTTAGGGATGGGACACCAGCGGTTATAGCCTGGGACGTAGGCGAAGTCAAACAGGAGGTTCGTCTTCACGGAGAGGAACTCGCGGCGAGGAATCTCGATGACGAAGGGCACGGCGGGCTCGGGAATCAGGGTCGTGGGCTCGGGAGTCGCGATGTTGTCCTGTACGGCAGGAACCTCTTCCACCACGGGGGCTGCGGGTTTCTCGAAGAACAGCACCACGCGGGCGGCACGCAGCTCGGGGAAGTACTCCTTGAGCAGGCGCTGCCAGAGGGCACCGCCCTGCACGCGCTGCAGGGAGCGCTTCAGGAGTGTGTATTCGTAGCGGGGCAGGTGGCGGTCGCAGAGCTGCTGCACGATGGCGAGGTCGGGATCGGCGGCGCGGCGCATCATGGCCAGCAGCAGGCGGTAGTCCTCGGTGACGGCTTCAGTGGTGAAGCTCTTCTCGTCAACGGGAACGTTCAGGCGCGCGCGTAAAAAAGAAGCGAGTGTTTCAACACGACGGCGACCCAGCATACGGTTGTTGGGCACAGGACCTTCGGGTGATGCGGCACCGCGCACCACCATGCGACGCAGCCTGAGGCTGTCGCGGTTGATCTGTGGGATGATGACGTTCTCCAGCTCCTGAAGAAGAGAGTCGTTGGTGAAGACGTCGTAGCGGTTGACGCGGAAGACCAGCTTGCCGGCCTCCTCCAGGAAGACCTCATCGCTGAGGCGCACAAGGCTGGCGTCGTCGCGGCTGTCGATGAAGCGGATGAAGGGGTAGTGGTCGTAGAAGACGGTGTCGGCCGGAAGAACCGCAAAAGTCTTCGTTGCTGTGGCCAACAAGAGGACCATCAGCAATAGAAGCTTGTGCATTCTTCTCTTCGCTTTGTATAACCGTCTCAAATTCAGCATGCTTTTCTTTTTGTTGCTCTATATGCGCGCGTATAAATTATGGTTTGCGCGCGCGATAGTTATATATTTCCGGCAAAAATACTGCTTTTAGCTGAATTACACAAATAATATGAGAAAAAAATGATAAAACAGAATGTTTTTTTATGCTAAATCATGGTTTAAGCAGCTCATTAAGTTTGCTGAAAGGGTCAAATGAGGGAGCTCTCAGAATGTTAAAAATACAAAATACCCCCCCCTGTACATCGCTCCACGTTAAAAATATATAACAAAATAAGTCGCCCTGCAAGGCTCTTACGAGCTGCAGGGCGACATGTGTTGAGACCCGTTAAGGGACGTTTCAGCGATTATTTGATGGCACCGCCGGAGTGCTGGCTCTCGACAGTTGTTGTCAGGGTAACTTCAGTTGTCTTGTTGGTGTCACCCGGAACCTCGACGCTAACAACAACAGGCTTCTCGCCGGGCTTAGGAGTAGCGAAGGTAGAGGTCTTACCGGTCTTAGCAGGACCGCCGTCGGTGGGAGTAGCAACCACGTAGATGGTGTTGCCCTCGGAACCTGCGGGCAGCTCATCGATAGCCTTGTTCAGGGCGTCCAGAGAGTTGTAGGTCTGACCGTTCAGCACGTAAGTGTAGGTGTAGCCGGGATCCTGCACAGCGGCAATCTGGGACTTTACGTTGTTGTTGATGTGTGTGTTGAATTCGTCGCTGTCCTTGCAAGAGGTCATGAAGACGCAGACGCTGGCTACAGCCAGAACACAGAGAGAAAGAAGAAACTTTTTCATTGTTTGTAAAGTTTTTAAAAATGTTTTAAGTTTATATTATATCCTATTTATTATTATTTGAAGTTGCCATTCAGCATCTTGCGGATGTACTCTTCGACATAGGCAGGTTCCCAATAGTGGGATGCACGGTTCTGGTCGGGTTGCGTGGCAAAGCTTTGCCCCATCTTCTCTTCCCAGTATTTGAAGAATGACTGCATACTGTACTCGAGTCCGTAGTACTCTGGCAGTCTGAGACGGACGAAGGCGCTGCGCTTCTGGCGTTTGCCGCCCATGGGGATGGCGAAATGGAAGCCTGCGTTGTACTCTCCACCCGTGAGGATGCCATAGACCCCGATGACGTATTCTCCGAAATGGCGTGATACGTCGAGTCGTCCGCCGTAGTCGCCGTAGAGGAATCTGCCGCCTTGAAGCTCAATCTGCAGTTTGGTGTGGGGCTCGTAGTAGTTGGCGTGTGCCATGAAGTTGAACTGCTGTGAGCCTCGGATGAAGCCGAGTCCTTTCTGCTTGCTGTAGTTGAAGCCGTAGGTGTAGCCTGCATCAACGAAGATGTCAAGGTTGCGCATGGCATGGAAGGTGACCTTGGCCTGTGCGCCGGCACGTTCGGGGTGGAAGAAGCCTGCTGCAGCGGAAATCTGCCACCGTGAGGTGGAGAGGATCTGCTGGCTGAGGTTGGCTTGTCCGATCTGGATGTAGCGCGCTGTCTCGTCCTCATCGAGGTTGTGGAGGATGGGAAAGACGGGTTGCAGTGTCAGACGTGCTCCCTTCCAGAGTGTGGCGGCGAACGCCGGGGCGATGCGGATACAGTAGTCGAACAGGTGGTCGAGCTTGTTGTTAACAAGGCTGATGATGGGGAAGACGGTGATGTCTATCCTGCCTGTCGAGGGAACCTGTGGCTTCACGTCCCGCAGCACCTGCCGTGTGCGTTCCATCTGCCTGTCCACGCTGATGTCCCATGTTCCTTCACGCTTGAAGGCGTGGACAATGAGCTGTGGCATCTTATAGTCTGTGAGTAGCATTTCAACGCGTTGCACGTCGGGGTGCTTCTCCGTGACTTGCTTGATAGCAGCGACTGCTCCACGGAAGGTTCCGCGGTGTGCCCGGTCCTCGATGGAGAGGTAGAGCGTGTCGCTGTCCAGTAGCGCCTGAATGTCTTCAAACCCCTCTGTCTTCAAGGTCTGAACAATGCTGTCAGACTGCAGTCCTTCTACGGACTTCCCCCATGCAGATACCGTTAGGAATAGGCATGTGAGGAGACAGATTGATTTCATATACATATCATAATCGCCGCAAAGATACTTCAATTCTATGAAATGGAAGCTTTATTAAGATTATTTAACATGAAATTTCTTGAATTATTGTGCGCTGAACTTCAAACTGGTCTTTTCATCGTCCGTTGTAGCGGTTGCAATATAGACGCCATTGGGTAGTGCTGAGAGGCTCAAAGGAGTGCCGTTTTTCGCGCGTGCAGCCATGACCAGCTGACCGGCCGTGTTATAGATGTCAACACGTGCGTAGGAGGCTCCGGAGAGCGTGAGTGTGCGGTTCTTATACTGCAGTGCCAGGTCGCTTGTCTCCTCCACATCCTTGACGCCAACGATGGGTGTGGGCTTGATCTTCGGCTCATCGTAGGCAAGGGCTGTGGTGGTGAGGACGTTGGTCTGTCCGATGGTGGGTCGCTCCATGACATACAAGCTGCTGCCGCCATCGGGGAAGAGGCCTACGCTCTGATAGCCCGTGTGGGCGCAGTAGGTGAGGGTGTCGGCGAAGCTCTTGTCGGCAGCTGTCAGCAGGACGCTGCTGCTGTCGGTGTTGGAGAGCTTGAAGTCGGCGTGGAGCTGGCTTATGCCCTCCATCTTGTCGCACCAGATGACGAGATGGCCGTGGGGAGGGATGACGGTGGAGGCGTTGCCGTCACCGATAATCTGGAACTTCTCGGGCTTGGTGAGGTCGTCGGAGAGGAACATCCCATTGACGTCGTAATCTTGGTCTGTGGTGTTGTACAGCTCTATCCAGTCGCTCTTCTTGAATAATTCGCTGACATAGATGTCGTTGCCGGCACTGACCTCGTTGATCTTGACGGGGTGAGCATCCCAGGCGTCGTCGGCATTGTCGTTGAGTTTCTCATAGACCGCGGTGTAGGTGACATTGCTGACATTGTCAGGGATGGTGAAGGCCGCATTCGTGGAGGCGTAGTCGCTGGCGTCGTCGGTCTTGGTGTAGATGAGTGCGGCATCCCAGTAGATGTCTGTGGATGATGCACTGTTGTTGTGCACCTCCACGGCGATGGTGTTGCTGCCTTTGACGAAGAGGGAGGGGTCGAGGGTCATCTGTCCACTTTCGGGGTTGGCGGGAGCGTAGCTGGAGGAGAAGGTGCTGAAGGTCGCAGTGCCGGCAGGCATCAAGTAGCGTCCGGCCTCTGTGCCGTTGACATAAACGATGAAACCGTCGTCGGCAATCCAGTCGAGGGTGATGGTCTCGTCGCTCTTGGGCGCTGTGGAGAAGCTGACCGTCTTGCGGAAGTAATAGGTGGGGTATTTGTTGCCGGCATCTCCGCCATAATCAAGGAAGGTCTGGTAGCCGCGATCATTGTAGGTGTCGGTGGTGAAGTAGCCCAGGGGTGCTTTGCCCGAACGCCAGGACGTTGTGCTATAGTTGCGTGCTGTCCAGTTTGCGCCGTCCAGTGAGCCTTGGTCGTAGTAGTACCATGAGCTGCCCTTGGCGAAGAGCGTAGTGGCGGTGGAGCTGCCTTTGCTGCTCTTCCATCCCAAGAACTGATAGCCCGCGGGTGCCGCGGTCTTCAGGGTGATGGGCGGGAAGAGGAGACCGCCGAACTTGTTCGTGGGAACAGAGAGGTCGTTGATGAGTAGCGTCCCTTCTTCGATGTTGGTGCTGAGGTTCACCTTGACGGAAGTGCCGAGACCGAGATAGTTCCGCATGTTGTTGATGCATTCGGTCTGTCGTGTGCTGGTGAGGCGGTTCTTGACGTCATAAGCCGAGTTGAGGCCGGCGCCCTCCAGCTGCATGGCGGTTTGCACGTGGGCTATCATGTCGTCGATGACCGCTGCGGAGCGTGTGGGCTCGAAGACGCTGCCGGCGACAATGCAGCACTGATCTACAACCTGCTTCTTGAACTCCTCGTTCTGGAGCATATCGAAGAAAGCTACGATGAATTCGTTATATTTTGAAATTCTGTTGCCGTATTTTTCGATGACTTGCTCGCCGTAGAGCTGGTCGAAGGTGTGGTACATTCTGCTGGCGAGACCGCTGAAACCATTGGTGCCGCCGAAGGCGCTGTCGAGGTCGAATAGGACGAAGCGGAAGCGGCTGTTGGCCGTCCCTTCGGAGCGCTCGCGGAAGGCCTTCACGTTGTTGCGGGCCCAGTCGTTGCCGTCGAGGTATATTTCTACGGCCATGTAGTTGGCGAACTCCTCGATGTCGATAATCTCCTTAATGCGCTCGTAGCAGAGGGGATCGGAGGCGTTGGCAGCGAGGGAACACCACTCGTCGAAGACATCGCGTGTGCCAGCCTGCTGAACATAGCAGCTGTCGGGCGAGATCTTAAACTGATCCTGGTCGTCGGTGTCGATGCCGTAGTTGGCATAGCCATAGCTCTTGTTATTGGGCTCGCGCAGGTTCTCCACGCCGATATATTTGCCGTTGTGGAAGACGTGTACGGGTTTGTAGCTCTGTGCTTCCACGTAGAGTCCGGAGGTGGAGACGACCTGCTGGATGGCTGCGTCTTTGATGCGGCCGTTGTTGTAGTCGTTACCGCCATTTCGAACCTTCAGGGCCTTGTGGCGCAGGAAAGGCTTGTTCTCGAAGAACTGGTAGTCCAGGCGGTTCTTGCCCTCGTACACCTTGTTGGCCTTGATGTTGAAGGAGTGGGGCGTAAAGGCACGGCTCCAGCCGCCGGAAGCTTCGATGTTGGCTTCCTGGTTGAAGGCCGAGATGCCCTCCTCGGTAAAGTATTCGATGTTGGTGGGACGGTCCCAGTCCATGTTCCAGTTGCAAGGGCTGCTCTGGCCGTTGCCGGGACGGCCGTTTACACCCCTGACGAAGATGCCCAGTTCATTGCCATAGAGGTTGGCGTTGTCAGAGACAATGGAGATCACGGGAAGCGTGTAATTCTTATCCTTATATATATAGGAACGCGTGATAACGGGGCTGGAGAGGTAGCCGTCCTGGAAGTAGCGCAGACGCAGGATGGCGGTCTCCTGGAATGAGAAGAGGCCGTCGGCGCTGGTCATGCCGTTCTCGAGTGTCGGTGTGCTGCCGTCGAGGGTGTAGCGGAGCGTAGCCCCGGCGGGGATATTAGTGACCTGTGCCAGGAGGTTGCCCGTGAAGAAGCAGCCGTCGGTGTCAATCTCGGGGGCTTCCAGACGAATCACGGCGAAAGGCGAGGTGGCGTTGGAAGCGTCAGGTGTAGGCTGGTCGGTGTAGCCCCACTCGTTGCCGCCGTCTGTCTTGCGGGCGTAGGAGGTGCGGCTGATGGCGGGCGGGTAGTCGAGTTGTGAGAGGATTGTGCCGGCCTCATCGGCGATGAAAATCGTGCCGCCGTCGAAGTCCAGCTCGAGGTCCACCATCTTCGGTGTCCACCATGAGTAGTGCTCGAACCACAGTGTCAGGTAGCCTTTGGCTGGGATGCTGCCGTAGCGAGCGCTGTAGAGGCGGAACTTCTTCAGGTTGGCGGGGTCGTCGGAAATATAGAGGCCGTCGAGGAATACCGTTTTGTCTGTGCTGTTGTACAGCTCTATCCAACTGCCGTAGTTAAACGACGGATCCACGAACATATCAACGTTAGCCTGTTGAATCTCGTTGATGATGACAGCTTCGGCCGCGACCTTGTTGGCACTGACAGTGACGAGGCACGTAGCCACCAGATCCTCGTTGGTTTTGGTATATACGCTGATGGTCGTCATTCCAGGCTTCAGAGCCGTGACGAGGCCATTGTCATCCACGGACGCGCAGTTCGGGTTGCTGCTGTAGAAGGTGCAAGTCTTGAAGGTGGTGTTGGCAGGTTTAATGGTTGGAATCAGCTTCAGCGTCTCGCCCTGTACCAATTGGGCCTCGTTGACGTTGAGGGTGAGTTCTGTGGCCCTAACCATATTGCCTTCCCAGTAGAGCTTTACGTTGTCGAAGGCAACCCAGTTGGCGGTAGTGCTTTCAGTGCGGACACCAAGGGTGAGGGCTGTCTGGTTGGTGTCGAACTCCACGCTGAAGTGCTCCGGTCTGCCATCGCCGGTGTACAGATCCGTACGGGCCTCGCTGGTGCTGTTGGCAAGGAAGAGGTAAACACCCGCGACAGGATTATTGTTGTTATTCTGGGATACGGCGATGACATCGGCTTCCAATGTGTAATGGCCAACGGGAAGCCCTTTGATCTGCTGATGGATGGAACCGTCGCCCAGTGGGTTGGCATAATAGTAGCTCTGATTACGCCAAGTCTCTGCGAACTGCGATATCCAGCAATCGCCATTGTAGTAGGAGGCGCCTTGATACCCGAAGTTCTGTGCTGTAGAGCTGTTATAGTTGATGACCCATCCCTCGGTGGAGCCGTTAAAGTCAGGATTGACGACATACTCGTCGGTCATGTCCATCCAATCCTGTGCGAACAACGTTGTCATGCAGAACAGGCATATCGTTGTTAGTGTCAGCCGTTTCATAATTCTGTTAGTAGCTTGTGTAAATGTTTTGCGGCGCAAGGTATTCCCCTTGCGCCGCAAAATTACGAACTATTTTTCAAATAACTTGTTCTTTTAGTGTTAAAAATGGCCTTTTCATCGAATTTATGCCTTAATGTTGGGCTCTTCAAGGCCAATGCCCTTCTTTTTGTCCACCACTTTCAGAACGAGTCCGAGGACGAGTGCGGCGATGCCGAGTGAGGCCAGCATGACGAGCGGAGCCGTGTAGTTGTACTGTGTCGGGTCTGTAACGCCGGGGTTGGTCTTGTCCAGGACCTTGCCGATGAGCAGTGGGAAGAGCCAGAGGCCGATGTTCTGAATCCAGAAGATGAGGGCGTAGGCGGAACCGATGACCTTGGCATCCACGAGCTTTGGCACACTCGGCCACAGGCTGGCCGGAACCAGCGAGAAGGAGGCGCCGAGGACGAGGATGGTCAGGTAGGCGATGGTGATGCCGCCCACGGAGCTGCCCTTAAAGGCCGGGAGCACGAAGGCGAAGGTCAGGTGACAGGCTATGAGCAGCAGTGAGCCGAGGACGAGCATCGTAGCGGCCTTGCCCTTGTGGTCAACATAACTGCCTAAGATAGGTGTGATAAGAACGGCCAGCAGCGGGAAGACAGCAAAGATGGCTTCGGCGCTCTGTCTCATATACCCCATATAGCAGTAGATGATGAGCGAGACGATGGAGAGGCATAGCAGGCCGTACTTGGCGGCAGCGCGCTTCTGGAAGTTGCTGGCGAAGCCGGCGGCGGCCACGATCAGCATAATGATGTATTGCACGTAGGTGACATCCTCGCTGGCCCAGAAGGTGTGGGCCTCGGGAGGCGTCAGTGTGAGGTTGCACTGGAGCATATTCACGGCATACTTCTGGAAGGGGAAGATGGCGCTGTAGTAGAGCACGCAGAGCAATGCTACGAGCCAGAAGCCGCTGTCGGTGAGAATCTTGCCCAGGTCGCTGATGCGGAAGGGGTCGTCCTTCTCTTCGGCTTCGCCGGTCTGGGCATCGAGCTTCTGATCCATGAAGAAATAGACGATGGTCATGATGAGGGCAATACACATCAGTACGACGCCGAAGGCCACCGAACGGCTGACGCTGACCACCCCTCCGAGACGGGCGAAGAAGGGCGAGAAAATCATCACCGTGGCTACGCCGAGGCGGGCGAGGGCCATCTCAGAACCCATTGCGAGGGCCATCTCACGACCCTTGAACCACTTGACGATACCGCGGGAGACGGTGATGCCGGCCATCTCACAGCCGCAGCCGAAAATCATGAAACCACAGGCTGCAAACTTTGCAGAGGCGGGCATCCCCTCATAGAAGGGCGACACGCCGAGTTCATCGAATACGGGGATGTAGTTGAGGTTGTTGGTGAACCAGGTGGCGAGGCTGCTGCCCGTGAAGGCATCGCTCACGGCATACCATTTGATGATGGCTCCGACGAGCATGACGGTAGCGGAGAGGACAGCGGTGAAGCGTACGCCCATCTTGTCCAAAATGATGCCCGCGAAGATGAGGAAGAAGGCAAAGACGTTGAGGAACACCTCGGAGCCTTGCATTGTTCCGAAAGCTGTAGAATCCCACCCGCGTGTCTCGAGCATCAGGTCTTTGATGGGCGAGAGAATGTCCATGAAGATGTAGCTGCAGAACATGGCCAGGGCCAGTAGCAGCAGGGCTGTCCAGCGCATAGCGGCGCTGTCGCGAAGAGAAGTTGTCATTGGAATGATTTTTCGTTATATCGTTATGTCGTTATATCGTTATTTCGTTCGGAAGAAGTTTATTTCAGCCAGCGGGCGAGCCAGTTGAAGTAGGTCCGCTGCCAGAGGATACCGTTCTGGGGTTTGAGTACCCAGTGGTTCTCGTCGGGGTAGAGGAGAAGCTCGGCTTCGATGCCTCTCATGCGGGCCGCGTTGAAAGCGCTCATGCCCTGGGTGGCGTTGATGCGGTAGTCCTTTTCGCCGTGGATACAGAGGATGGGAGTGTCCCATTGATCTACGAAGAGGTGTGGAGAGTTCTTGTAGGTGCGGTCGGCATTGGCTGTGCGGTCGCGGTTCCAATAGGCGTCGTCGTACTCCCAGTTGCTGAACCAGTTCTCCTCGGTCTCGGTGTACATGGCTTCCAGGTTGAAGGCGCCGTCATGGGCGATGAAGCACTTGAAGCGTTTGTTGTGGTGGCCTGCGAGGTAATACACACTGAAGCCTCCGAAGCTGGCGCCTACGGCACCGAGGCGGTCGCGGTCAACATAGGGAAGGCTGTCGCAGGCGTCGTCAATGGCACTCAGGTAGTCATTCATGCACTGGCCTGTCCAGTCGCCGGAGATCTCCTCGAGCCACTCCTGACCGAAGCCGGGGAGGCCGCGGCGGTTGGGGGCGATGATGACGTAGCCCTGAGAGGCCATGATGTAGAAGTTCCAGCGGTAGCTCCAGAACTGCGATACGGGCGACTGCGGGCCGCCCTCGCAGAAGAGTAGGGTGGGATATTTCTTCGAGGGGTCGAAATGCGGTGGCTTGATGACCCAGTAGAGGAGCTCTTTGTCGTCTGTTGTCTTGCACCAGCGAGGCTCGCAGCTGCCAGGGGCGAGTTGCGAGAGGATGTGGTCGTTCTCGGCGGTGAGGCGAACTTCCTCGGCGACGGAATCGCCGAGCACACTCACCATGTAGAGGTCGGCGGGGTGGAAGAAGTCGTGGCGCTCCATGAGGAGACGATGGGCGGGGGTGGAGCCAGGGATAAGCTGCAAAGCACCCCAGTCGGCCTGGTCGTTGGTGAGCTGTGCGACCTGGCCGTCGAGGTTTGTGCGATAGAGGTTGACGGTGGCTTGCCATACACCTATATAATATAAGGTGTAGCTGTCGGTGCTCCAAACGAAGTCATCGACATTGCTGTCGAAGGATTCGGTGACGTAGCGTTTCTCACCGGTGGCAAGGTCGCAGATGCAGAGGCGCTGGCGGTCGGCCTCATAGCCGTCGCGCTGCATGGAGAGCCAGGCGATGTAGCGGCCGTCGGGGGAGAACTTGGGGTTCAGGTCGTAGCCGGGGTTGTTGTCAAGGTTCTCGGTGGCGTTCACCGCCTGATGCTTCAGCGTCTTGCTCGGATCGACGGCGAGGGTCTCGGCGACGTCATCGCCGAAGATGCGGCCGGGCTTACAGAGGTTCTTGATGGGTGAGGCGGTAGATTGGTCCTCGGGAGAACCCTCGGGAACCGTAAGCAGGAAGATGTCGGAGTCTGTGGAGATGCTGTAGGCAAGGCCCGTTTTGGTGCGGCAAGTGAAGGCGATGGACTTGCTGTCGGGCGACCACGCGAGTTGTTCGATGCCGCCGAAGGGTTCCATGGGGCATTCGAACGGCTGGCCTTCGAGGATGTCACATTCTTCCTTGATTGTGCCATCGTTGTTGACGGTGCAAAGGAAGGGATGTGGGATGCTCTCCACATAGTGATCCCAATGGCGGTACATTACGTCGGTGATGACCATCCCAGTGCTTTTGGGCAGGTCCGCGGGACGCTCATGGATAATGTCGTGGTAGGGAACACGCTTGATGATGATGACTTTTTTCTGGTCAGGGGAGAAGAGAAAACCCTCTACGGCGCCGTCGGTCTTGGTAAGCTGCTTGCGCGACTTCCCTTTGGCGCTCATGGACCAGATTTCGCCTTTGGAGGCAAAGGCCAGCTTGCTGTCGCTGAGCCATACAGGGTCGCTGCCCGGGCCGAGGAACAGACCCTCTCCCCGCTTTTCCGTTAGGGGGAGAGCCTTGCTATCGTTCGTGGACTGTGCGCCAGCTTTCTCCCCGCCATTACGGGAGACGGGGATATCTTCTGCATATATCACCGAATTGCCGCGGTTCTCCTCAACGCTGTAGTACGTGACCTGGTAGGCGACGTGCTGGCCGTCGGGCGATACGGCGTAGCTGCCGATGCGCCCCATTGCCCAGAGCGCTTCGGGTGTGAGGGTGTCACTCTGGAGCTTGATGTCGCTGCGTGTGATGACGATCTTCTCTTGTTTACAGGCTGCCATGATGAAAAGTACGAAGAGGATTAGAAGAGACCTCACCCCCGTCGCCGACCTCACCCCTAACCCCTCTCCAAAGGGCGAGGGGAACTTAAAGGGCGAGGGGAGTAAAAGGCTTTTATAGGTTGACTGTTTCATAGGGATAGGCTTTTATCTCTTTTGCTGTTGGCGCTGTTGTTCCTGAACTTGCTTCTGGAGCGCCTCGAAGCGAGCGGCCATTCCGGACTGCTTCTTGGGATTGTTAGCGTTCTTGGCCTTATAGGCTTCCAGCTCGGCGAGCAGGCGGCTGTCGTTGGTGGTCTTACGCAGGAACCACATGATAAGGATGCTGGTGAGACCCGAGAGGAAGTAGTAGTAGTTGAGGCCGGAGCTGTAGGTGTTGAACATGAAGAAGAACATGAGGGGCATCAGATACATCATCCACTTCATCATCTTCATGGATTGTTCCTGTTCGGGTGACATCACGGCGCTCTGCTGCTGCTTCATGGAAATCCAGGTATTGGCAATCTGCATGACGCAGAAGAGGACGCAGAAGATGCTGAGGTGGTCGCCGATGAGCCAGAGGTCCTTGTTCCAACGGATGACGTCATCGTATGCCGAGAGGTCATCAGCCCAGAGGAAGCTCTGGCCGCGCAGCTCGATGGCGTTCGGCACAAAGTTGAAGAGGGCAATCCAGATAGGCATCTGAATCAGCATCGGTAGGCAGCCGCCCATGGGCGAAACGCCATATTGCGAGTAGAGCTGCATCATCTCCTGCTGCTTCTTCATGGCATCCTCCTGCTTGGGATATTTGGCGTTGAGGGCGTCGATTTTGGGTTTGAGGACGCGCATGCGGGCGCTGGCGAGGTAGCTCTTCTTCGTGGCGGGATAGACAAGTGCCTTGACGATGAGCGTCAGCAGCAGCAGGACGAGTCCCATGTGGAGACCGAAGCCCTTGAGCCAGTCGAAGAGGTAGATGATGAACCAGCGGTTGACCCAGCGCACAATCGGCCATCCGAGATAAACGAGGTCTTCGAGTTCGAGATCCTTATCGGCATTGAGGCTGAGGTCGTTGTGGGCTTTCAGCGTGTGGAAGTCATTGGGCCCCAGGTAGAACTGCAGCTGTGTGGGCTGCTGCCCCGTGGGGTCGAAGGCCGTTTGCATGGTGGCCTTATAGTTCTTCAGATAGCCTTGCCCTTTTTTGTATAGTTTGGAGTCGAGGTGTACGTTGGAGAACTCCTGCTGGCAGATGAGGACGGCAGAGAAGAACTGGTTCTTGAAGGCTATCCAGTCGAGCTTCTCCTCAATGTCCTCGTCCTCGTCGGAGGTCTCGGAGAGATTGTCAGTGTCTCCCTCTGCCTCATGGTAGCGTATGCAGGCGTAGCGCTGCTCGAAGTCGAAGCCTTTCTCCAGCTGACGTGCGCGGTCGGCCCACTGAATGTCGAGGGTCTTCATCGAGGGCGTGAAGAGGTCTGCGATGCCATTGGCGCGAACAATCATATCAATCATGTAGGCATCCGGGCGGAGTGTGTATTCGATGTCAAGGGAACCGGTGGCGACGGGAAGACGAAGGAGAAGGGAAGAACCCTTTGAAGAGCCCTCGGGAGAACCCTCGGGAACGGTAACGGGCTCGAAATAGAGGCCGGAGGTGACGATGTTCTCTTGCTTGGTGGCCAGGGAGAGAATCATCTGGGCGTCCTCCTTGGTGAGAAGGCGCACGGGTTGCTTCTGCTGGTCGAGGTGTCCTTTGATGACGGCTTCCTCGATGACACCTCCGCGGGTGTTGATGACAACCTTCACGAGGTCATTTTCAAGAGTGATAAGCTCTTCGCTACCTTGGGAGGCTGCAAAGAGGATGCTGGTGGAGTCAAGACCCTCTCCCCGCTCTCCCGTTAGGGCGAGAGCCTCGCTATCGCTCGAAAGCAGCGCGCCAGCCTTCTCCCCTCCATCACGGGAGGGGTCGGGGGTGGGTCTTTCGTTTTGAATGGCGGCGATAGAGTCGCGTTCACGTTGTGCTTTCAGTTGCGCCTCGCTGGGACGGCTATACCATGAGAAGCCGATGAGCACGAGGGCCATGAGGACGAATCCGATAATTGTGTTTTTGTCCATATTTGAATTTTACGATTTTACGATTTTACGATTTGACAATCCTTTTAATTTGACGATTTGACAATTTTACGATTTTACGATTTACGATTATACGATTTACAAATTATGATTGAGCAATCTTGTTGTTGATTTCTTCGATGTAAGAGAGCAGCTCGTCACGACCTTGGCGTGTTTCAGAGGACGTGATGAAATGGGGTGGGAGGGGGGCCCATTCTTCTGCGAGCCGTGCGAGGTAGGCGTCAATGTTCTTCTGCAACGCCTGTCTGCTGAGTTTGTCAGCCTTGGTGAAAACAATGCTGAACGGGATACTGCTCTCGCCGAGCCAGTTCATGAATTCGATATCAATCTGCTGGGGTTCATGGCGGCTGTCGATGAGTACGAAAAGGTTCGTGAGGTTTTCGCGTTGCAGGATATAGCCGGAGATCATGTTCTCCAATTTCGTGCGTTCAGTCTTGCTGCGCTTGGCAAAGCCGTAGCCGGGGAGGTCAACGAGATACCAGAGGCCGTTTTTTCCGGCAGGGGAACTGCCGGACACACTGCTTGCAGAGGCTTTGGAGGCGGATGAGCGTATCTCGAAGTGGTTGATGAGGAGCGTCTTGCCAGGTGTCGCGGAGGTCTTGGCCAGTTTCTTGTTGCCTGTCAGCATATTGATGAGGCTGGACTTGCCCACATTGGAGCGGCCGATGAAGGCGTACTCGGGGCAATGGTGCTCCGGGCACTGGCTGATGAGGGCGCTGCTCTTGATGTAAGTGGCGTTCTTGATCTCCATGAATTTCCGTTTGTCGTTGAGGTGCTTAGGGGGTTAGAAGTCGTAGTTGAGGCCGAGTGATAGCCATTCTTTGAACATGAGGAATGTGCCGTCGTGGTTCTCGCCAGCACGATAGTTCTCGTTGCTGTCATCAAAGCGCGGATAGAGGAAGAGCTTGGCCGAGAGGTACTTGTTGATGGTGAAGTTCAGTGTGTTTTCCCATTCGATGCGCGTCAAGTGGAAATTTGAGAACCAGTAGAGACGCGATGCCCATGAGATGTTTTTCCACATGTGGTAGGTGAAGGTGAATTCTACATTGGGACCCCATTCGTGCTTGGACCTATGTCCTTCGTCAATGCCGTAGCGCTCAATGAGCTCATCGCGGTTGACGTAGGTGATGACATAGGAGAGCGGTGCCAGGTGAAGTTTACCTTCGAAGCGTTTCTTCTTGATGATATAATCCATACCGATAGAGGAACGGACATACAGCGGTGCGAGGAAGGCCGCGGTGATTTCATCGGAGTTGGCTTTGTAGCTGTTATAGGGTTGTGTTTCCAGCTGCAGCTGTGCAGCGTAGTTCCAGTGTCCGACGGCCTTGATACCCAGACTCGATGTCAGACGCAACAGATTGTTCGTTGCTTTGAACTTATGGTATTGGTCGGTCTCGGAGGTCTGGAAACCCAACTGTGCCTCGAATTTGTTGTCCCACTGCACGCGCCGTTGGTTATTGTAGTTAGCCTCTACCGTGAGCTGGCTGAGCATGGCGTAGTTCTTTTCGCCGCCCTGATACCAGTTCTTGGAGTAGTAGCTCTGTGTGAATTGCAGCGACCCGTTTCCTTTGAAAGCCCAGAAGTTGGGTTTCTTCACTTCAGGCTCCACCGCTTCTATGGCCACCACGGGAATCACCACCTCGGGCGTGGTCTCATTCAGCAGCACTGTCTCCTCAATCGGCTTTTCGATGTCGCTAATCAAGCGCCCTCCGCTGACAAGCGCCTGCTGCGTTGTGGAGAAGAACTGCGGAATCAGCACGTAAGAAGTGTTCAGGTGTTCATTGATGGCTTCGTTCAGCTGCAGTTGTGAGTCGTCAGTGCTGCCGAGCGACGGCAAGTGGTTGCCGGCATCGCTGCCGCTGCTGTTGGCCATCCGCTGTGCCAGCGCCGAGGTGTAAACGGTGCCAGGTGCGAAGAGACGGAAGAGGTAAGGCGACGGCGCCTCTTTTGACTGGTGCTGCTTTTGGATGCGATCGACCAATGCTGTCAGTGAGTCGGTGTAGGAGGCAACGATGCCGGCCTCGGTGTGCTTGCTGTTTTTGTTATTTTTCTGAGCCATGGCGTTGAGGCTGCACAGGCTCAGTAGGAGAATAAAAATGAATCTCATTCCAGGATGGGTTTGTCAATTTGGATGCAAAGGTACGGTTTTTTTGTGAAAGCACCTATTTTTTGCTGCAAGAAAAACATTCATTTATTAAATAAGGTGTAGTTTCGTGTGTTTTCGTGCTGGTGAATGGATAGTTTTTTGTACTTTTGGGCCGAATTTAAAACAAAATAGCAATGAAATTGATTGTTGATAGCGGTTCAACCAAGACTCAATGGCGGTTGCAAATGGCGGAAGGCAATTCCTGCAGTGTACAGACAGTGGGTATTAATCCCGTCCGTGACGATGAGGAGAGTATTCAAAGAATTGTTTCCGCAGTAGCCCAGGAGCTGGCGGCAGATGTCGGTGAAATCTTTTTCTATGGTGCAGGCTGTGTGGCGCCTTATTCCGATGCCGTCCGTCGCTGCCTGCAGGATTCTTTCCCCGATGCTGTCGTCCATGCGGAAAGCGACTTGCTGGGGGCGGCCCGTGCCCTGTGTGGCAATGCCGAGGGCATTGCTTGTATTTTGGGAACCGGCTCTAATTCATGTCTTTACGACGGCAAGAACATCGTCCAAAATGTGTCGCCCTTGGGTTGGATTTTGGGCGACGAAGGCAGTGGTGCTGTGCTGGGACGTCTCTTCGTGGGTGATATCCTCAAGAACGCCTATCATAAGTCCCTGTGCAGCAGCTTCCTGAGGTACCACAAGCTGACACAAGCCGAGATCATAGACCGCGTTTATCGTCAGCCGCAGGCAAACCGCTTTCTGGCTTCTCTGGTTCCTTTCATCTCCCGTGTTCAGGACGACCGTGAGGTTCACGCTTTCCTTGTGCGCGAATTCCGCCGTTTCTTCCATCGCAATGTGGTGCCCTACAAACGTCCGGACCTCCCTGTGAACTTCGTAGGCGGCGTTGCGGCCGCTTTTGAGAAAGTGCTGCGCGAAGCGGCTGAGAAAGAGCGACTTACCTTAGGTTTTGTTGAGCCGCAGCCCATACAGCGACTTTTCGACTTTCACTGCACCCAGGCAGCATCTTAGAGTTCTGTTTTGCAAACTTGGGGTTGCAAAAGAAGGGGTATAATGTACACTCATTCGGTTTTGGATAGAAGAATTTTTACTATTTTTCCCATAAATATGCTATTTAACATATATTTGAGAGAACAACCAATGCCGTTTACCCCTATCTTTGCTGCCGTTATCCTGAAAACAATCTTTTTACCTTAAACGGACTAATACCTAAAGACTGAAGCAACAGGGTCGCTGTGAAGCGGCCCTTTTGTTGTTTTAACCTATTTTGTATATCTTTTCTTTTGAGAAGTCATCGAAATGCAGTACTTTTGCGGCGAAAATGAGGAGGAGTTTATCCTTCGGACGAAAAAAACAGTGAAATGAAACAAGGTTTTGACAACGAGAAATATCTCCGCATACAGTCGGAGCGAATCAAAGAGCGCATCGCGCAATTCGGCGATAAGTTGTATATGGAGTTTGGCGGAAAACTCTATGACGACTATCACGCCAGCCGCGTGCTCCCCGGTTTTCAGCCCGACAGCAAACTTCGGATGCTGATGCAGCTGAAGGACGATGTCGAGATCATCATTGTCATTAGCGCCGAGGACATCGAACGCAACAAGGTCCGCGGCGATCTGGGCATCACCTATAACGAGGATGTGCTCCGTTTGCGCGACGTCTTCACAGACCGTGGGCTGTTGGTCAGCTCTGTTGTCATTACACATTTCAACGGTCAGGCCTCCGCTGTCGCCTTCCGCGAGCAGCTGGAGCGTTTGGGTCGCGTGCGCGTGTACTATCATTATTTGATAGAGGGCTATCCCACCAATGTGGAGCTTATCGACTCCGAGGAAGGCTTTGGCAAAAATGATTTCGTGGAGACCTCGCGTCCGCTGGTTGTGGTCACGGCCCCTGGCCCCGGAAGCGGTAAGATGGCTGTCTGCCTGAGCCAGCTGTGGGGCGAGAACCGCAGAGGCGTGAAGGCCGGTTATGCCAAGTTTGAGACCTTCCCCATCTGGTCAATCCCCTTGAAGCACCCCGTCAACGTAGCTTATGAGGCCGCCACCGCAGACCTCAACGATGTCAATATGATTGACCCTTTCCACCTCGAAGCCTATGGGAAGACCTCCGTCAACTACAATCGCGATATCGAGATATTCCCGGTGCTGAATGCCATCTTCGAAAGCATCTACGGCGAGAGTCCGTATAAGTCGCCTACGGACATGGGCGTGAATATGGCCGGTTTCTGTATTTCCGATGACGAGGTGTGCTGCGAGGCATCGAAGCAGGAGATCATCCGCCGCTATTATGCCGCGCTGGGTGAGATGCTGGATGGCAAGAAAGGCAACGATGAGGTGAACAAGATTGCCCTGCTGATGAAGCAGATGAAGCTCACCACCGCTTCACGTCCTACGACTGTCGCGGCCTATGAGCGCCGCCTGCAGTCGGGAAATCCGTCGGCGGCTATCGAACTGGAGGACGGCACCATCATCACCGCTGACACCAGCGATTTGCTGGGACCCTGTGCAGCCTTGTTGCTGAATGCTACGAAGTATCTGGCCGGCATCGACCACGCCTTGAAGCTGATTCCGCAGGATATGATAGTCCCTATTCAGCGCATGAAAACCTCCATGCTCCATGGCAACAACCCGCGTCTGCACACCGACGAGGTGCTTATAGCCCTGGCCGTGCTCTCGCAGCACGACGAGAACTGTCGCCGCGCTCTTGACACCCTTCCGCAGCTGGATGGATGCCAGGTTCACGCTACGGTGATGTTGGGCGAAGTAGATAGAAAGATATTCAAGAAACTGGGCTGTGGCCTCACCTGTGACCCCGTCCGCAAGGTATAACACGATGATACACCTTCACGGTATTCATAAGACCTATTTCGGTGCTCAGCCTTTGCATGTTCTGAAAGGCATCGACCTCGACATCGCCGAGGGAGAGCTGGTGAGCATCATGGGAGCTTCGGGTTCCGGAAAATCCACCTTATTAAATATATTAGGCATCCTCGACGACTACGACGAGGGCGAGTACAGCCTGGCAGGAACACTGATCAAAGACCTCAGCGAGACGCGAGCTGCCGAGTACCGTAACCGCCTGATAGGCTTTATTTTCCAGTCGTTCAACCTGATAGGTTTCAAGACCGCCGTGGAGAATGTGGAGCTGCCTCTGTTCTATCAGGGCGTCTCGCGAAAGAAGCGTCATCAGATGGCGATGGAGGAGTTGGCTAAGATGGGCCTTACTGACTGGGCGGAACATTATCCCAATGAGATGTCGGGCGGTCAGCGCCAGCGTGTGGCCATCGCCCGTGCCCTGGTGACACGTCCGAAGATCATCCTTGCCGATGAACCTACGGGAGCACTGGACTCCAAGACAGGTGTCGAGGTGATGGAGTTGCTGAAGCGCCTGAACCGTGAGGAAGGCATTACGATGGTCATTGTGACCCACGACCCTAACGTGGCGGCACAGACCAACCGTATCATCCGCATCAAAGACGGAGTGATTGAGGAATGAAGAATAAGGATTACTAGTGATAAATGATAAATGATAAATGAAACTCTTAAACTTGAATCCTGAATCCTGAATCTTAAACCCCTTAAACCCCTTAAACTCTTAAACCCCTTAAACTCTTAAGCCCCTTCAACTCTTAAACTCTTAAACTCTCAATAGCTTGTTCGGACTCCTTGGTGAAATATGGCAAACGGCGCAGCGCAACAAGCTGCGAACTTCCCTCACCGGCTTCGCGGTGGCTTGGGGGATCTTCATGCTCATCGTGCTTCTCGGGGCGGGCAATGGGCTCATCAATGCTCAGGAGGCCAACAACGACCGCTATATCGACAACTCCATGATGATTTTCGGCGGGATGACATCAAAGCCCTACGAGGGTCTGAAAGAAGGACGCTCCATTACCCTTGACGACAATGACTTAACGGTGACGCAGACGCGCTTCCAACAGAATATTGATCAGGCAGGAGCCATCATCATGGAGAGCGGTGTGTCGGTGACCTATGGTGAGAACTATGTCAGCAGCAGTCTTCGCGGTGTTTATCCGATGTTTTCCAACATCAATAAGGTGAAACTCTCTGCCGGACGTTTCATCAATGATATGGATATCCGCGATCGCCGCAAGGTTCTTGTCTTGCCCGAGAATCAGGCCCGCGAGCTGTATCCCCGCGCGCCGCGTTCGCTCATTGGCAAGACGGTGAAAGTTGGGGAGATGGCCTTCACTGTTGTCGGCATCGAACAAGAGGATAAGAGTCGTATGAGTTCGGATGTCACCGTTCCTTTCACGACGTTGCAGACCATCTACAATTTAGGGAATCGCGTGGGCCGCATTGTCTTCTCCTTCCATGGCCTCGAAAGCGAGAAGGAGAATGAAGCCTTCGAAGCGCGCTACCGTGCCACCATCAATCGTCAGCACAGTGCAGCCCCCGACGATGAAGATGCCATCTGGATTTGGAACCGTTTCACACAGGCGTTGCAGATGTCCAAGGGAATGAACATCATCCGCATAGCGCTGTGGATCATCGGCTTGTTTACGCTGCTGAGCGGTATCGTTGGGGTGTCGAATATTATGTTGATTACGGTGCGCGAGCGAACCCATGAGTTTGGCATTCGCAAGGCCATCGGCGCTTCGCCTTTCGTCATCCTGAGAATCATCATCACAGAGAGTATCATCGTGACAGGCTTCTTCGGCTACATCGGGATGCTCCTTGGCATAGGCGCTAACTTCTATATGGATGCTACGCTGGGCTCCAAACCCATCGAGACGGGGTTGTTCACCACCACCCTCTTCGTGAATCCCACCGTGGGCCTTGGCACTTGCCTCGGCGTCACCTTCGTCCTCATCGTCGCCGGCACTGTCGCTGGCCTGATCCCCGCGCTGAAAGCCGCACGAATACGTCCCATTGAAGCCCTCAGGGCGGAGTGAGAGCCTCACCCCCGCCCCCTCTCCGAAAGGCGAGGGGAGGAAATGAAAAGTGAAAA
This sequence comes from uncultured Bacteroidales bacterium, assembly GCA_902779845.1. Taxonomy (GTDB): domain Bacteria; phylum Bacteroidota; class Bacteroidia; order Bacteroidales; family Bacteroidaceae; genus Physcousia. The sequence continues at coordinate 2,733 of CACZCZ010000006.1, read as the reverse complement.
GTGAAAAGTGAAAGAGTGAAAAGTGAAAAATAAGAATTACTAGAAATGTCGATATATCGAAATATCGCAATGTCGAAATAAATCGTCAAATTGTAAAATCGTCAAATTGTCAAATTGATTGACCTCGATTCATATCACGAACTGTTAGAGACGCTCCTGCGCAACAAGACACGCTCTTTCCTCACGGGATTCGGCGTCTTCTGGGGTGTATTCATGCTGGTAGCCCTCATGGGAGGTGGCGCCGGGATGAAGGAGATGCTCAGTAACAACTTCGAGGGCTTTGCCACCAACTCCGCCATCATCTGGGCACAGCCGACGACCAAACCCTATCATGGCTTCCGCAAGGGGCGGATGTGGACGCTTTCCACAAGCGACATCCAGCGTCTGCAAGAGCAGGTGCCGCAAATCGATGTCGTCTCCCCGATGCTGAACAAATGGGGCGTTCAGGCTGTCAACGGCGATAACAAATTCAATGCCAATGTCAAAGGGCTGCTGCCGAACTATGCCAAGGTGGAGACCCCGAAGCTCTACTACGGCCGCTACATCAATGATATGGACATCGCGCAGCAGCGTAAGGTTTGTGTCATCGGCAAGCGTGTCTATAAGACCCTCTTTCCCCAAGGCGGCGACCCCTGCGGTCAGCTCGTGCGCCTGGATTCTGTTTACTACACCGTCATCGGTGTGGATTACAGTACGGGAAACATGAGTGTCAACGGAACTGCCGACGAGTCGGTAGCTATCCCTCTGTCTCTGATGCAACGCGCCTTCAACAGGGGCGATGAGATAGAGATGATAGCCATCACAGCCCGTCCGGGCACGACCATCAATGACATTACGCCCCGCATCCGCGAGGTGATAGCCCGCGCCCACCACGTAGATCCTGCGGACGAGAAGTCCGTCATGGTCTTCAATACCGAAGTCCTCTTCGGAATGATGGACAACCTCTTTGACGGCGTTGATCTCCTGATATGGCTTGTAGGCATCGGCACCTTGTTGGCCGGCGCCATCGGTGTCTCGAATATCATGATGGTAACCGTGAAGGAGCGGACCACGGAGATCGGCATTCGACGTGCCATCGGTGCTACGCCGCGTGTCATCCTCACGCAGATTATCTCAGAGAGCATCCTGCTCACGGCCGTCGCCGGAATGACAGGAATCCTCTTTGCCGTCATGATATTGCAGATGATGGAACTCGGCTTCACGGAAGACGGCATCGTGCAGTCCCATTTCCAGGTGACGTTTTGGATTGCCGTGGGCGCTGCCGCCCTCCTTGCGGCCCTTGGCGTGCTGGCGGGGCTTGCTCCTGCTGCGCGAGCCATGGCCATCAAACCCGTTGATGCGATGCGGGAAGAATGATTAAGAGTCTAAAAAACAAAACGATATGAAAAAGGCAGTACGCATTATCCTCTTTGCCCTTGTGGCACTTATCTTTATCGGAACCTTCGTGTTCCTTTATCTCAACTCGCGTCCGAAGCAGGTCCGCTATGAGACCTTGGAACCCACAGTGCGCGACCTCAGCAAGGCCACCATCGTCACGGGAAAGATAGAACCGCGCGACGAGGTGGCTGTGAAACCGCAGATCAGCGGTATCATCACCGAACTGCTGAAGGAAGCCGGTCAGCGCGTGGAGGCCGGCGAGATCATCGCCAAGCTGAAGGTCATCCCTGATATGAACCAGCTCGCCTCAGCTGAGAGCCGCGTGCGTCTTTCCAACATCAACCGTGCGCAGTCCCAGACCGACTTCGAACGCCAGCAGAAGCTCTATGACAAGGGGCTTATCTCGGCCAACGAGTATGAGAAGGTGCGGCAGTCCTACCGTCAGGCTTGTGAGGAGGCCGCCGTGGCACAGGAACAGCTGGAGCTGACACGCGACGGTGTCTCTGCCAGCAATGCCTCTTCCTCGAACACCCTCGTGCGCAGCACCATCAGCGGCCTTATCCTGGATATCCCGGTGAAAGTGGGTAACTCCGTCATCCTCAGCAACACCTTCAACGATGGTACTACCATCGCCACCGTTGCCGACATGAGCAATCTCATCTTCCGCGGGAATATCGACGAGACCGAGGTGGGACGCCTGTCCGTGGGGATGCCCATGGACATCACCATCGGTGCGCTGCAGGACCTGAGTTTCGCGGCTTCGCTGGAGTACATCAGCCCGAAGGCTACAGCCACCACGGGCGGTGCCAACCAGTTTGAAATCAAGGCTGCCGTCAAGCTTGCATCCTCCGACTCCTCTGGTGCCGCCTTCATCCGCAGTGGCTATAGTGCTACGGCGAAGATTGTCCTGGAGGAGGCGGCGAAAGTCCTTACGATACCTGAGTCCGCCGTGGAGTTCAGCGGCGACAGCACCTTCGTCTATCTCATTGGCGGCACCGACAAACAACCCGTCTATACACGCACTCCCATAGAAATCGGCCTTTCAGACGGCATCTTTATTGAGGTGAAGAAGGGCCTGAAGCAGACCGACCGCGTCCGTGGCAATCAGGTGATTGCCGACGTGAAGTGAGGCGAGGTTGGTTTAGGGTTTAGGGTTTAGGGTTTAGGGTTCAAGTTTAAGGAGTTTAAGGATTTTAAGGTAATCCTTATTCTTCATTCGTCATTCTTCATTCCCCATGCCTGTCCTCGAGTCTTTTTTAACCACAGAGACGCTCTAAGTTTGCGACGTCTAAAAAAAAGCAGTTTTTTTTGCATAGGAAGGCCCGATTCCCTACCTTTGTTGTAAAAAGGAGGAAC
>CACZCZ010000005.1 GCA_902779845.1 uncultured Bacteroidales bacterium | reverse complement strand
GCATAAGGACTTGAAAAATAAATTCGTTTAATTCGTGTAATTCGTTGTTTTAGATTAAAACATTATGCAACAAGTAAATATGAAGTTAACTGAGCATTTCACACTCGCGGAGATGTGTAAGACGAGTGTGAATTTGAAGAATGTGCCGAATGATAAACACAACGATTGCCACAAGGTGCCTCACAGCAAGCCTTGTGGCAATCGGTTTTTATCGGCCTACGACGACTTTCTTGCCGCCAATGATATAGGCGCCGGCGGGCAAGTCGTGCAGGTCCTTCGCCTTGGCACGGATTTTCTGTCCGCTGAGCAGATAGACATCTGTGGCGGCATCGTCGGCTTTGATGCTTTCAACACCTACGGGAGCGGTGACGGTCAGTGTGCCCGTCTCCTTCGTGACTGTGTAGTACGCGGAGGTGCCGCCGTTAATCAGGATGTCGTACGTGCCGGGCTCTGTGGGCGTTCCGCCAGATAGGTAGGCGTAGGGCATGCGCGAGAAGGTCGATTCCAGCGTGTCATCACCGACAAAGCCGCTTGCGGTGAGGTTGAAGGTTGGTAGCTCTTCTCCCAGCGTCATGGTAGCATCGTCAACATGTATGGTCAGGGGGGCCTTCCGCACAACCATCTTGCCATTCTTCAGCGTCAGCCGGCGGTTGGTGGATGTGCCGCGCGAAATCACGATGTCGTAGGTGCCGGGCATGGTGGTGCTGGTGACCTCCGTGGAGAGCTCTGGTTCGCCCTTGAGCGTTCCCTTGCCCGAGGTCTTAAATGTCAGCTCGGGCACCTCCCCGCCATAGATCATTGTCTTGCTTTCTGCACTGACAATGACTGCTTCCTCATAGACGGCGAAGACGGCGGTGTAGGTGGCGTCTTGGCTGACAGTGAAGGTGTAGGTGGCATCGGTGGAGAGTTCGGTGCCGTCCTGACTCTGCCAGCAGATGAAGTCGTAGCCCTTGGCAGCGGTGGCTGTGAGTGTCACCTGTTCGCCGTCATAGTAGGTGTCGCTGCCCGTGACAGTACCCATTCCGTAGGGCTGTGCCTCTGCGCGGATGGTGCGCTTGGCGGGAGCTGTGCCCGGCTCGAAGTTGGCCTTCAGGGCGTAGCGCTCCCCCTCAGTCTTGAAGGAGGTGACGAAGGTGTAGCGGGCATTGCGCGAAACGATGTTGCCGTCCTTGTCCGTCCAGCAGCGGAAGTAGTAGCCGGTGGCAGGGGTAGCGTGGGCATGAGCTGTCATGCCAGAACTGAAGAAAATCTCTTCATTACCAGCGTTGTTGTTGTCTTTAAGGCCCACGGTGCCGCCTTCAGAAGAACTGGCATAGACATAGACACGGCCGCGTGTGCCCCAGTCGCTCTTCAGGTGGTAGATGGTGCCGTCGCCGATGCATTCTGTCTTATATTCATATCCATACGAGTCTTGTTTCCAAACAGACGGCAGGTCGAAATGGAGGTCATAAAGGAGGTCGCCATAGTTGTTATGCACTAATGAGTTGCCGCTATGGAAGGTGAGTTCTTTAACAGTGCTTGCCTCTTTGGTGAAGTCAACATTAATCTCCTGAGTTCCGAAGTTGCTATTTCCTCCGTTCTTGCCCTTCCACAATAGGCTGATGGGCAATGTCCCTTTGTAGGCGCGGCAGTTGGCAGGCTTTTCCAGTTGGACACTTAAGCGAATGGAGTCGGCATCGATGTAGTGGTCGGCATCGGCGTTCAGCACCGTGAACGTGGCACGGATGCGGGGGTAGAGGGCAATCTCGACGTTGCTGCCTGAGATGTTGCATTCGCGGATGTCCATCTTCGGGTGAGAGAAGGTGAGTCTGCCGTAGAGAACAATGTGTTGTATGGTCGGTGCTATGTTGCGGAGTGGCAGACTGACAGACTGTGTCTCACCAGCTTTGATGGAGACATGTGCCGAGGAGGTAGCTTTGGCATCTCCGCTGCCGTATATGTTGTCCGTCCAGTAGGTGAGTGTAACGTCGCCCTCGTAATCTTCCTCACTTTCGTTCCAGATGACGGCGTTGTAGGTGTTCGTGCTGCCCGTCTCCAGTGTTCCTTCCACGGTTGGCGTCTCGATGCAGGTCAGCTTGATGTTGGGCTTGAAATGTGCTACGAGGGCGCAGTCCTCGTCCATGGTCAGCGTCAGCGTATTGTCTTTAGAGACAAGCACCCCGTTCTTGGTCCAATGGTCGAAGTAGTAATCTATATGCATGTCGTCGTCGTATTTGTGCATATTATAGAAGTCTTCATTCCAAAAATAGGTGTGTCCTTCGTAGTGAATGAAAGGTGCAGCAGTGATACTCATCTCACTGCCTAAGATGATTTGGTCGCTGCTGTTGCTGTTGACGCTGCCCGCACCCTCGGGACTGACGGATACCGTGTAGTTTACCCATCCGGGCACTTTCTTTCCACCACTTACGACGATGTGATATCCGGGACTTCCGTTATCTTCTATTTTGAAGCTCTTGCTGTCCTCCTGCAGGATAGGTGTTGCGGAGAATTTCAGGATGTAGCGGTAGAACGTTGATATAGTCTCCTCTGGGAGGTTGAGGGGGACTTCTGCCGATTGCCCAGGCTTGAGATTGATGTCGAGGTCGGTGGAAAAGACATCCCCTGAGTTGGCTGTTGACAGCTTCACGTTCACCTTGCCGTTGACCGTAGGTGCATAGCCATCAGGCTCGGGGTATTCGATGCGCAGGGTGGCGTTGAGCTTCGTGTCATAAATCCAGTAGCTGTTGTATCCGTCGTCTTCGGCCTCGGGCAGCTCGGGGATGTTGGTGGTAACGCGAAGAATCGGGAAGGGAGCCAGGGCGAACTCGCTGCCACTGACGTGTATGTCGCCGATGTAGCTGCCAAGGTAGAAGTGGTTCTGGGTATTGTTGGTACGCATACTCCAGGGCACGATGTCAGTCATCGTGACGGTCTTTGTCTCGCCGGCGGCGAGGCTTACCATCTGTTCGGCCAGTATATCCTGTGTGGTGCTGTTGATGATGCAGAGCGGACCTGCATAGTCGCCGCCATCGTTGCGGATGGTGAAGGAGGCGCTGAATTTGTCGGTATAGTGATAGCTGCCCGTGATGACAGGTGCTGCCGTGCAGACGAGTTTGGCATCAGAGATGGGTGTCGTGGTGTAGTCCATCGGCGTGAGCGTGAGCGTCTGTCCGCTGATGACTGCCTTGACATAGACGACATCGCTGTCTAAGCAGCGCTGCCAGGTGCTCTCGCCCGCTTTGCGACAGACGGGTACAATCTGGTATTCGCCGTCGGCCACCTCTTCACTGATGCTGACGCTGAAGCTGTTGCTGAGGATGTCGCCCACGCGAGCGCTGGCGGTGGCTGATGAGAGCAGCGAGCGCTGCACATCATCCTGATACAGGGCCAGGGCGTAGTCGATGCCGGCGGCATGAGTAGTCACGAACAACCTGGGCGTAATGGTAACACTGGGGAAGTTACCTGTGGCGGCAGAGCGTTGTACCGTCGTCTGACTGGTGGCGATGCTGTGGCAAGCCAGTGCGGCTTTCGTGTCAGTGTGGCCGGCAGGTACGCAGCCGAGGATGGCACCCTGTCTATTGGCGTAGCCGTCGCTGGAACTACCGCCGCCAATGCCGCGTCCTTGAGGGTTCATTACCTGTAGGCGGAAGAAGCCGTTGTAGTCGCCACCCCAACCCCAGTCAATGTGATAGTAGTCTTCAGACGCATAGCCGTCGCAGACGAAGGCGTGTCCACTACTACTGCTTTTTCCGCTGTAATAGACAGGATGTCCTTGGCGGAGCTCATTGTAAATGATGTAAAGCCAGTCTTCGTAGTTAGAGCGATAGACTAATTGGCAACCAGGGTCGTAACCGAAATAGTTACTGAGCGCCGGAGCCACATTCTGGCTGTAGGCTGCGGAGGAATTGGCACCATAGTCCATCTGCACAGCCATGCCGCAGTAGAGCATCAGTTCGCTGACGGCCTTCTGCTGTGCTTCTGTGGTGGCATCCCATTCCGCACGCGGCATATTTGCCCAGTCGATGGCTGTGCCGGCTGCAATGTCAGGGTGCGTGAAGTTGAGGCGCTCAGCGACGCGGTTGGGGATGGTGGCTGTCGTCTGTGCGGGGTGCTGCCAGTAGTTCATGACCTGTGCCATGGCGGTGGCGACACAGCCGGTGACGCATTGCTTGCCGTTGTCCATGGGACAGAGCAGGTTATAGGGTGAAAGCTGATTCCACTCTGTGCGGAGCAGCGGAGCGATGGGCGTGCGTGAGACATAAGTCTCGCTGGTGGCTGTCAGCGTCGTGGAAGCAGCGGCAGCCTTTATCTGCGCCTTGTACCCATCGAGCCATGCCCGCATGTTAGCGGGCACCTTCGCGGCATCAAACCGGCCGCCATTGCTATAGCCGAGGATGTCGGGCGTGCGCTCCTCACCCGACACGATGATGAAGCCGCCGTTGGCCTCGTCGTTGAAGATGTAGTAGGTCTCGTTGACCTCTGCAGCCTTCATGCGCGGAGCCTTGCGGGGCGCTTTCTTCATGCCGCTTGTCTGCGACGGCTTGGAGAAGAACTTCAGTGCGCGCTGCATGGCCTCGTCCTGCGACACCTGCTGCGCCCATGTGCCTGTGCCCATTGCCGACAGGCAAAGGAGCAAGGCGCAAATAAAAGCTTTCCTTTTCATATTACTTGATTAGTTGTAGTCTTTAATTTTTTCGGATGTGCCTTTTTGACATACTTCGCTTTGCTTTCACTTCACGGTGATGCGGAAGACGGGGGCGATGTCGTTGGGATGGGCGGCAGGGATCTGCACGGTGAGGCCGCCCTCGTGCTGCTTGAACTTCACCTTGCCACCGCCGAGGAGGGTCACGGCTTTGACCTTACCGCAGTCGGGGGACTTGGCGAGGGCTTTGAAGGTGAAACTGCCGGCTGCGGGCCATGCCATGATGGTGGCATAGACGGTGGTGGCGCCCTTCTGGGCGTGGGGAGCCTGCACATAGCGCACGTCCTGTGCCGAGTACTTCTGTCCCTCGTTGAAGCCTTGGGCGTTCATGGGGTTGGCGGCTTCGGCCAGCGGGCCTTCGCCGAAGGTCTTCCACATGCGGGTGCCGTAGATGCTCTCGCCGTTGATGTCCATCCATGCCTTGATGTCGGCCAGCACCTTGCGTTCCTTGTCGTCGATGCTGCCGTTGCCGCGGACGGGGATGTTGAGGAGGAGGTTGCCGTTCTTGGAGACGACATCGATGAGCATCCGGATGACGGTGGCACCGCTCTTGTAGCCGTTTCTGTTATAAACGTTCTGGTCGTAGTGCCACTGTCCGATGCAGGTGCAGGTCTGCCAGTAGGCCTCCTGCGGACGGTCGGGGATGCCGCGCTCCACATCCCACATCATGTAGTCTTTCTGTTCGGGGGTGAGCTGTTTGCCCGTCACCACCACCTGCTGCTGTCCGCCATGCTGCGCGGCGCTGTGGTTGTAGTAGTGTTGCAGGATGTTCTTTCCCACCTGTTCATCGCAGCCGTAGAAGGGCATGGCGGTGTCGTCGAAGTAGAGGAGGTCGGGGTTGTAGTCGTTGATGAGCTGCAGCACACGGTTCTGGAATTTCTGCTTATAGGCTGCCGAGGGCAGGCTGGCGCCGTTGCCCCAGTCCCACTGGCTGTGAATGGTTCCGCTCTGCTCCCAACCCGTGGAGTGGGGGTGGTTCTGTGCGTAGAGTTCCTGCGGGTCGAGGCCTTCCCACCACTCTCCGATGCCGTCGGCCTTGGTCAGGTTGCCGTCGAACTTCTGCGACGGCTCCAGCCATGTCCAGGCGTGCGAGGCATGGATGCTGACGCCCAGTGGCAGGCCCGCGGCCTTGCAGGCTTCGCTCCAGCCCTTGACAAGGTCTTTCTTAGGGCCAACGTTCACGGAGTTCCATTCCTGATAGGGCGAATCCCAGAGGTCGAAGTTGTCGTGGTGGTCGCCCAGTACCATGAAGTAGCGGGCGCCCACGCTCTTGTAGAGGTTCACCAGCTCCTGCGGGTTCCACTGCTCGGCCTTCCAGGCGTTGCAGAGGTCTTTGAGGCCGAAGGTGGCGGGGTTGCCGAAGTGGCTCACGTGGAAGTTGTACTGCCCGCTGCCTTCATAGTACATGAAGCGGGCATACCAGTCGCCGTCCTCGGCCTGGCACTGCGGGCCCCAGTGTGCCCAGATGCCGAACTTGGCATCCTTGAACCATTCGGGGCATTGCCATGTGCTGAGTGACTCGTAGTCGTTGCCGAACGTGCCGGTCTTCACGGCCACATCGGCTTTCTGTGCGCTGGCGCTCATGCAGAGAGCCGCCAGTAACGCTGCAATCGAAAGTCTCTTCATCTTTTTAGTGCTCTATGAGTTGGAGGCCGTTCTGCAGGATGCGTCGTTCGTGGCGCAGCGTTTCCTGCCAGATGGCGTGGGTGGGGACGTCGTACTGACTCCAGGCCGAGCCGGTGTAATAGACGAAGGGCTGGCCGGGGGTGTAGGTGGTCTGCAGGATGGCGTGGCCGATGCCGCCGGCGCGCTTCTCCTTCAACGGCACGAACTTCACCTCATTTTTCGTTTTTAATTTTTCATTTTTCATTGGAGGCAAGAAGATGCCGAGATAATGCTCGCCGTTCATGACATTGGGGTGGTCGAGAGCTTCGGCATAGGTGACGAAGCCCTCATTCTTGTTGAGGACATAGCCGTTGGGGTTGCTGTCATGTACGACGATGCCGGTGCAGACGGGGGTGGGCTTGGTGATACCTTCATAGGTGACTTCCACACGGGCGAAATGGCTGCCGCAGTCCTGAGAGATGAGGAGGGTGGGGGCGGGCTGCTCCCCCTCGGCCATTTTCAGACGGACGGTGAAGCGGAGGGGGCCGTTATCGAGGATCTCGGCTTTCTCATAATATAAAGGATAGACGAGGGAACCGTCTTTGGCTATCAGGGCGGGAGCACCGGCACCGAGCGTGGCACCGACGGTGTAGGCATCCATGCCGGCGCCGAAGTTGCGGTGGTAGGTGTAGCCGCGGTGGACTTCATTCCATTCGCCACCGCGTCCTACTTTCTTCATCTGCTCGTGCACGCCGTAGGAAGTGAGTTCGTTGTGGTAGAGCTGGTCCTGCATGGGGTGGGGCGTGTTCTTGACGAAGGTGTCGAAGCCGTAGGCGTTGTTCTTCATGTTCTTATGGGCACCAGGGCCGTAGAAGCGCCATGCGCAGCGGTCGTTCTCCCACACGAGGTCATCCCAGCGGTTGGGGTAGATGCGGCCGTTGCAGGTGAGCTCATAGTCCTGCGGCTGGCCCTTGATCATGGAGAGGGAGATGCTGCTCTCGGGACGCACGCTGCAGAAGACGAGGACACGGCCGTCGTGGGTGATCTGATAGGGAAGCTCGTTGTTGTCGTTGTCCAGGATGATGAACTCGCGGGCAACAGCGCAGTTGGCTTTCTTCAGGTCCTCCATCTTAGCGACCTCGATGACCTGAGCGATGTTCTCCTTGGTGGGGTTGCTGACCTCGGTATACCAGAAGCTCTCGTGACCTCTGTCGATGGGGCGTGCGGCACGGGCACCACCGGTGTAGCCTGCTGCACCGCCGTTAATGGGACCGGAGACGGTAGGGGTGCCGGGGGTGTGGTGATATACTGAGTTGAGGGCCGGGAGTTGAGTGTTGAGGGGGGAGATGAGGGGATCGGCATTGATGTAGCGGACCATCTCGCAGGCGGCCAGGAGCCATGCGCCTGTGCCGAAGGGGGCTTGGGAATGGGCATCGACGGTCTTGGTGGGGTCGGGCTTCTCGCCGATGGGCTGCACGAAGCCGATGCTGCCGTCGGGCTGCAGGGCGGTCTCAGAGAGATATTTCCAAGCTTTCTGGATGACGGGGGCGTAGGTGGCCTTGTCGAGGTAGCCGTTGTTGACGCCCCAGAGCATACCATAGGTGAAGAAGGCGGTGCCGGAGGTCTCCGGACCGGGAGCATCGTCCTCACAGAGCATGGAACGGCTCCAGTAGCCACCGGGGCGCTGCACACGGGCTACACCCTCGGCGAGTTCGCGGAAACGCTGCACGAAGATGGCGCGGTTCTTGTAGTCGTGGGGCATGTCGGCCAGCACCTTGGCGAGGCCTGCGAGCACCCAGCCGTCGCCGCGTGCCCAGAAACTCTTGCCCTCGTTGCAGGCGGTCTTGACCTTCGGGTAGATGTACTTGGCATCGCGGTAGTAGAGCTGCTCGTCCTTGTCGTACATCAGGCTGTCGCTCCACAGGAAGTTGTCCGTGAGCTTGTCCAAATACTTGATCTCACCGGTGAGCTTGTACATCTTCGTCATCACGGGCATCACCATGTAGAGGGCGTCGGCCCACCACCAGAAATGGGTGTCGGTCATGGAGCACTCATGGCTCATCACCTCGATGGCGCGGGCCACCTTGTAGGGCGCGGGCACGAGGTTGTACATGTCGATATAGGTCTGAAAGCAGATCTGCCAGTCACCGAAGAGCACGAAGTCATGACCCTCGCCGTAGGTCTTGTACTTCCAGTTGGCACGGTCATCGCTCTTGGCACCCTTCCACTCGTTGTGGCGGCACCACTTGTCGGTGTATGCATACCAGTCGGCGCGGCCCGTGAGGCGGTAAGCCTCCATGTTGCCGGTGTGGTAGGCGGCATGGTCCCAGAAGGAACGCACGTAGGGCGTGTTATGGGCCTGCCAGTAGTTGTTGGCCTTGATAATCATGTCCAAGACTTTGCCGGAGCGCTGGGTGGCTTCAGTAAGAGGTCCGCCGTCGTAGGATAGTTCATCGGCGTGGATTGGGAGGGGTTGCGACATAGTCGCAACAAACAGGACAAGAAGGGAGAGTAGCTTTTTCATTGTGCTTATTTTTTATTATTCACTTTTCACTTTTCATTTTTCACTTTTCACTTTTCATTCTGCTTTCAGCAGCGTCATATATTTCTGCACCGCTTTCTTCGCGAGGGCGACGGCTTCGTCCATGGTACCCCAGAACTCGCCACCGGCAGCGTTCTTGTGCCCACCGCCGCCAAAGAACTCGGCAGCCATCTCGTTGCAGGGGAAGTCATCGACGGAGCGAAGGCTGACGCGGATGCAGGGGTGCTCGGTGTCTTCGCGTAGGAAGATGGAGAGCTTCATGCCCAGAATCTGCAGTGGCAGGTTCACGAAGCCTTCGGTGTCGCCGTTGAGGGCACCGAAGCGGCGGCGCTCGGCATTGGTGAAGGTCATGATGGAGGTGTGCGCCTTCTTCCACACATCGAGCTTCACATAGAGCAGGTAGCCCATGAGCTTCATGCGGTTGGGGCTGTAGGTGAAGAAGATATTGCGGTAGATTTTGTCCTTGTCGATGCCGCAGGAGAGGAGGATGCTGATGAGCTCATAGATCTCCGGGCGGTTGCTGGCGTAGGTGAAGGCGCCAGTGTCGGTCATCATGCCGGTGTAGATGGAGGTGGCTTCGGACCCCTCTAAATCTCCCCGTAAGGGGAGACTTTTGTTTCCACTTGTCACCTCTGTACACTGTTTACTCCCCTCCCTCACGGGAGGGGTTAGGGGGTGGGGCTCTATCTCCAACATCACTCTCAACAGCACTTCGCAGGTGGAGGAGAGGTCGGGGCGGGAGATGACGAGGTCGGCGATGTCCGGTTCAGGATTGAGATGGTGGTCAATCATGATGCGGGGTGTGGGGTGGTCGCGGACGACATCGCCGAGGGTGGCCATGCGCTTGAGCTCGCCGTGGTCGCACATGATGACGAGGTCGGCAGCTTCCACGACGGGGCGCACCTCCTCTTCGTGACCTTCATAAATAAGGATTTCATTCGCACCCGGAATCCACTTGAGGAAGTCGGGGAAGATGTTAGGTGCCACGATATGGATGTCGGCTTCGGGGTAGTGGCGATGGAGCCATGAGGCCAGTGCCGTCGTGGAGCCAATGGCATCGCCGTCGGGGCCACGGTGGCAGGTGATGACGATGTGGCGGGCAGCGGCGAGGAGGGACTGCCAGAGGGTGATTTGCTCTGGGGTAAGGAATACCTCACCCCCCAACCCCCTCTCCAAGGGGCGAGGGGGAGTGGATACTGCAGAATTTGAGGAAGAGTTGTTTGAGATAGTATGTTGGGATTCCATATATAAAGAATTGCAAAAGTATATATGCCCCCTCGCCCCTTGGAGAGGGGGTTAGGGGGTGAGGCTTTTCCAGGCGGGAGGCTCTACGCCGAGGAGGTGCTTGACGAAGAAGTCGAAGCGCTTATGTTCGCCATAGGCTTCGCCGACGGTGTGGTGGGCGCCGGGAACGACAACGAGCTCGAAGGGCTTGTTGGCCTTGATGAGGGCGTCGGCCACCTGCATGGTGCTGGCAGGATCGACATTGTCGTCCAGTTCACCGACCACGAGCATCAGGGGACGCTCAAGGCGGTAGGCGTTCTCGACATTGGAGCACTCGACATACGAGGAATCTACGGGGTAGCCCATCCACTGCTCGTTCCACCAGATCTTGTCCATGCGGTTGTCGTGGCAGCCGCAGGCGCTGTAGGCAGCCTTGTAGAAGTCGCCATGGAAGAGGACTGCGGCGGTGCTTTCCTGACCGCCCGCAGAGCAGCCATAGATGCCTACGCGGTCGATGTCCATATAGGGATACTTCGCGGCTGCGGCCTTGATCCACGCAATGCGGTCGGGGAAGCCGGCGTCCTTGAGGTTCTTGTAGCAGACTTCCTCGAATTTCTTGCCACGGTTGCTGGTGCCCATGGCATCCAGCTGCACCACGATGAAACCGAGCTCGGCGAGCGCGGTGGTGTAGTAGTTAGAGGGCTGGAAGGACTTGGGCGTGTAGCTGTCGCCCGGACCTGCGTAAATGTATTCGATGATGGGATACTTACGCGTGGGGTCGAAGTTGGAGGGGCGCTGGATGATGCCCCACATGGGAGTGACGCCGTCGCGGCCGGGGGCCACGAAGACCTCGGGAGCGGTCCAGCCGGCGGCAAGGAGGGGAGAAATGTCGGCGGTGGCGAGGATAGACTCACCCCCAACCTCGCCCACGGGAGAGGGGTCGGGGGTGAGGCTTCTCACCACGGTAACGGGTGCCGTATCGACGGTGGAGTAGGTGTCGATGAGGGCGGTGTAGTCGGCATTGAAGCGGGCGCTGTGGTTGGCGGGCTCGGGAGTGAGGTCCACGAGGTTCTTGCCATCGAGGCCGATGCGGTAGTAGTGGATGTGGTAGGGGTCCTCGTCCTTGTTGCGGCCGTTGGCGGTGAAGAAGATGACGCCCTGCTCCTCGTCAACGTGGAGGACTTTGCGGACACACCAGGGGCCCTTCGTAATTTGGAAGAGTGAAGCAGAATGATGTTTGCTGCCTTTCTTTCTCCCCTCGCCCTTTGGAGAGGGGTCAGGGGTGAGGCTATACAGATGCGGATAGCCATCCCGCTCGGAGAGCCAGAGGATGATGCTGTCGCCGTAAAGGTCGCGGCGGAAATAATTGGAGTAGCGGACATATTTCTCCTCGCGCTCTTCGATGAGGGTGCGGAGGGGGATGGATTCGGCGGCAAAACCGCCGAGCGCACTCGTGGAGGGGGTGGGCTTGCTGGCAAAACCGCCGAGCGCACTCGAGGAGGGGATGGGCATCTCATAAACACGGTAGAGCTTGTGGCCGCGCTGGTTGTATTCGAAGCGGATGGCGCGGGAGTCCTTGCGCCAGGTGGGGCCGTTGAGGCTGTACTGGTTGGCAATGAGTTCGGGGGAGGGGGTGACGGCCCTGCCTGTAGCGACCTCGAAAATGTAAGGGGTCTTCTGCGCCAGCTCGTCGCCGGGCTTGGCATACTCCTGTTTGTGGAGAATGGGCTGGAGCTGGTCGGCGGGCGAGGATTCCACGTAATGGACGTAGCGTTTCTCCACGGGGCGTATGCGGTTGACGGCAACGTAGCGGCTGTCGGGGCTCCAGTGGATGTAGCTGCTGAAGTAGTGCGAGAGGGTGCCTTCAGTGCTGAGGGCACGGGCCTCGCTGCCATCGGGCTTGGCGACATAGACGTTGTCGTTGCGGATGAAGGCTACGAGGGAGGAGTCGGGGGAGAGGACGGGGTCACCGCCGCGCTCGTCATCGGTCTCCATCCAGTGGCGCTGCTGGCGGCGCTTGGAGGGGTTGGCGATGAAGCGGACGGGAGAGGCTTGGTCGCGTCGGCTGAACCGACGCCCGCTCTCGTGAGAGCGGGGCTCCTCGATGGGGCGGGTGGTGGTGCTGTCCGCTAACTCTATGCTGCCGTCGGCGTTGACCTGGCCAAAATGCCAGGCGCCACGGGCGCCATCGGTGAGGTGGTACTGGAAGCGGCCGTCGGAGAGCCAGCGGGCATCATCGACGTGGTTCAGCACCTTTGACCAGGTGAAAGTACGCTGCAGGGAGTAGGCGCGGTTGTAGTCGTCCACAGTGCCCTGAGCGGACAGGGAAATGATAAATGATAAATGATAAATAATAAATGATAAATATCGCTTCATTGTCACTTTGGGGCTTTGGGTGAGGCCGCAGTGTGGCCGTCGATGATTTGATCGGAGATGCGAAGTTGGGCGGGCGTGGCATCATTCTTGATGACCTTGGCGAACTCCTGCGGCTTGATAGTGACGGGGCCGGAGAGGAACTCGGGGATGTTGTAGCTGCGCATGAACTGGCGGTGGTACTGCGGGTTGTCCTGCGGGAGTTCGAAGGGACGCGAGAAATGGCCCTTGCCGTCGTGGTGGGCGATGAACGGGCGCGTGAAGTTGCCATCATCGCGACGCGAGGAGAAGATGACCCAGGCACCGTTGCTGGACCAGCAATGCCAGCTCTCTACATCGGGGGAGTTCAGCTCGCTGATGCGACGAATCTGTGCGGGCAGGGGGTGCAAGGCGCCCTGTGCTTCGTTGAGGCTATCGATGGCGGCATCGCGTTCGATGTTGTTGGCGAGGCGGGCCAGGATGTCTGCGGGCAGATTGTTCTCGTTGTAGCGTGTGACGGGCGTGGGCTCCACAGGCTCTGCTTGTGTGAGGTCCATTAAGAAGAGGTCGGCATCGTTGTGCCAGATATGGAAGACACCGAACTTAGCCTCGGTGAACATCAGCCAGCGGCCGTCGGGTGAGACGCGGGGAAGGGTGACGCTGCGGTTGCGGGCCACGGCATCATAGATGAGCTGGCGCGGTCCGAAGGTGCGGGTGCGCTCGTCGAACGGCTTGCGGTAGAGGTTGTACTGCACCTCTTTGTAGTTCTTGATGAGCTCGAAGTCCATCTGCACGGTGTCGCGTTTTTCCCAATGGGCGCTAACATAGTAGATGTACTTGCCGTCGGGGCTCCAGAAGGGGAAGCAGTCGAAGTCGGTGGTGTCACGTGTGATGGGCGTCACGGTGTTGGCTTCGAGGTCGTAGAAGATGAGGTTCGACTTGGTGTCCTGCACCTCTATCTTCTGCACGTCGCGCGTGTGGAAACTCTGGCCGGTGTTGTTGGTGGAATAGACGATCCAGGGCTTTGTGGGATGCCATGTGGGATAGACGCCGGCGGAGATGGTGCTGTCGGTCTTGAGGTTGACTTTCTCGAGCTTGCCATCGTAGGCGATGACGGTGCCGCCGAGGTACTGGCGCACATGGAACTGTATGCGGTTGGGGTTGTACCACTGGGCGTGGTGGCAGTTGATGCACTGCCCGTTCTTCTCATCGCTGTTAATCATATTGCCGTAGATGAGGCGCTCGTCGAAAGTTTCCAGACAACGTTGGTTGAGGGTGAGGTCCTCGTAGGTGACGTAGGAGGGCGAGATGAGGCGGTAGGAGATGTAGGGGTCGATGCTGTCGTTGGAGACGGTGATGGCGAACGGTTTTTGGCGTTGCCATTGACCGTTGTCTTTGATGAAGACCTCGATGCTGATGGTGCCGTCGGCAGCGAGGGCTCGCTCCACCATCTGTTGCCAGCGCTTCAGCCCCGGGCGCACATCCTCGCCGCCAAGCGTCCATTCCTCGCCGCCGGCTGTGAAGCGGGTGACGAAGTCGGTGGCTTCAGCACCGTGGTCGATGTGGAAGTGGAGCGGTGCGATGTTCACGGGCACGGTGACGCCGATGTAATCGGGGTAAATGGTAGGGGATGCGTCAGCCTCAACGAATTGCTCGGGGACGGAGGGGGAGGAGCAGGCGCAAAGAATAAAGACCCACCCCCAAACCCCTCCCTTGAGGGAGAGGAGAAGCTGGCGCGATGGTATGAAAGCACGCAAAAAAGGATGAATATTAATCATATATTGTTAGATAATGCTAGAGGACTAACTCCCCTCCCTAACGGGAGGGGGACGGGGGAGGGTCCTTAATTTGTCTTTTGATTCCTGACTAAGAAGTAGAAGTAGTAGAAGGTGTCACCGAACTGGGGATAGAAGGCGACGACTTTCTGTTCCTCCGTCATGGGACCGCACTGTTCGTTGAAGCGCATGAAACGCTCGTAGGTGTCTCGCACTTCCTGGTCGAAGGGCATGCGGCTGATATCTACTTTGTTCTCCAGATGACCGTAGAGGTAGGCGGCTTCCTGGTAGTAGCGCGGCATGTGGCGTTCGGGGTTCATGGTGGCGAACTTCATGAAGCGTGGCCAGAAGAGGTCGATGTCCTTCATGATGAGGGCGCAGATGAGTGTCATCTCCTGGAAGAGCGGGTCGTCGCCGTTACCTTTGGCAAAGGTCTGCAGCAGGTACATCTCCACGAGGGTGTTGTCGCCGTCGAGGCGGTCGGGGTAGGTCATCATGTGGAGGATGGGTGCGAACTCCTTCATCCCTTGCTCGTCGAGGAGGGGCTTGCCGGCCTTGGCCGAGGCTTCCAACTTGTCGAGGTCAAAGGCATCGGGGGTGTTGAGAAAACGCTCATAGCGCTCGGCCCATTGGCGGTGGAAGGTCGTTTTTTTGAGCAGGTCGAGGTACTTACGGGCTGCGGCCCATTCGTGGTTGAGCATACTCGTGCGGGCCATGAACTTCAGCGTCTCAGCCTTCCAGCCGAACTCCACACCGTCTTCCATGCACCAGCGATAGCAGAAGTTCTCCTTGCCGTAGTGGTAGTAGATGAGCTTGCCGCCCACCTGTGTGATGCGCACCTTCCACGGGGCATTTTGTGGTGTGGCGCCTTCGGGGTAGGTGAACATCTCATCACCGGCACGCCCGAGACGGAAGAGGGCGAGGTTCTTGTACAAAATCATCATGCGTGTGGGCTTCACGCCGCTGCTGCCATCGCGGGCGATGGTGAGCACACGTTCCCAGTCCAGGTCCTCCACGGCGCGGTTCATGGCCAGCTCCTTATGGAAGTTGGCATCGCGGTACCAGACTTGGCTGACGCCGACAATGCCCAGTGCAACAAGGAGAAGAGCGAGGACTGAACGGTGCCAGGGCTTCAGCTTTTTGGCGAAGGCAAGACCTTCGCTCGCACGCAATGTGATGAGGATGATGAAGGCGGCGATGATGGCGTAGTAGGGGATGCGGTACTGCGTGTAGGTCTCGGCACTGTAGCGGAAGGAGGGCAGGGCTGCGACATACAGGAAGCTGCGCTCTGTCATCTCAAAGAAGTGCTGGTAGTACACCTGAGGAACGGCAGCGATTAACAAAATGGCGAGGATAAGCCTCACCCCCAGCCCCTCTCCAAGGGGCGAGGGAAGTAGATACCTTTTCCAAATGTTTGCCTGACTCCCTCTACTCTCAGAAGTATTCACTTCCCCCTGCGCTTGGAGAGGCGGCGTGGGTGAGGCTACTAACAACCCGGTGGCTCCTAAAGCCCACGCACCGAACAGGGGATAGCCGGCGATGCAGACGAGCGCCATCCAGCTGAGGCGGCACCAGGGCTGGGCCTTGGCTGGCAGGCTGGCATCAAGCAGGCGCTGGACGGCGAGGGTGAGGAGGGCGAAGAGGACGCCCACTGTGGGAACGAACAGATGACCCTGCAGCTTCAGGTAGTACAGCCAGTAGCCTGTCTGTACGAAGCAGGCCATCAGGGCGAGGGGAATGAGCATCGTCAGCCACACCCAAGGACCGCGCAGGCGATAGATCCATGCGGCCAGCAGGCAGATGATGAGCCACAAGGAACACAGGATGGCGGTTCCGAGCCACGGATAGTAGAAGAACTGTGTCAGGAAGGTTCCCACCCAGGAGACACCGCCGCCGGGGTATTGCATCAGGGTTTTCCAATACAGTCCTGTAGGCAGCCAAAGGTTCAGCTCCTGGGCTCGCAGGAGCAGCTCGCTTTCCTGTGTTACCAACTTAAAGCCGGCGACGACCAGAAGGCCGCCGACGGCTAACCAATAGAGAAGATGTTTATTCTTCATTAAAGTTCAGGACTTACGATATACGTGAAGCTGTGGTTCTTATACTTAGGAATGAAGCGGTCTTGCGGCCATGCGCCCCAGCTGTTGACACAGCCGAGACCCATCTGGAAGGCACGCAGCTGAACGACGGTGTAGTCACGAGCAACCAAGTCACCGCTGTGGCTCTGGTGGGCATCCTTGCGCGGGCCGTCGTCGAGGTCGCTGATCTCATAGGGCATTGCAGACACCTCCATGGGGCCGCATGCCTTGAAATAGATGCTGGGAGCAGCCTGGCTTTCCATGCGCCACCAGATGACGTCGCAGTGGTTGCCGCTCTCCTGCGGACGCACGTAGCCGTCCCAGTACTGCTTGCTTACCTCGCCGCCATAGATACCCTTGAAGGCATTGTCCTTGCGGTCGCAGTAGTTCTCCACGGGGCCGCGGCCGAAGTAGCGGACTGTTTCGTAGGACTTGTTCAGGCGCCATGTCATTCCCATGGCGTACATTTGCCAGCCTTGGTGGTCGCCAGTCTTCAGGTTCTCGGTCACGATGAGCTCGCCTTTAGGGGTGAGGACATAGGTCATGATGAGGTCGGCATCCACGGCATCGCAGTGATACGCTACGATGACCGATTTGCTCTGGTTGTTAAGTTCGGTGCATTCCATGGATGTCTTGTTCCAGCGCGGATTACGCCAAGCGGAGAAGGAGTTCTGCATCCCTGCGCCGTAGTCGTTGTCGGTGGGTGCGCGCCAGAAACTGGGCTCCACGCTCTTGCGGTCTTCGAGGACGGGCTTGCCGTTGACGTCGAAGTAGTCGATATTACCTGTCCACTTGTTCCAGGTCACGCTGGTGCCGTTGGCAGAGAGGGTGAGCCAAGCTTTGGCCTCATCCTTCTGTACGGCCTCGGGTTGCTGGGCCAGCGCTTTCCCTTTCTTGTCAACAGCGGGAGCCGGTTTGGCAGCGGTCATGACGGCATTGACGTCGGGGAATGAGTAGGGCTTCAGCTCGAACTGTGCCTTGGCGATGACCTCGCCCTTCTTGAGGAGGCCGCGGTCGGCTTTCAAGACGAAATTCACATCGATGGCTGCCCACTGGTAGCCGCTGACGAACTCCTTGAGCTGTGACAGCATGTGTGCGGGAATCGTGAAATGCTTACGCTGTTGGGGTGCGAGGTTGAGGTCGTAGGGAATGTCGTAGCTCTCGCTGCGCAGCTGCTGACCGTCATAGACTTTTGCCACGACGTAGGCTTCAACATCGTCGAGCGAGCGGAAGAAGTATTCGTTGTATAGCTCCACCTCGCCGTCGAGAAGAGTCTTGCCTTCGGGAACGGTGGCCCAGATGTCCTGGTAATGGTACTGAACCTCGTAGGCATGGGGGTGGAGGCGACGGTCGGCAGCGATGACACCGTTGCAGTTGAAGTTATGGTCGCTGGCGGGATAGCGGCCGAAGTCGCCGCCGTAGGCCATGATTTCCTTACCCGTCACGCGGCTCTTGCTGCGCATGCCCTGGTCCACGAAGTCCCAAATGAAGCCACCTTGGTACTTGGGGTATTTGCGGATGATGCGCCAGTATTCGCCGAAGCCACCCATGCTGTTGCCCATGGCGTGGGCATATTCACATTGGATGAGCGGACGGGGGTTGTCGCCCTGCGAGTAGCGCTCGCAGCCGCGGTAGTCGTAGTACATGGGGCAGAAGATGTCGGTTTTGCCGTTCTGACCAGCCTGCTCATACTGTACGGGGCGGCTCTGGTCGATGGCCTTGACGGCATCGTAGGCGTCCTCGAAGTTCTTGCCGTAGCCGGCCTCGTTACCCAGGCTCCAGAAGATGACGCTGGGGTGGTTCTTCTGCACCTGCACATTGTGCTGGTTGCGCTCGACGTGTGCTTTGTGGAAGATCGGGTTCTTGGCCAGTGTGCGGTCGCCATAGCCCATGCCGTGGCTCTCGATGTTCGTCTCGGCAACGACATAGAGACCATACTGGTCGCAGAGGTCATACCAGCGCGGGTCGTCGCTGTAGTGGCAGGTGCGTACGGCATTCATGTTCAGCTGCTTCATAATCTTGATGTCCTGAATCATGCGTTCTACGCTGACGATGTAGCCGCCGTCGGGGTCGAGCTCGTGGCGGTCGGCACCCTTGATGAGGATGGGCTGGCCGTTGACCAGAAGCTGGCCGCCTTCAATCTTGATGTTGCGGAAGCCTACGCGCTGCGTGGTGGCTTCGATGACGTTGCCTTTCTTGTCCTTGAGGGTCAGGGTGAGGGTGTAGAGGTTGGGGATTTCAGCGCTCCAGGCCTTGGCATTGGAGACGGTGAGGGAGGCCTTGGCGGAACCATTGCCCACACTAACGGATGTGTTGCCTGCGGGGCGGCCTGCGGGGTCGGTGAGAGCGAGGTCCACGGTGTAGCCCTTGGCGGTGGGGGCGGTGATGTCAACAGAGAGTTGTCCGTCTTTGTAGTTGTTTACGAGATCCTGGTGAACGAAGATGTCCTGGATGTGTGCCTTCGGGCGGGCATAGAGATAGACCTCGCGGGCGATGCCGGTGAAGCGCCAGAAGTCCTGATCCTCAAGATAGGAACCGTCGCACCAGCGCATGACACGCATGGCGATGAGGTTCTCCTTGCCGGGGGTGAGGAATTTGGTGAGGTTGAACTCAGCTTCCATCTTGGAATCCTCGCTGTAGCCCACTTCCTTGCCATTGACCCACACCTGCAGGTTGCTGGTGGCGGAGCCTACGTGGAGGTAGATGTCCTGGCCCTTCCATGCGGCAGGGATGCTCACCATCTTGCGGTAGCTGCCCGTGTAGTTGTTGCGTTCTTCCACGTAGGGGGGATTGCTGTTGAACTGTGTATCCCATGAATAGCCCACGTTCTTGTAGATCTTGTCGCCGTAGCCTTCAATCTCAAAGAGACCGGGAACGGGGAAGTCTTTCCACTGGCTGTCGTCGTACTTCAGAGAGAAGAAGTCGGCAGGGGCCTCGTTGTGATTGAGGGAGAACTGGAAACGCCATTTCCCTTCCAGGGAGAGGTAGCGCTCACTGGCACTCTTGTTGTTCTTGAGGGCCTTGTCGGCGTTCTCGAAGGCGAAGAACGAGGCGTGAGGCTTCTCGGTGTTCACGCGAGTGATGTTGGGGTTCAGCCAGGGTTCTTTCTGGTCCTGGGCGTGAAGTGTCAGCTGCGGTAATAACGCAACGAACAGAACGAGGAAAAACTGTTTCATAGTCATAAAGTGGTTTAGTTAGTAGCATTTTGTGTGCGAAGGTACGGAATAATGCCGCTCGCACCAAACTTTCAATCTTAAAAAATCTATAAAACAAACGAGAATCGGCTGTCTGAGGGTTCAGACAGCCGATTCTTTGCGAAAAAGGCCTTCTTGGAGACCTCTTATCGGTCTAAAGAGACATTATTTGTCCAGCGGGAGGTACCAGTTCTGCTGGTTGCAGAGGTGACTGTAGAGCGGGTTGTTCAGCAGACCGTTGCGGAGAGCGATTCTCTTGGCCACTTTCTCAACACCGTTGGCGCCCATGAAGCGGCTATAGCAGAGAAGGTCATAGAAGCGGTTGCCCTCGAAGGCCGTCTCCAAGCCCAGCTCATCAAGGATGAGGTTGGCCATGGCTTCTTGCACCTTGCGCAGGTTGGCGGGATCATAGATTTCTTCCTCTGTCATTGGGGTGGTAATGCCGTCATAGACGTGACGCATCTTATTAATTTGGTCCACGAAGTTGTAGCTGGTCTCCTCATCCTCCAGCTTCAGGAAGCCGCAACCGCGGGCGTGAATACCCATGGCGAAGGCATCCAGGTTGTGTGGATCGTTCTCCACGCTGGTGATGTGATCTTCGGTTGTACCATAGTAATAGTAGTAACTGCTCATCTCGCCCTTCAGGTAATTCGTGTCGAAGTTCAGGAAGGGAGCGCTCTTGGCAGCCTCGGTCTCGCGCTGGCTGATGTACTTACAGATGACGCCGTTTTTGGCCTGGAACTCACGCGACAAGGACGTAAAGCGCAAGTGGTCTGCGAGGAAGGCCGCGGTATCTTCCTCCGTGGTGCACAATTCCAACCCGGGATGCAACATCTCGTTGAAGAAGGTGGTGTAGTCGCTGTACTGCACAGGCTCTGAACCTTCCGGCACTGTCGTAGGATCGTAGAAGCTGTACTTGGCATACGAGGGGTTCGGATTCGTGCTTGTAGAGGGGTCGTAGTAGTTGAAGATGATGGGCTCGTAGGAGTCCTCATTCATGGGCAACCATCCATTGGAGCCTACCAAACCATGACGCAGGATAGCGAAGGCATAACCCGGGAAGCCTGCACCGTTCAGCGCCTCGGCAAAGTGCAGCCAGATGCTGGCCTTGCGGTAGATGACGGGGTAGGTGGTAGTGAAGGCACCAAGCGGGTTCTGCTTCATGACGAAGGGCACCTCGTCGGCACTACCCGTCTCGTAGTCCGTGAAGTTCTCGGTGGCCATACGATAGCGTGCATCGCCGGCACCCGGGAAGGTGTAGCATCGCTTATCCGTTCCGACATAGACCTCGAAATTCTGTGCCTTGTTCAGTGCCAGGTAAGCCTTGGAAGCATCCAGCTGGTGCTGGAAGTTGGGCTCAAGTCGCACACTACCCGTTCCCGTACTGTCACCTGAGACCGCCAACGTCTGATCAAAACCGAAGAGCTCGTTGAGGGCGCGGTACACCGTGCCGTCCAGTTTGCTCTTGGAAGAGGGGATGATGGTGACAAGCTCTTGCGTCTGGCTGGTGGCATTGAGGTTGTTATAGAACATGGTCACCCAGGCGTTGGTGCTGAGATAGTACTGCTTGGTGTCGGCATCTCTCATGCGGAGCATACCGTAGTAGTTCTGGCGCAATGTGCCGCCCTTGTCGGAGTTGAAGAAGTTGTAGTAGTGCTGTGCCGCACGGCGGTAGTCAGCTTCCGAACCAGAGCCCTGAGCACTCAGGAGATAGATGTCACCCAGCACCACATCCTGCGGGAAGATGCACTGCGTGGCATTGGCGATGGTGTTGGCGTCAGCACCTTTACCCTGAGCACCACCATACATATAGTAGTTGGGGTAGGGGATGACATCGCTGGGGTCATTGGCGTAGAGGTAGGGGACATAGAGCACTTCCTCCACCTTCTGCACCACGCCGCTTTGTGCCAGGGTGTTGGCGTCAATATACTGCGGTGCATTGCGGAACTCTTTCATCTCATCGGTGGTGAGCATCGGCTTCTCGAAATAGGGAACACGGCCATAGGTGAGCACCAGTTGCAGGTACATCCATGCGCGAATGGTGACAACCTGTGCGTATTCGCTCTTCATCACCGAACGGTTCAGACCCGTGAGGGCTGCCGTGTCGCACTGCTGGATGTAAGCGTTGCAGGAGTTGATGACGTGGTAGAAGTCCGAAATCCTGAGGAAGCGGTTGCTGCCATCGGTCACAGAGCCTTTCATGCCAAAGGAGAGGATGGCGCTGATGGAGTCGCTGACATACATGTCAGAACCATCTACCAGATCACCACGGCACTCGCCTAAGATGACATAGCGCTCGGCGACGCTTTGCAGGCTCTTGAGAATGCCCCAATAGCTGTACAGCGTATCGGATGCAATCTCTTCGATGCCTACGTTACGGTCCATGTCACCCGTGAGCATATCCTCGCAGGACGTGAAGCTCACGTTGATGGTCAGTGCGAGGAGAATCAATGCAATAATATTCTTTTTCATCATGATGTCGAATTAGAGGTTGATGGAAACGCCTAAGTTGAAGCTGCGGCTGGAGGGAAGCAGACCTGTGTCGATGCCCTGGTAGAGGACGCTGTTGCGGGCGCTCATCTCGGGGTCAAGACCTAAGTACTTGGTGAGGGTAATCAGGTTGTTGCCTTCTGCCCAGATCTTCAGACCCTGGATGTATTCGTTGCGCAGGGGGAAGGTATAGGTGAGGCGGACGTTCTTCAGCTTCACGTAGCTGCCGTCTTCAATCCAGCGGTCAGACATACGTTCGTTGTTGCGCCAGTCGTCGCAGTCGGTGTAGCACACCTTGGGGATGTCTGTCTGCTGACCTTCGTAGGTCCAGCGGCGCTGCAAGGCTGTGGTCTGGTTGTAGGTGGTGTTGCCGCCTTCCAGGATGCTGCGTTGGTAGTTGTAGATGTCGTTGCCCAAGGAGTACTTGAAGATGACATCCAGACGCAGGTTCTTCCAGGACAGCGTGGTGAAGATGTTACCGAAGAGGGTGGGGTTGGGGTTACCGATGACCACGCGGTCTTTCTCGTCAATGATGCCGTCGTTGTTCTGATCCACGAAGCGGACGTCACCAGCCTGGAATACATCATAGGGGCGGCTCTCGATGCCGGTCGGGTACTTCAGGTAGTTGTTGCCGTTGCGGGTCACGTTTGTGGCCTTGCTGGCTTCGGCATCGCTGGCGAAGACGCCATTGGTTTCCCAGCCGAAGAAGCTGCCGGCAGCATAGCCTTCAGCGGTGAGGATATTATCGACACCGAAAATGCTGCTGGTTCTGCCGTTCACGGGCGTGCCGCCTACGATGACAGGATTGGCATAGGTCGGCAGCTTGGTGATTTCGTTGGTGTAGTGGCCTGCGCTCAAGCCCAGTTCCCACTTCCAGTCCTTTGTGTTGATGATGGCACCGTTGGCGCGAACCTCAAAGCCTCGGTTCTTCATCTGACCATCGTTGGTCCAGTACTGTTTCAAACCGGAGATGTAGTCGATTTCGCCCAGGGAAAGCAGGTTGTCAATGGTGTTCATGTAGAACTCCACGCCCGCATTCAAGCGGTTCTTGATGAAGGAGCCTTCCAGTGCGACGTTGAGGCGTGTGTTGGTTTCCCACTGGATGCTGGAGTTCTCAATGTTCTTCAGCACCAGACCCACGGTGTTCTTGGATGCGCGCTGGCTCTCCCAATAGGTGCGGGCTGCGTAGTAGTCGATACCGTCGTTACCGCTCTGGTCGAAACCGGCTGTCAGCTTCAAGTAGTTGATGCCCTTGCCCGGCTTGAACCATTTCTCGTTGGAGATGAGCCATCCCAGCTGAATGCTGGGGAAGATGCCCCAGCTCACGCCGGCAATCTTCAGACCGTCCTTGGTGTTCTTACCGAAACGGCTGCTGGACTGTGCGGATACAGCGAATTCAGCGAAGTACTTGTTCTGGAAGTTGTAGTCGGCATTCAGGTAGTATGTCATGTCGATCCAGTTGTCCTTCGTACCGCCGTAGTTCACGTAAGCCATACTCTTGGAGATATTGGGCAGCTTGTCGTTCTCGTTGTTGTAGCCGCGAATGAAGGAGTAGCTGTAGCTGTAGTTGTTGTAGCGCCAGCCGCCGAAGACATTGACCTTGTGTGCGCCGTAGGTGTTGCCCCATTCAATGCGCAGGTCGTTGTTGATGGTGGTCTCCTTCGTGAACTGCGACTTCAGGACCGATGAAATCTTACCCAGGTCATTCAGCATATACAAGGTAGAACCGTTGATGGGCAAGAAGTACTTCTCGTTGTTGCGGTTCAGCGTGTAGCAGAAGCGGTCGCTGATGGCAAACTGCTTCGTAATCTGGTACTTCGGGGCGAAGTTGATGCTGATCTGTGTCAGCTCAGCATAGTTCTTGTTCTTGCCCTTACCGTTTTCGAGAATCCAGTAGGGGTTACGCAGACTTTCGTTGATGTCCGGGTCGAGCTGGTTGGCGAACTGGAAGGGGTTCTGAATCCACTGTCCCAAGGTGGCGGTAGAAGCATACTTACCGGCATAGGAATTGGAGAGCTGCAGCTTGCCTGCGGCTTCGCTGTGGTAGTAGGCGTACTGCGAAAGGAACGGTGCCTGCAGGAGACCGAGGACATTCGGGGAACCGATGTTCTGCATCGAGTAGTCCTCGCTCCAGCCCGTGTCCAGCACATTGTAGCTGGTTTGGTTGTAGGCGATGTCCAAACCGGCCCTCAACTTCGAGAAGATCTGGATGTCGGTGTTGAAGCGCAGGTTCAGGCGGCTGAAGTCATTGCCCTTCATGGTGGACTTGCCGTCGCTGTAGCCCAGTGAGAGGGCATACATTCCGATTTCGTCACCACCTTCCACGCTCACCTTGTAGTTCTGTACGAAGGTGTTGCGGTAGAGGTCTGATTGCCAGTCTGTGTTGTTGTGGAACACGCTGTAGTAGTAGTTGCTGCTCTCGGGAGCATTGTTCAGGAAGGCATACTTGTCAAGATTGCCCGACGTGGATTCACGCACTTCCTTGATGGTTCCTGCCAATTCACTCAGGTAGCTGCGGTAGGCAGGGCCGTCCATCACCTGGAGCTTCTCGGGTACCAGCTCTGTGCCGCCATAGACGCGGACATTGATTCTGGTGGCCATGCTGTGGCCGCGCTTGGTGTTGATGATGACAACACCGTTGGCACCCTTGGCACCATAGAGCGCCGTACCGTTCTTGATGACCTGCACGCTTTCCACGTTTTCGGGATCGAGGCCAGCCAGCAGGTTGTTGTAGAAACCTTCGTGGAGGCTGGTGCGGCCTTCTTCCATGTCAACCATGTTGCCATCGATGATGAACAGGGGCTGTGCGTTGGCATTGATGGAGTTCACACCACGGATGGAGAAGTAAGCTCCCTGTCCGACCAGACCGCTGCGGTTCACCGAGTAGAGATCACCTGCGAGCAGGTTCTGCATATCTGTTTCCACGGTGACGGAACTGGTCTCGTCGAGGACGGCTTTCTTCTGTGAAATGATTTCCGTATTGCCTGTGTAGTAGCTGTGGAACTTACTGCTGATAAGGCGTGCATCCTGATCTGTCTCGCCCTTGATGGCAAGTTGGAGCAGGTTGTAGTCCGGAGCATCCATGATGAGTGCATGGCAGAACACCGGCACTTCCAGCTTATAGGTTCCGTCCTCCTCTGTCAGGGCAGAGTACTTAGGCAATTGGAGAGCCTGGATGCGAACGCCGCTCATGGGTTCTCCGGTGGCATCGTCGATGACCTTACCGGACACCGACTTCATGGGGTATTGTTTTTCCGCTTTCTTGTTCCTACGGAGCTTGGCCAATGCGGCACTGTCCCTTTCGGCAGTGTCATCGACACGATTTTCCTGGAACATGTCTTGGGCCATGAGGGGCGTCATGCTTCCACCGACGATGAAAAGCAAGCATAGTCCCAAGCGGATGGCCATATCTTTGAGGTGAGTTGAATAGAATCTCATACTTGTAGTTTCAGAAGGTTAAAAGATTCATATTGATTCATTGAGCTGATTGCTCTTGCTTGGGACGCAGGATAATCCGGTCCACGGAGAACGTGGTCTGATAGCCTTGACGCTCCATCGTTGAAGGGATGGCCTGCGATTGGATTTGGAAGATGGGGTAAGCCTTCGTGATGTTGCGATAGGAGTAGGGGAAGGTGATGGTTTCGTCCATCCAGATGGTATCTACTTTCTCGCCTTCATAGGTAAAGGCTTTCTTTGTGCTCCAAGTCTTATCCTTCTTGCTCTCGCTGAGGTAGGTAATGGTGGCCTTCAGAGAGTTCTTCTTGATGACTTTGGGGTCCTCCTCGGGATCAACCTCGTTGTAATAGAAGTCCGGGACCATGACGATACCAACCTCGTATTCGATGTTGCTGAGCACGTCCTGATCTTCTTCAGAACCGCGCAGCTTGAACGTAGCCTTGGGCTGGCCTGAATCGCGCCTGAATCTGAGGTAAGAGCTCTTCGACACTTGGCCGTACTTGTGAGCCAAATCACTGCCGTTATCGACGCTCTTGGACTCGAAGGTGGCATTGTAGGTGTGCTTGCCGTCTTTCTGTTCAGCCTCAGAGAGGTTGTAACGTCCGGGCTGGTAAATCGAGAAGGCGTTGGCTTTGATCTCGATGTTGAAGGCTTTGTACGTCTTGCGGAAGTTCCAGTGATCCAGGGGATAGAGCAGACCGTTGCTGACGGTGATGGGCTGTTTGCCCTCAAAGATCAGGTCGCGCACATCCTCTGTCTCGTCCTTGTCAATGGTAAAGGTGTCGGAACGCGTGTTGAAGAGCTTGGTCATCTTATGGCTCAGGAAGGATTCTACGGTCCAGAAGTCCTCCTGCACACCCTTGATGCGCTTCTGCATTCTGACGTTGAACACCAGCGGTGACACAATATCCATGCTGATGGCAGCCTCCTGCACCGTGTCCTTCACTTCGAGGGTCGGACGGTTGCCGGCAGCTACATCCATCAATGCGTTGTTTTCCTGGTAAGCATCGAAGTAGATGTCGGCATAGTTGTACCAGGGCTTCATTGTTGCTACGGCCTCTTCCCAAGCGGCATCGTTGGGGATGGCCATGGCATAGATACTGTCTTCATCCTCCAGATTAGCGGCTACGCCCTTGTGGGGTACCGTCCATTCCACGGAGTTGGGCTGATAGGAGAAGTAGTACAGAGAATTGAAGCGTGTATAGACGCTGTCCACGTAAATCGGCTCACCTGTTGTCTTGTCCGTACCGGCGATGGCGCTGGCGTTGGAGTTGAAGAAGAGCGTATCGTGGGCGCTCAGCCAGGCATTCAGATGCTCATAGCCCTTGTTGGCACGGATGTACTCATACAGGTTATAGGCGAAGGGAATTTTCTGGCTGACAACATGGACGATGCCATTGGTGGCGCTGATGTTGGGACGGCTGATAGCCACATCCTTGATGGTCTTCTTCTCGCGGTCGAAGATGCCTTTCTTGTTGTTGAGGAAAATCAGGCGTTCGGCCTTGCCTTGCGGGTTCAGGCCTGATGCCACGTAGCGGCCGCTGGCCAGGTGGTTGCCCACTAAGCTCAGGAATACATCATAGGGGCGTGTCTGCAACAGCGCCTCATAGTCTGCCAGGTCTGTGGCCGTGAAGGCATCGTTGTTGGGTACAAAGACGGTGAGAACCTGGTCGCCGCTGAGTACATCCTTAAAGGTGTAGTTGGCGATGGGGTGCTTCTCGTCCTTGTAAACAGGAGTCTTCTCTGCGATCTTGGCAAAGTTGGACAGACTCGCGTCAGAAGAAATCACTTCCCAGATGCTCTGGGTGGCCACGTTGCCCTCGCCGGAGTCCTCAGGAATATCGAAATGGTCGTCGGCACAGGAGGTGAGGGTCATCGCCATGGCGATGCCCCACACTCCGATGAGGATGACTTTGTTCAAATATGTGCGTGTCATAATCGGTTTTTTATAAGGTTACCAAATGTCTTCGGGTTCCACGGGGTTATCATAGACCTCTTTGGAGACAAATTCAAAGTAGTCCATGAAGAACTGCAGTTCTTTGTCGTCGAGTACATTCTTGAAGCGGATGTAGTAGGTCTTGTCGGGATCCATATCTTCACTTACCATGATACGTCGTGTGACGTGTTCGCCTTGAATGCCTAATCTCGAGCCGGTTCCTTCGCCGATGTGGAAGTACTTAGGACCTTTCATGAAGCCGCGGGCGCGCAGGGACTTGGTGATCTCGTCCTGTTCCTCCATGCTCAAGCTCTTGGCTTCGTTCTCATACTCTGCGTCGGAGGTGTAACCGAAGTTGGATACCTGGTCGCCGCTGCGGAAACGGTGGCGGACAAAGCCGATACGCAGATCCATGGGGATGTCCTTGGCGGGCAGGTAATTGGGGTTGTCACCGAAATAGACCTGACACATACTGCGAACACTGGAGCCGGAGCTGACGCCGAAGCGAATCTCATAGTGTCCTTTCTTCGGCACGGGCGGCAACTTCATCGTGAACTCATATTTACCGATGATGTTGAACTCGTCCATCTGGTAGTTGCTCCAGCCGCGGTTGTGGCCTGTGAAGAAATAGAAGAGTGTACCTTCACGCATTTCCACATTGGCCAGATAGGGATATTCTACAGGGAAGCCCTTCGTCTGGGTACTGCCGTCGGGATAGTCACCCAAGGGATGGCGGAGGTCGTTGTTGATGAATTCCGGGAACATGGCCGTCATGTCAATGCGGATGCGTTCGCCGGCCAGGCGGTTCTGTACGTTCTCCGTATAAACCAGCACACGCTCGAGGGGATAGATGCAGCAGTTCTTGATCTGCTGGTAGTCGGCAGCATCTTCTGCCTCAAAGCGAATCTTGTTACCGATGTTCTCGTCGGGATACATCGCGAATGCGCTACCAGCCTCCCTGAAGCGGCCACTCTCGTGGTAGTCGTTGTTCTGGGGGTTGCTCTCATCGATGAAATCGCCGCGTCCGTTTCTCAGGATGGGGAAGCGGTTGAGGAAGATACCGCCGTTGGCATCGTCGCGCTCGGTGTCTTCTTCCTGGCTCTCGCGGCTCTGATAGATCTTCAGCAGACGGCGCTTACCCATCGTGGTGAAGTATTCAAAGACGGGGATGCTGAAGCCTGTTTCAGGTGTTTTCCACCAGTAGCCATTCTCGTTGTGGTGAATGACCAGACTACCAGGCTTGAGCTTCTCGGGGAGAACGTGGTAGGTGACAAACTGGTTGATGATGTTGTTCTCATTGGTGTAGTCGTTGCCCTGGGTGGCATTGGGATAAGCTCCCTTGCTGATCAGGTAAGCCTTGATGTCCTCCACGGAAATCTGGTCGTAGGGCTTTCCGATTTCGCTCTCCCAGAGCGCATCCGGCTCGGCAAAGATGGTGAAGCCATAGAGACGGTGCAAGGGGATAGAACCGATTTGCTCCGTAGGATGTTTGGGCAGGTCTTTGACGGCCCCGTCCAATACCAGATTCTCCCATACGTCATCCTGCGTCTTGCTGAGGGTGTCTCCTAATCCGCAGGCTTGGATGAGCTTGGCCATCACGAGGAAGCCCTTTGTGCGCTCGGCAACGATGTTCTGGAAGATATCGGCCATGGTCTTATTGCTCGGAGCAATCACGGCGTGAACCTCGTGGACACGTCCGTTGAGGCACTTGATATCGCGGTTGTTCAGGTCAATAAACGCCACGCCGTTCATGAGGATGGAGTCCTGTCCGGCCGTCTTCTTGAACAACTTGCGGTTGTTGAGGTTCGGCAACTGGAAATCCACATCGTCCGTCTGTGCGACGATGTCACCCATCTCCAACACTGTGGCGCTGTTTGTGCCGTCCAGGACACTGTTATAGACAATGACCTTGCGGATGGAGTCCAGGACTTCTTCGTTGGGGAATGCGTCCCAGGAGGCCTGGCTGATGATGCCTTTGACACGCAGGGAGTCAAGGTAGTCGTGGATGGCCTTGTTGTTCGGCGGGAAGCAGGTGTAGTTACCGCGTGCCGACAGCAGCTGTGCCACCGTTGATGACGACTGGCGGCTGATGGGTACTTGATGCAGCAGGCTTGCGTATTCGGTGTAGAGCTCCGCATTCTTACCCTGCTCCAGATATTCGAGGATGGTCTCCTCTTTGGCTGTGAATTGGTACTCGGTATCGATGTTTTCCGAACACGAGGCCAAAGCAGCGACGATGACAGCCCAAGCCATAAGTGCTTGGATTCTGTAAAGGTTTCGTGCTAAATATTTCATAGTTGTAGAATTTATCTGTGGAAACGTTATTAAGAACCGGACTGATTGTTGTTGTCGCCCTTTTCACGGTTCCATACAGGGTTCTGTGGAATCTCGTAGTAGTTGGCGCTACGCTCACGATAGTAGATGGGGCTGTAGAGGCCGTAGCGGTTTTGCATGCGGCTCTTCATGTTGGACTTCAGCTTGGAATAGGCACCCTTTGCCAGGTAGTCCTCCACCATCTGCGAGACGCCATCGGCGCCATTAAAGAACTGAGGCTCGCGGGGATCGGGGTTGGTGCCGCCGCCGATGCGCTCGGCGTAGCGGACCAGATCAAACCAGCGCTTGCCTTCGCCCAAGAGTTCTACGAGGCGCTCGTTCATGACCAGCTTGATGCAGGCGTCCTTGTTGTTGTCGGTGCTCTTGGAGAGACCTGTGGTCTGGTCAAGCGTGGAACGCTTCTGGATGGCATCCACAATGCTGCGGCATTGAGCGTAATTTCCCAGAACGGCATGAGCCTCGGCCATCATCAGCATGACATCGGTCATGCGGTAGATGATCCAGTTCCTGTAGCTGGTGACAGAGATGTCGCTCATAACATCTGTGACCATGGTACCATTTAAGGACGCTCTGTCGAATGTACAATCCAGCCATTTGGTGCAGTAGTAGAATTTGGAATTATCGTCCAGATTCCGGATGCCTTCCGAATTGAGGTATCTGCCGTCAGCGCAAATGTACCACCTGCGACAGTCCACGGCTCCGGCAGGCAGGTTCTTCAGCGCATTGTCAACAGCCATGTTGCTGACAGCCAGGAGGAATCTCTTGTCCGTCTTGAAGCCCCAAAGGCTTCTCATGAAACCGCTGTTGCGGCGGTCGGAAGAGGAGAACTGTATCTCGAACATGCTCTCTTCACTGTTGCCGCGCACAAAAATGTCATCGAAGCTGTTGACTTCAATGCTGCGTGAGTTCTGCTGGTAGTCGCCGTCCATATCCTCGTTCTTGATGAGGTCGGCATTCTCAAGACCGCTGCCGTATTTGTCCTTCTTGCTGGTGTTGCGGTCGTAGGAACTGTTGGTAATCTGTTGGTTCTGGAGTGCCAGTGCATCCAAGGCCTTTTGGCCATATTCGATGACACTGCGTGCATCCGCCAGGACATCCTCCTGGGTATAGACGGGCTCACCCGAGACAACCGCCAGACGGCCTTCGCGCAGGGCGCTGCGCCAGAGGTGCATCTCGGCCAACAGGGCGTAGATGGCGGTGTTGGTCATCAAGCCCTTCGTGTCGGCATCTTTGGGGAAGCGGCTCTTACCCATTCCGGCAACGGATTTCACGTCGTCGATCAGGGTGTTGAGGATATCCATTTGCAAGGTGTTCTTGAAGGTCCGCACATCCTCGTCGGAGTTGATGACGTCGAAGGTGAAGGGGACATCCTTGAAGGCACGGATGAGGTAGAAGTAGTTCAGGGCGCGCAGGGCCGTCACCTCGGCCTTCATCTGCTGCCATTCCGTAGGTGTGAACTGCGGGTCATTCTCCAAAATCTCATCGCCATGCGAAAGCACTTTGTTGCAGTAGTTGATAGTCGTATAGACGGCTCCCCAGTCATAGATGCCCATGGTAGAGTCGGGGTTGGCCAACATGATTTCCCGATAATCGCTGTTGTCGGGATTGATGGTGTGATATTCGTAGGCATCCGAGCGAGCGTCGCCCCATGCGATGAATTTCTCGATGGTCCCGGCCATCTGCATATAGGCGCCGTAACGCACACCTTCCAGGTCGTTTTTATCCTCCCAGAAGTTCTCCTCTACCACCTTGTCCAGGGGGTAGAGGGTGAGGAAGTCGGTGCAGGACGTCATGCCGAGACCTGCGAGTCCCAGAAGCATGACATGTGTGAAATATGTGATTCGTTTCATATCGCTGTACTTTTAGAATCCCAAGTTGATACTGGCAGTGAAATAGCGTGCACGCGGGGTGCGGTTGCCATCGAAGGCAATCTTGGCCCAGGTCGAAGGTGCCACTTCAGGATCGGTACCTGTGTACTTACTCCATACGAAGAGGTTGTTGGCCGACGCGAAGAGCTTCAGGCTGCGGATGCCCGCCTTCTTCAGGAGCTTCGGGTTGAAGTCGTAGCTGAGCTGGATGTACTGCAGACGCAGGTAGTCGCCTCGCTCCACATAACGGTCGCTGGGCAGCGCGTTGTAGCTCTCATAGATGGAGGAGTTGAGGGCGCGCGGAATCTCGGTGATGTCACCGTTCTTACGCCAGCGCCATGTGGTGGCATAGCTCTGGTTGTCGTTGGCGCGCATACTCTCAGCATTGGCGCGGGCCGTGTTCACGATATCGAAGCCGGTACGGAAGGTGAAGCCTGTGTTGAGGGAGAAGCGGTCATACTTCAGTGTGAAGCCGAAACCACCATTGCAGGTCGGGTTGGAGTTGCCGAGATAGACGACATCCAAGCGGTTGATCTGTCCGTCGTGGTTGATGTCTTCATAGATGACATCGCCACCCTGGAATTCCTTCTTGTTGGCACGGGTGTAACAGTAGTACATGTGCAAGGGGTTGCCGCGCTGGTCGGTCAGCATGTTGCCGTTGGCATCGTAGGCGATAGGACAGGTGGCGTTCTCGTCGCCGCGGCGCTGTGCAGCGGCTGCGGTGTTGATGGGATTTCCGGCCTTGTCATAACCGGTACCTGTTCCCCATGCAATGCCGCTGTTGCGGGCTTCTTCCCAGCTGACGCCGTTCTGATCGACCTCGGCATAGCCATACTTGTAGATGGACTCCTGGGTATAGCCGTTGTGCTCATAGTCGTAGCGATAGACGCCCTTGTATCTTAGACCGTAGATGGAACCGAAGGCGTTGTGCTCCTGAATACGGCGGAGGCCGTAGTAGTCAAGGTTGCCGGGCTCGTCGTTCTCGGTGGGGTTCAGGCCTTCGAGCACGAGGGGATCCATCTCCAGAATCTCATTGATGTTCTGTGCCACGTTACCGCGCACCTTCATGGAGAACTTACCCACCTTGGCAAACCAGCCGGTGGAGAAGTTCAACTCCCAACCGCTGTTTCTCATCTTACCGGCGTTGATTTTAGCCAGGGAGGAGAAACCGTTGGCAGCGGCGATGCGCTGGTCGTGCATAATCAGGTCGGAGACCCTGTTGTCATAGATTTCCAGCTCGAAGTTGAGGAGGTCATCCAGCAGGCCGAGGTTGAAACCGAGGTTCAGTTTCTGGGTCTTCTCCCAACGCAGTGAGCTCAGTGACAGGTTCTCAGGAATGATGATGTTGTGACCGTTGTAGGTCCTGTCCATCACCTGTGCATAGCGGTTGTATTGGTTGAAGCCGCCGCCGCCGGAGCCACCGGTGATACCCCAGGTGGGACGTATGGAGAGCATGCTCAGCCATTTCTTGGACCATTTCATCCACGGCTCATCGATGATGTTCCAGCGAAGACCCACGAAGGGGAAGGTGCCGAACTTGCTGCCTTTACCGAAGGCGGTGGAGCCGTCCCAACGTACGCTGACATCGAGGTTATATTTACTCTTATAGGACGCGTGCGCCTGCGCAAAAAAGCTGGTCTCGCGCCATTCGCCGTTGGAGGCGCTGGCGCCTTGAAGCAGGGCCACGACGGTGGGATCGGTGATGCCGTTGGGCACGTTCCACAGGTCGGTACTCTGGCTGCTGGACTGGCCGGACTTCAACTCCCAACGTACGAGGGCGCTGGCGCTCCAGTCTTCATTCTTGAAGTGGGGGTAGAAGGCCAGGTCGTGGCGAGTGAAGAACTCCAGGCTCTTGTACTCGGAGTTACCCACGGTGTTGCGTTGGTTGTTGATTCGGGTGTTGCCATGGTGAAGCCATGTGTTGTCGCCTCCATAAATCCAGTCCATGGTGCGGAGCTCTGCAGGGAGGTATCTGTCGTTGGATGTGTTGTAGATGCTCAGCTGCACATCGCCCTTATAGTTCAACTGGGTGTGGTCGTTGTCCTTGCCCAGGAACTTGTACTCCAGGTTGAACTGAGGTGTCAGGTTGTACTGCTTCTCCAGGTTCCAACCGCCATAGGCATAGGCCACGGGGTTGCCGTTGAGGAACATGTCGTAGAGGTTGTAGCTGGTGTAGTCGTAATTGCTGATATCGTTCTGCGAAGCGTTGAGGGGCAGCATGTTGAAGTAGTTGCCGGTGGGCACGTAGGTAAGCTGTCCGTCCACCATCTGCGCCTTCATCTCATCGATGCTCATGTTCGGCATGGCCTTATAGGCACGGGCAAGGATGTCGTTGGGGTTGTTCTTGTGGTTGTTGGAGAACGATAACTGGATGTTCGACTGGAATTTGATGCGGTCGCTGACTTCATAGTCGAGGGCGGTCTGTGTGGTGAAGCGGTCGTAGGTCTGACCGATGATGGAGCCCTTGGACTTGTCATAACCGGCAGAGATACGGAACTGGGCTTTCTCGCCACCACCCGAGAGGGTGACGTACCACTTGTGCTCCTGACCGAACTGGCGTACGGCGTCGATCCAATCGGTGTTCTTGCTGTAGTGGGGATAAATGTTGGGTTTGTTCTGGTCGTAGTCCAATTCCGGCATATTGGTGGCTTTCTGCTGGGGGTTGAAGTAGGCCTCCTTCAGCATCATGGTGTAGCCGTCACCGTCGAGCATCTCGTAGCCATCGGGCTGCCAGGTGCCATTGAACTTATAGGAGAAGGTGACGTTGGTCTTACCCTTGTGACCACGGCGGAGTTTGATTTCGATGACACCGTTGGCACCCTTGGCACCCCACTTGGCGGTAGAACCGTCCTTGAGGACCTCGATGCTCTGGATGTCTTCGGGGTTGACATTCAGCAGGGTGGAGAACTGTTCCTCGTTGTCGAGGTCGCCGAAGTCAATGTCCTTGACGGCATCTTCAGGAAGTTCGAAGATGTGGTCGTTGACGACAATCAGGGGCTGTGCATTACCGTTGATGGTGGTGGTACCGCGCAGACGCATCGTGGTACCGGAACCGAGGTTACCGGAGTTCTGCACGATGTCGAGACCTGCAATCTGACCTTGCAGGGCCTGATCGACGGATTCGAAGGCCATACCTTCCATCTCGTCCATGTTGAAGGTCTGTGTGGCACCCGCCAACTCACGGACAGGGATGCTGAGGCCGCCGGACTGCTGGCGTTTCTTGGCAGTAACCTTCACCTCGGTCATCGTCTTGGTGTTGTCCTGTAGCTTGATGGTCCAGGTGTTCTGGTTGCCGATGACCTTGCTGTAAGGCTTCAGACCCATGAAGGTGACGTTCAGCGTGTTCTTCGGGTCTTTGATGGCGAGGGTGAAGTGGCCGTTCATATCAGTGACGGTGGCACTGATGATACGGTTGTTCTTGTCGCGCTCAACCACATTGGCACCCGGCACGACATCGAAGTCATCCGATACGGTACCCGAGATGCGTCGTTGCTGTGCGCTGGCGGTAGTGGCCGTGAGGCAGACCGCACATAGCAGAATCAGTTTGAGGAATTTATTCATGGCGCTTCATGTTTTGGATACTGGAGGAGGGGAGAATGGAGAAACGCTGGAGGTAGCGCTTGCAGGCAGAGGGCGTAGCCCAGGTGCTGTCGTGGCGGCCGTTGACCAGCGGGGTGTGGTTGAGGACACCGTCGATCTGGTGGACAACGGCGGCACTGGAACTCTTCAGGACGATGCCGTTCATCTGAGACTTGCCGGTGGGTGAGGTCTTCGGACCTGACATCGTTCCAGAGTTATCCGTGATACAGGTCATGTCACTGGTCATGATGTTGCGCAAGTCACCCGTGGTGTGGTGAATCTCGCCTCCGACATTGTCGCGGACATAGAGCTGCGAGGGATTGCGGCCCATGTGAACCTTGACGAAGACACCGTTGGTGATGTCGTAGCTGGAGGTGGTGAACTCGTTCTCAGCGCGGGCTGTCTTGTCCTCGAAGAAGCTGACATCGAGGAAATGGCAACGGATGAAGTTGTTGAGGTAGGTGACTTGTGTGAGGACACGAAGGCTGTCTTCAGGACTTGACCACATGACGTGCTTCTTGTTGTTGTCCCAGTAGCGGGGCTGGCGGTCTTCACCTTCGCCCTCATATTCAATGCTGTTCTCGTAGTCTTCGCGGATGCTCTCCCATGTGGGCAGACCATTGGCGATGGCATCATCCAGTGCCTCGGGCGTGGGCACGAGAACGGTGTAGTTGAAGTTGCTGAGGAACTTCACGTTCTTGTCAATGGCACCACCGGTATCCCAGATGGCCATCGTCGATTCCTTGAGGTTGCAAGCTTCAATGATGTCGGTGTTGCCTTCCACGTCGGTGAGCTCATAGAAGGCCTGGCCTTCCTCGGCGAATTCATTATCTAATATATAATAGATGCTTCGGCTGGCAGGGATGATGGGTGCATCGTCGAGGATGAAGGTGTGACCGTTCAATTTCTCCATTGCGTTCTTAGGCTCGATGTCGATATGCACGGTTCCATCGGCTGCGGTGCCGCCATCGACGGCTTCCACCATTCCGGCGCGCTCGTTCTCAAGCTGGAAACCACCCTGGACTTGTGTGATGTTGTATTTGCCCGTGGCGGGATTGTATTCCTTGGTGACCTTCAGACCGGCACCGTTCTTGGCCAGGTAGTATTCATCCTCGTTGTCGATGGGGTTCTCGGCATTGTGGACGATGGTGTGGCTCTCCAAGATCGTACGCAGACGGCTCAGCAGAGAAATCTCATTGAGCTGGTCGAGGTTGAAGGCTTTTTCGGCGATGGTACCCTCCAC
Organism: uncultured Bacteroidales bacterium; assembly: GCA_902779845.1. Classification (GTDB taxonomy): domain Bacteria; phylum Bacteroidota; class Bacteroidia; order Bacteroidales; family Bacteroidaceae; genus Physcousia. Next base: position 92,552 of record CACZCZ010000005.1, on the reverse strand, counting down.
GGGGTCATACAGGTAAAGGATCTTACCGGTCTGAAGGGGCGGGTTGCCAGTAGGCTTGCCATTGCGGTCGTACTTCATTTCAATCTGGATGACACGCGGGTGCTGGCTGGTGAAGCTGATGGGGTCGTAGTAGCGCTTCAAGGCTTCATCGCTCGGCAGGAAGAAGGAGAACGTGGAGCGCATAGCCATCAGGTAGGCGTAGTAGTTCATGTGCATCTTGTCCTGAGCGGAAACCTGACCGTTGTTGATGGCCCACTGCATGATGAGATTGGTCTCGCTGATGTTGGCCGGGCCCACGACGGATTCGTAGGAGGCAGGACCATAGACCTTGTTCATCACATAGACGGAGCCGTTGTTGGCCAGGAGGCAGGTGTCGATTTCGGCGATGTCATCGGGCGTGAACATCTCTTCCTGGGACTCTTTGTCACGCAGCTTATGCATCTTGCTGGGGACGGCATCTACGAAGGAGGGGTGCATGATGACATTCAACAACTTGGACAGCGTGGAGAGCGGGATGTAGTCGATCTTCTGGTAGAGGGCATCCAGGTCGTTGATGTCAAAGGTCGTAGCCTGATGCTCGGGAGAGTAGGTCTCTACCAACTGCGAGCCGCTACCGCCCACGGAGAAGTAGCGGATCAAGGTCTCGTCGTTGGGGACGAACATGGCACCCATATCCTTGCGGGCATCACCGGACTGAACGAACTCGTTCCATCCCGGGTCGTAGTTCAGGAGGTCTGACACCGTGTTGTTGTTGGGATCGAGGGATTGAACGCCGTTGGGTCCCAGGCTCGCAAAGTACTTCTTGGTGTAGATGGTTCCGCTGAAGTCGGGGTGCAGGTTCTTATAGTTCTGCGTCACGGCGGTGTTGGGTGCGGGGTAGGAGAAGCGGTCCATCATGTGGCAGAAGATGTTGGTCTTGCCACTCAGGCGAATCACCTCAGCCATGCTGGGCAGTGGCACCAGCACGCGCTCGGTGAGGTTGACATAACCGTTTTCGGCCACGCCATCCTTGGCGGTGATACGTGCATTGTAGATGTGAACGTCCTGTGCGGTACGGGTCTGACCGACGATCTTCTTGAAGTCCTCATCGGTGATCTGGATGTCGCCGCGGCCCATGTGCTCACGAGTGAAGTGAATCATCATGTTGCGGGTAGCATCGGTGACCACATAGATGCCCGTGCCGGGTTCTTCTGCGCTGCCACGGAAGTCCTTCCAGTAGTCCTCGTCAACAGGGCTGTAGGAGAAAGGCACCTGGTTGGCGGGGAGGAAGGTGATGGTGTCCAGGACATCGACGTCCGTGTAGCGGCGCATATACTGGCCGGGCTCCGGAGCGTGGGTGCCGTCGCCGTCTGCTGCGGAGAGGTTCTCCATGACGATGGCGTTGTTGAGCATACTCGTGTGGATGAGCAGCTTCTTCTGTGCCGGCGACAGACGTTCATAACTCGTCGCGTTGTGCCATGGGTTGGTGGCAGGCAGCGTGGCGTTGGTGCGGAAGAACTGGTTCCAGGCTTCGTCGTTGGCAACGAAGACGGTCTTGGAGCCGGTCTTGCTGAGCACCTCCTTCAGGTCACGTGCGCCTTCGGTGTTGATGTCCTTGTCTTCGAGGAGGCGGAGGTAGTTGTTGTAAGTACCTTCTTTCTCCAAGAGGGAATAGATGTTCTCGTAAAGCCAATCGGGTTTCTCGTCATCGAGAGTGTAATCGTCTTTACAAGCCCAAGTAAGTCCACAAAGAGCCATCATGCACAAGGCGCGACAAACGTGCGTGGTGTACGTGCTAAAACGGGTTTTCATACACTTGAATTTGAGTTTATTAGTAGATTTAGTGAATTCTCGTTAATTCGTGAAAAATCCCCTTTTTTAAGGGGAAAAGTAAATGATTTTAGCATTTCAAGCGGTCAAATTTAAGGGTTTTTTAAATACCATATACCCGCGAGCGCGTTTTAATTTCAAATCTTAACACTTTTTAATAAATGGCGTAGGCCGTTATTTTAACGCATCGAGGCTCGGCTGACAGTCGTCAACCGAGCCTCTTGAACTTCTAAAAAAAGTTTTTTTACTTGTTCGGGAATGCTGCCTGCAGGCGCTTCAGTTCCTTAGCCGTGATGCCAATGACGGTGCCGTGACGGGGTGTGAAGGCGCCCTCGGTCTTGGTGTCCTGCACCTGCTTGAAGGTCTTCAGGTCGGTGCTCTTGCAGAACTGGTAGTGGCCGCTGGTGTAGCAGTCGTACATCAGCACCCATGTGCCGTCGTGCAGGCGGAACACGCCGGCACCCTCGACAGCCTTGTTGGTGTCCTGACACCATCCGGGCTGGAGCTCCCAGGTGTTTCCGTTGTAAAAGTCCTTCGCAATAAATTGCTTGATGCCCTTCTGCCGGCTGCCTTCTGTTTTGAAGAAGATATGAAGGAGTCCCTCGTCGTCCTGAACGATGTCAGTGTCGATGCTGGCATTCTTCATGTCAAAGAGGAGTTTGGGCTCGCCTTCCAGGTCGCTGAAATCCTTGTTGGCATAGGCCCAATAGACGCGGTCGTAGGGGCAGGAACCATCGTCGGTGAGGATGGAGAAATAGACGATATACTTGCCTGTGATCTTGTCATAGAAGGTCTGGGGAGCCCACACGCGGGTGACGTGCTCGAACATGGTTCCTTTGTAGCGGTCGGGGAAGTGAACGGTGTGATGTTCCCAGTTGACAAGGTCCTTGGAACGCATCAACACCATGCCGCGGTTGCTGCTCCAGCCCAGAGAACTCTTCATGTCTGTAACCACCATGTAGAACCAACCGCACTTGCCGCGAAGGATGTGGGGATCGCGGACGCAGCCGGTGCGGGCGATGTCCTTGGAGGCGATGATGGGTTGTCCGTTGTTCAGCGGCGTGTAGTTCCAGCCGTCCTCGGAGATGGCATAGCAGATCTGCTCCTGTTCGGGGGCATTGCCGGTGAAATAGGTGAAGAGGTACGCAGTGGTCTTGGGCTTGGCGCTGACTCCGCAGGCGGCCAAGGTGAGCACAAAGGCAAAAAAGAATCTTGATTTCATCGTTTATAAGGGTTTGACAGTTCAAAGATAGACATAAATGATGAAAGTGACGACAAATGGCCTCGATTATTAAGGAATTTTAAAGAAAGAGGTAGTGGAAACCGTTCCCTGTTTGTCAGAGTTATTCGCAATTCCTTCCCCGTTAAAACTTCGGGGAGGTTAAATGTGAAATATAAGATAAAATACAAAATATGAAATATAAAATATAAAATATAAAATATAAAGAGCTACAACCACTCCTTTTCAAACTTCAAACTTTGATCCCTCACCCCTCATCCCTTAACCCTCAACCGCGCGACAGCGCCCCCCTCAACCGCGCGACAGCGCCGCCCTCAACCGCGCGACAGCGCCCGCCCTCAACCGCGCGACAGCGCAAGGACGGCTTGGAAGAGGGAGACGGTGTCGTCGGGATGGAACCATTGGATGTCTGTGTCCTTGGAAAACCACGTCATCTGCTTCTTGGCATAGACACGGGTGTTTTTCTTCAGACGCTCGGTGGCGAAGGGGAGGTCCCAGGTGCCGTCGAGGACCTGGAACATTTCCTTGTAGCCTACGGTGTTGAGGGCGTTCTCGTGGCGGTAGGGTAGCATCCGGCGCGCTTCGTCGAGGAGACCATCGGCGATCATCTGATCAACGCGGCGATTGATGCGGTCGAAGAGGTCGGCGCGCTCGCGACGGAGGCCAAGCTTGACGATGCGGAAGGGGCGTTCCTTATGGGTGGCGGTGCGGAAGCTGGTGAAGGTGCGACCGGTTTGGTAGCAGACTTCCAGGGCGTGGACGATGCGTTTGGTGTTCTTCAGGTCGGCCTGGGCGTAGTACTCAGGATCGAGGAGGCGTAGTTCCGCCTTCAGGGTGTCGAGGCCTTCCGTCTGCAGGCGTTGGCGCAGGTGCTCACGTGTCTCGGAGGTGATGGTGGGAATATCGTCGATACCGCGACAGACGGCATCGATATACATCATAGAGCCGCCGCTTAGCAACAGCGTGTCGTGGGTCTGAAAGAGCTGGTCGGTGAGGCGGAGGACATCGGCTTCGTAGCGCGCAGCGCTATAGTACTCGGTGACATCGAGTATGCCGACAAATTCGTGATGTACGCGTGCGAGCTGTTCGGGTGTGGGGGCTGCGGTGCCAATCGTCAGCCCTCGGTAGATCTGGCGGCTGTCGGCGTTGAGGATGGGACTGCCGAGATGCTCTGCAAGCTGTAATGCCAGTTCGGTTTTGCCGACGGCCGTGGGGCCAAGGAGAACGAAGAGGGTTTTCATGGGGTGGGGGATTCCCGATGGCGAAACCATCGGGCGCATTATTCTTCGGTGAAATCGAAGCCTTCCATGTCGATTTCCTCCATGTCGAAGAGGTCGTCGTCGGTGGGCTCGAAGTCGTGTTCGTCATCATCCATGGCAGCGGCGTTGAGTTCTGCCAGCAGCTCTGCCGTGCTTTTGGGTGCCGGGGCAGCCTCTTCGGGTTCTGCTGCGAGGGCGGGGGCGGTGCCGTGGCTGCGGCGGCAGAGGGGGGCGTCGATGTGTTTGCCGTAGGCGATGCGGCTGACTTCAAGGAGCAGTTTGCGGGCATTGTCAGCATCGAAGAGGTAGATGAGGCGCTGGCCTTCGTCTTCGAGATGGTCGCCGAGCTCCACCTCCTCCATGGTGTCGTCCTCGAGGCTTCTCTCGGGGATGGTTTTGTGGCGGTGCCAATGTTCATCGCAGACGAAGAAGGCGGGGCTATGTCCCCCGCGCGTCGTTCGGGACGGCGTCATCTCCCAGCCACAGCTCTCGTGAACGAGTTTCCTGAGGTCTGCGAAGGTGGCATCGGACTCTATCTGGAGCTCGAGGTCGAAGTCTTCTGCTTCGGGGCTGACAACGGTGATGGTGTATAGCATGGTTTGATTTTACGATTGGACAATTTTACGATTGGACACTTGCTGCATAGTAAGCCTTTACATGAAACAGGTTAAAAATGTAAAATTGTCAAATTAATGGACGAATCCGCGTTGCTTGGTGTCTTCGATGAAATCGAGGATATATGTGATTTCAGGGGTCATGGGGAGCTCCTCGCGGATGGTGGCGATGGCCTCGGTCAGGGCCATGCCGCCCTGGTAGATGATGCGGTAGGCTTCGTGGATGGTGTTGATGACCTCGCGCTCGAAACCGCGACGGCGCAGACCCACAATGTTGAGGCCGTAGTAGGCAGCCGGATGGCGGGCGCAGATGGTGTAGGGGAGCACGCTTTGTGGCACGCCCGTGCCGCCGCTGACCATCGTGTAGCCGCCGATGCGGCAGAACTGGTGCACGAGGACGCAGGCCGAGAGGATGGCGTGGTCATCGACGGTGACTTCGCCGGCGAGCTTCGAGCAGTTGCCGATGATGATGTCGTTGCCGATGATGTCATCGTGGGCGATGTGGGCGCCCTCCATGAACAGGTTGTTGGAGCCTACGACGGTCTTGCCCTTGGAGGCGGTGCCGCGGTTGATGGTGACGTTCTCGCGGATTTTGTTGTTATCGCCGATGATGGCTAATGATTCCTCGCCGCGGAACTTCAGGTCCTGCGGGATGGCGCTGATGACGGCTCCAGGGAAGAAGATGTTGCCGTTGCCGATGCGTGCGCCGGAGAGGATGGTGACGCTGTTCATGAGCGTGTTGTTGTCGCCAATCTCCACATTCTTGTCGATGTAGCAGAAGGGACCGATTTCCACGTTTTCACCGATCTTGGCGGCGGGGTCTATGTATGCGAGAGGGGAAATCATGATGGTTGATAGTTTATGGTTGATAGTTTAAAGTTGTTGATGGTTTCAACTTTCAACTAATTTTTAATCACCTGTGCCACCAGGTCTGCCTCCGCGACGACGTTCTCGCCGACAAAGACGTGGCCGCTCATCTGTACGATGTTGTGGCGGAAGGGAGCGGTGAAGTAGGCTTTGAAGAGAAGCGTGTCGCCCGGTACCACCTTCTGCGTGAACTTGCAGTTGTCGATGCGCAGGAAATAGGTGCTGTAGTCCTCGGGGTGCTCCAGGTTGCTGAGCACGAGAATGCCACCCGTCTGGGCGAGGGCCTCGATGAGCAGCACGCCGGGCATCACGGGCTCCCCGGGGAAGTGGCCCTGGAAGAAGGGCTCGTTGCCGGTGACATTCTTGATGCCTACGATGCTTTGTGCGTTCATCTCGATAATCTTATCCACGAAGAGCATCGGGTAGCGATGGGGCAGGAGCTTCTTGATGCGGTTGATGTCCATGAGTGGCGGACGGTTGACGTCGTAGAACGGTGCCTGCACCTTGTGCGTGCGTATCTCCTTGCGCATCAGACGCGCGAACTTGTTGTTGACGGTGTGTCCGGGGCGCGTGGCGATGATGCGGCCCTTGATGGGCTTGCCGATGAGCGCCATATCGCCGATGATATCGAGGAGTTTGTGGCGCGCGGGCTCGTTCTCCCATTGCAGCGGCTTGGTCTGCAGGAAGCCCAGCTCCGTGGCGTCGTGATGGGGGGCACCGATGCGCTTGGCGAGCTTGTCGATTTCCTCCTGTGTCTTTTGGTTCTCGTAGATGACGATGGCGTTGTCCAGGTCACCGCCTTTGATGAGGCCGGCCTCCAGCATCATCTCCACCTCGCGCACGAAGCAGAAGGTGCGGGCAGGAGCAATCTCCTGCTCGAAATTCGCCATTTCATCGAGGGTGGCAAACTGGCTGCTCAGCACTTTCGACTGGAAGGCTATCATCGCCGTGATGCTGAACTGCTCGTCGGGAAGGATGGTGATGCAGCTGCCTTTCTCATCGTCGCGCACCTCGATTTTCTTGTGCACGACGTAGTAGTCCTTGGGCGCGTTCTGCTCCACGACGCCTACGTGGCGGATGTTCTCCACATAGATTTCTGCGGAGCCGTCGAGGATGGGCACCTCGGGGCCGTTCACCTGGATGAGGCAGTTGTCAACGCCGAGGGCATAGAGGGCTGCCAGGGCGTGCTCCACGGTGCTGCAGCGTGCCTCGCCTTTCGCCAGGACGGTGCCGCGTGTGGTTTCTACGACGTTCTCGGCGATTGCATCGATGATGGGTTCGCCGGGGAGGTCAATGCGCTGAATCTTGTATCCGTAGTTCTCGGGGGCGGGGTTGAAGGTCACGACTAAACTGAGGCCTGTGTGAAGACCCTTGCCGTGCAGCGTGAAGCTGCCGCCCAATGTATTTTGTTTTAACATATTCTCAAATCGTAGTGTTTCCTGTATGACATCTCAAACAGGATTTTGTTTAATCCTTGTCAACCGGCAGCCCTCAGTTTTCGTTTTTCAACTTCTCCCTCAGTTCCTTGACTTCTTTCTGCAGTTCGCGGAGCTCGATAGCCATCTCGGGCAATGTCTTATAGACGGCTGCGGCGCGCGACCACACCTTCGGATCGATGGCGGGGTAGCCCATGAGAGTTTGTCCGGGCTTCTTGACACTGCCGGGAAGACCGCTCTGTGCTCCCAGTGTCGTGTGGTCGGCAACGGTGATGTGTCCGGCGATGCCGACTTGACCGGTGAACGTGCACCACTCGCCAATCTTGCTGCTGCCGGCGATGCCCACTTGTGCGCAGAGCACGGTGTGGCTGGCAACCTCCACGTTGTGCCCCACCTGCACAAGGTTGTCAATCTTCACGTCGCTGTGGATGATGGTGGCGCCCATCGTGGCACGATCTACGCAGGCGTTGGCGCCCAGCTCCACGTCGTCCTCGAGGATGGCGATGCCTATCTGGGGAATCTTCTCGTAGCCTTCGGCACTCGGCGCAAAGCCGAAGCCGTCGGCGCCCACGACGCTGCCCGCGTGCAGAATGCAGCGGTCACCAACGCGGCAGTCGTGATAGACGGTGCTGTTGGCGTAGAGGATGCAGTCGTTGCCCACGGTGGCATTGGGACCTACGGTGGCATGGGGGTGCAGGGCTGTGCCGTCGCCGATGACGGCGTTGTCGCCCACGGCGGCGAAGGGGGCCAGATAGACATCCTTGCCAATCTTCGCTGTCGGGGCCACAAAGGCCAGCGGGTCGATGCCCGTGCGCTTGGGTTTCATGCTTTCGTAGAGCATGAGCAGACGAGCCAGCGCCTCACGTGGATCCTCCACACGAATAAGGGTGGGGGAGACGGGTTGTGCGGGCTGGAAGTTGTTGGGAACCAGCACCACCGATGAGGCGGTCTGGTAGATGTAGGGCTCGTATTTGGAATCTGACAGGAACGACAACGCTCCCGCTACGCCCTCTTCAATCTTGGCGAAGGTGTGCACGGCTTGCTGCGCGTTGCCTTCCACGGTGCCGTGGAGGAAATCGGCGATTTGTTGGGCTGTGAATTCCATGTGCAGTCGTTTGATGCTTTTATTTTCGCGGCAAAGATAAGGAATTTTTCAAAACGAACCTACTTATTTGACAAGGTATTTTATTTTTCGGCTCATTTTTACCTTTTTCGCCTACGAACGGAGTACACGGAGATGCCATGCAAAGTCTTTTTGCCCACGCGGCGGAAGCGGTTCTCGGCGGTGAGCCAGCGACCCAGGTAGTTGAGGGCGCTGTTGCTGTATTCGTAGTGCGTCTGACGACGTACCTCGATGGCTAATTCCGTGCTGCTCAGCCATTCACAGCCTTCTTCGTCCTGCGGAACGAGTTTGAAGATGTCTAACAGGTATTCCACCTCGGGCCGTTGGGTGGCGAAGGTGTTGTTGTAGGTCTCAATCTGCTGCACTTCCTCGGGCGTGAAGTAGCTGCGGCAATGCTGGTGGTAGAGCTCCTCGTAGGCCTGGGCGTAGAGCTGCTCATAGGGGATGCCGCCACGCAGGTCGATCTGCTGGCCTTCGCGGATCTCAGCCACGATGAAACGGCGGCTGCCGCTGGGGTCGCTGAGGACGTCGTTCATGTTCGTGGTCGCGATGAACGAGGCCAAGCGGGGCTCTTCGGAGACGGAGGCGCTGTAGGGACGGCGCGTCTTCACGCTGCTCTTCTGCAGCAGGTTCTTCAGGAAACCCTGCTGGATCTTTTCGCTGATTTGGTTGAATTCATCGAGGTTGATGAGCAGCGAGGTGGCCAACATCCGCTCAACCTCTGTCTTTTTCGAGAAGTCAACCAACTCGCGGTAGCCGTCGCTGCGCAGCTCCGGCGGCAGGATGAACTGCCCGAAGGTGCTCTTGCCGCAGCCTTGCTGTCCGATGAGCAACGGCACGACGGCGTTGCCGTGGCTGTAGTTCAGCCCTTCCCACTGGGCAACCAGACTCAGGAACCATGTGTGGAACCACTCACGCCAGTGCGGGTTGCGGTTGGGAACGCGGTCGGCCAGTGCGCCGATGTAATCGGTTCGTTTGTCCCAACGGCCCTCCACGCTGCGCAGGTAGGCGGCGGCGGGGTTGAATGAGCGCACACGCGTGGACCCCAGGTAGCGTCTCATGTCGCGGTCGAAGACCTCGATGCCATTCTCGTGGGCTTCCTGGATCATCGTGTTCATCATTCGGGTGTCCAGCGGACGGAAGGTGTAGCTGGCGCTGTGGTTGGAACGCCACTCCACGCTGTTGCTCAGCTCGTTGTAGCGCAGGTCATAGCGCTCTTTCATGAACTGCTGCAGCTGCATCGTCAGCTCCTGCAACCCGTGGCTGCGGTCCTTGCCGAGCCATTGGGGGTGTGAGAGATAGGTGCTCTCCACGATGGTTCGGGCACGTTCGCGGTTGTCGAGATGGGTGATGATCCAGAAGTGTGCTTGCCGCAGCGTCTCTTCCATGGGGATGCCTAAGCGCAGGCAGGCCTCTGCGATGGCGGCCAGCTGAAGTTCGCTATTGGGTGTCTCGCCTTCAGCGCTGCTGCCGGCCTTGTTGTTTTCGCCTCCGTTAAGGGTGCCTTTGCCTTCGGCGCTATTGTCCGCTTTCTTGCTTTCGCCTCCGTAGCTGGTGCTTTCCTTGGAATCGCCCTTCTCAGAGGCGCCCTCCTGAATCCCAAACTGCTGGCGCATACTTCTCACGGCCAGCGCAAAGCGCATCGCGTACAGACGATAGTTTTCTTCCGATGGAGTGATGGCTTGTGGGTCGTACTCCTTGCTGTTGTCCGCGGTCAGCCCCGTCTGTGCCGTCAGGTCGTGAGGCGCTATGCGTAGTGGCGAAGCATCGGCGTTGTAAAAGGCCGTGTTGTCCCATGTCCAGCGCAACATATCGCTCGGACGGGCATTTTTGCTCTTGAACGGACGTCCCACCACGCTGGCGTAGGCCGTAGCACAGCGTTCGTAGAGCAAGGCATGAAAACGTGCTGTCTCATCGCTGCCGGTGGGCAGGCTGCCATCGGAGAATGTGCCGCGCACAAGAATCTTCACGCTCTTGCCGCTGGTGCCGGTCATCGCTGCCAGCGTCGTGGGCCATGTGGCAGCACGCTGTTTGATGTCGGCAATCTCCTCCTTGCTCTTCAGGTCGTTGATTTCCAGCAGGACGATGCCGTTGTACCGCATCTCTGTCTCGCCGCTGCGCCGCTTGTAAGCTTCCAGGGCAGGACAGATGCGGGGTAACGAATCCAAGAGCTGAGCACGTTGCAACGGTGGAAGTGACGGCATTTCTGCACGTACACCTTCCACCGTCGCTCTTTTTTTTGCATCGTCACGGATGCGAGCCATCAGAGGCTCCAAACCCATTGTGCTGACGCGCTCTCTCTTACTCCTTATCGTTGTTCTATATATACTGCACTTAATCATATATACTTCACTTATTCATGGCCTTCCTCAAGGTTTTTATACTTCACTTGTTCACACGCTTATGGAAAGCTGGCCGCTCCCTCTTTTTCCTACTCTTAAATTCTGCCCCCAAAACACAACTTCTCGGTGCGTTTTCACTCCTTATCTTCTCTTTTCTGCGACAAAGATAGACCTTTTCTTTGAAACATGCAAATAATTTCTCATAAAAATGATGTTAAGATGTATATTTTCTCCCATCCTCCTTACTAATCCCCACCTTTATTATGATTACTCCACCTTTATAACCTTCTTAGCTTTAATTTAATAATCTATATTGGGTGGAGATTTCTTTATTTCTAATAACACCTGGTATTTCATCCATATTTTGTGTTTTTGTGTGCCCTTTACATATTCCGCGAATACCCTATGGAGAAAACGTGAAAACCCTGTGGAGAAAACGCTGAAACCCTATGGAGTGTTTGCGTTTTCTCCATAGGGTGTTTACAATAAGACCAAGCTCTTCTGGCAATAAGACCAAGCTCTTCTGGCAATAAGACCAAGCTCCTCTGGCAATTAGTCAAGCTCTTCTAGTTATAAGGTCAAGTCCTTATGGCAATAAGGTCAAGTCCTTATGGCGATAAGGTCAAGTCCTTCAGCCGAGTTACACTGGCAGAACTTCTACAAACGAAAACATCCGGCGAACATAGGGTCATGTTCGCCGGATGCAATGGGTGGTCGTAAAGAGAGCTCTTATGGGGAGGCTCTTACGAAGCTGTTTAATTAGAGAGTGTGCTATTGCTGACGCTGCATAGTTTTGACATTGAGCTCGTAGCAATCTTTCTCCTTGCCTGCTTCATCGAGGATGCGGACAATGCGGACGGCTGCCAGCGGTGTCCTTACGGAGTTTCCGTCTATAAGGCCCACGATGACGATGTCGCCCTGCTTTAGGTCGGTGACGCTGCGACCGAGGTCTGCGGCATTCTGGAAGGCGTTGCGTACGCTCTTGTACGTGGCACCGGCATAGTCGAAGTTCGACATCTTAGCCATATAGACATTGTAGTTCTTCTCCTGACTCAGCGTGTAGAAGGCGCGGGATATGTCGTCACCGCCCTCCAGGCGGTCGTAGTAGGCGATCAAGTTCTTGATGCTGTCCTTTTCCTCTAACGTAGTATTAATGGGCTGTGCACCGCCACCCATGAAGTTCAGGGCGTTGGGGTGGTTGATTGAAGGCTTCTCATAGATGAGTAGGCCAGTAATCTCCTTCAGACGGAAGTCGCTGGTGAATACCTTCAGATACTTGGTGGCATTCCATGTCTCGCCCTCGCTGTTCTTGATCTGAACACGCAGCTGTACTTCTGTTACGGAGTCCGCGAGGATAGGCACCAGATAGTCGTATTCATACGTATATTTGGTGCCGCTCAGGGGAACCTTAGCAAGGTCTTTAAGGCCTTGGATAGGATCGTAGCTGCTGATGTTCATCTCTGTGAGGGTGCCATTCGTTGCGTGCGCCTCGACATTGAACAGATAGTGGGATCCTCCGACAACGCTGTCCTTGGAGTACCAGGTGGAAACACCATAGACGTGTGACTCGTCGCCATCATTGGAGAGACAGGCGGTGATGATGCTGCTGATGGAGAGGATGGCCAGGATGGGGAGGAAGTGTTTCAAATTCTTCATGTCGGGAAGAGCTTGTTTTTTGATGAGTAAATCCCGCCCTATTCAGAGCGAAAGGGCGGGATGAATAAAGTATTTCAGTCAGATTACTGCTTGTTCTGCTTTTCAATTACGCAGGGGAGGCAGTGCTGGTGACCATTGCGGATCTTGTAAGCGCGGATGAGAGCGGTTCTCTTCCATTCTCTTCCGAGGAAGAGCTTCTCCTTCTCGGAGGTCTGACGGACAACCTGGAAGTAGCGAGCTTCGGGGAACTGTTCTGTAACCTTGTAGGCAGCCTTTCTGAGCATACGGGGCAACATGCGGGTGTTGACACCGTTAGTCAGGTTGGTCATCTTCTTATTGCTGCTATCGTACTCAACGCCGTTGACGGTGTGAATCTGATAGAACACGCTCAACCATGTGCTGTAGGTTACGGATACCTCTGTCTCACCCACAAACTCCAGATCATCGTTGGAATAAATCAGCTGGGTGATTTGCGGACTGAAGGACCGAGTGCTGGTCGTTGTTCCGCAGCTGGTGAACAGGAGCGCTGCTACACCAACCATGAATAGATATTTCAAATTCTTCATGTCCTTGTTGACTTAAAAGTTTTTAAAGTTGTGAGGTGAGGACCGATTAACGGTTGAAGTAGTAAGACAGAGTCAGACGGATCTGGCTACCCCAAGCACCCTTACGAGCCTTCATCCAGTCGTAAACACCATTCTGCTGGCCGCCGATGGCGTTAGCATAGCCCTGCAGCATAGCGGGATCGAAGTAAGCGTCGTTCTGAGCATAGGTCGTTGTCTCAACAGTGTTGCCACCGTTAACAGCCTTTGCATAGTTCTTCTGACGGAGAGCGCCATCCCACATTGTGCCTACACCATACTCAAGGCCGATAGCCAGAGGCAGACGAGCGATGAATGCCTGGAGACCGATGAATGCGCTTGCACCGAACTGAACGGTAGATGTGCGAGTGGTAGTGGCTAACTCAATACCGTCAACTGTGCTGTTTGTGTAAACACCGTTGCGTGTCCAACCTACGATACCCTCGATACCAGCATACACGTCGAGCAGGTTGCTCTTGGTGAAGTGATAAGCGAAACCGGGACGGAACTGGTTGTCAGCGACAACAGCCTTTGCGTTGTACTTCTCATCGTAAGCGTTAACGTCGCCCTTGTCGTTGCCGAAGTGGAGAGACTCACGCTGCTTCCAGAACTTCATGCCCAGACGGAGCTCGAAGTTGTCGGAAACCATGTACTTCAGGTTCACAATGGGGAGGGGGTTGAATGCGAAACGGTCAGTAACGCGATCAAAGAGGTCGCTTTCAGCACCAACATAGAGACCGAAAGTACCTTTGGTGGGGCGGTTACCCGTAGCATACTTCTTTGCAGAAGGAGCACCCTCAGAAATTTGAGCAGATGCGGTCAAGGCGAAGCAAGCCATGAGGGCAGAGAAAAGAATCTTCTTCATTTTTTTGTTTTTCTTTAATGGTTAATAATTAAGAAGAATGAATAAAGTTTGTTTCTAAATCCGTTGCAAAGATAGAGCATTCTCTGTTAATAGATGTCATGTATTCAGTTAAAAAACGTTAAAGCCGTTAATAACTTTATGATTTCTTCACTTTTTATAGGAAATGATGGCTGCTCTGTCTTAAAAAGTGTTCGATTTAGTAGATGTGAATGGAGTTTAAAAACTCTTTACTTTGATCATCGCAGACATCTGTTGCTGTACCTCGTGGGCTTTCTCGGCTGCCACCTCTGCGAAGCGCTCTGTGGCGTCGGCATAGATGATGGCGCGGGAACTGTTGACGATGAGGCCGCAGTGGTCGTTCCATCCGTACTTGCATACTTCTTCGAGACTGCCGCCCTGCGCCCCGATGCCGGGAACGAGCAGGAAGTGGTCGGGGGCGAGCTTGCGGATGTCGGCGAAGGCGCTGCCTTGCGTAGCACCTACGACGTACATCAGGCATTCAGACGAAGCCCCCTCCAAGCCTCCCCGAGGGGAGGCTTCCTTAACCCACTCCTGACTTCTTTTGATAACAACTTCAAACAACCGTTTTTGGGTCGCTGAAGCTGTAGTGTCCCCCTCGGGGGACGAAAGGGGGGCCAGTTGGAAGTCCTGACTTCCCTTGTTACTGGTCAGCGCCAACAGGATGACCCACTTACCTTCGTAGCCGAGGAAGGGAGTAACGCTGTCCTCGCCCATATAGGGAGCTACGGTCACGGCATCCACATCCATCTCCTCAAAGAAGGTACGCGCGTAGAGCTTGCTGGTGTTACCGATGTCGCCGCGCTTGGCATCGGCGATGATGAATTGGTCGGGGTACTGCTCGCGGATGTACTTCACCGTCTTCTCAAAGGCGATCCATCCTTTCACGCCGTGTGCCTCGTAAAAAGCGAGGTTAGGTTTGTAGGCGATGCAGTAGGGGGCGGTGGCATCGATGATGGCTTTGTTAAACTCGAAGATAGCGTCGAAGTGTTCGTCCTTCGCTGCCTTCTCAACCAGGAACTGCGGCACCTTCTTCAAATCGGTGTCGAGGCCTACGCACAGGAAGCTCTGCTTTCGCTTGATATTCTCAAATAATTGTTCGCGTGTCATATACGTTTTTTTAGATGTCAGTTCTAATGCTCCTCTCTCTAACAGGAGAGGGGTAGGGGGAGAGGCCTCTACAACGCTGCCTCCTTCAACCTTTCTGCATTCTCGGCCACGATGAGGCGGTCGATGCACTCCTGGATGTCGCCGTCCATGAAGGCGGCGAGGTTGTAGATGGTGTAGCCGATGCGGTGGTCGGTGATGCGGCCTTGTGGATAGTTGTAGGTGCGGATCTTGGCGGAGCGGTCGCCGGTCGAGACCATCGTCTTGCGGCGGGCCGCGATGTCGTCGATGTACTTCTGGTGCTCCTTATCATATATAAAGGTACGCAGGCGCGCGAGCGCGCGTTCCTTATTTTTAGGTTGGTCGCGCGTCTCTGTGCATTCGATGAGGATCTCCTCGGTCTCGCCTGTATTGGGGTTGGTCCACATATAACGGGCGCGTACGCCAGATTCCACTTTATTGACATTCTGTCCGCCGGCACCCTGACTGCGGAAGGTGTCCCACTTGATGGCGCCTTCGTTGATTTCCACGTCGAACTCCTCTGCCTCGGGCAGCACGGCGACAGTGGCGGCACTGGTGTGTACGCGACCTTGTGTCTCGGTGACGGGCACTCGCTGCACGCGGTGTACGCCGCTCTCATATTTCATCGTGCCATAGACTTTCTCGCCTGTGACGGAGAAGATGATTTCCTTGTAGCCGCCGGCAGCGCCTTCCGTGAAGCTGCTGATGGCAATCTTCCAACCTTTCGTCTCGCAGTACTTGGAGTACATGCGGAACAGGTCGCCGGCGAAGAGGGCTGCCTCGTCGCCGCCTGTGCCGCCACGGATTTCCATGATGACATTTTTGTCGTCCTCGGGGTCGGCGGGGATGAGCAGCAGCTTGATGTCTTCCTCCAATTGGGGCAGACTGTCCTGGGCGGCAGACATCTCCTCGCGCGCCATCTCTTTGATGTCGGGGTCGTCCTCGCCCATCATCTCCTTGGCGTCTTCTATGGTCTGCAGCGCACTGATGTATTCCTTGCGCTTCTTGACGATGGCGCCCAGGTCTTTATATTCTTTTGTCAGCTTGACATAGCGTTTCTGGTCGGCGATGACCGAGGGGTCGGTGATGAGCGTCCCTACCTCCTCATAGCGACTTACTAAGCCTTCAAGCCTGTCTAACAGTTCGTTATTCTCTATTGCCATATCTGAAGTTCGTATATTTCTTTCTGTGATGCAGCTAAGGGTTGAGCGTGTGTATTTCGTCGTCAGATAGAAAAAGCGGGCTTGTCGTGTGACAAGCCCGCCTGTGGTGGTAGGAACGATCGGGCTCGAACCGATGACCTCTTCAATGTGACTGAAGCGCTCTGAACCAACTGAGCTACGCTCCTATCTTTGTTTGCGGCTGCAAAGGTACAACAAACTTTTGAAACCGCCATCATTTTTCCCGCTTTTTTATGCTAAGATGGCAAAAAATGATGCCAACGACCCTTTATCCTGCATGGGTTGCATAGGGCGCATTCTGGTGTTTCCACCAGTCGTCCTTGGTTCTGCATAGCGCCTGCGCCACGCAGTTCATGGCTTTACAGAAGGGGACGTGGATGGCATCGTCTTTCCTGCGGAACTGGTAGTGCCAGGGTGTCACGAGGAGGAGACGGCTGTTAGCACAGGCGTCAATCATCTCTTCGGAGGGGTGGTAGCGGTCAGAGAAACCATTGTCGATGATGCGGATGACGGGGTAACCAGCAGCGCTGGCAGCATTCATGATGTCCTGCTCGCCGCGGGCGATGCGAGCCGAGACAAGGAGTGCGCCTGCGGCGGCAGCCTCTAAGCAGCGCGCTTTCTGCTGAGCAAAGAGGGCGGCATCCTTACGGTGGCAAACGACGGGCAGCAGGCGCCGCTTCAGCAGTTCGCGGTTGCCATAGCTGTCACAGCTGATGTGGTCGTTCTCAATGAGGAAGCGCGCTTGCAACTCTTGCCAGATGGCTGGCGTGAACTGATTGGCTGTGCATTCGCGGCGCAGAAATCCGCACATGGCAGAGGGGCTGACGGCGGTGTCGATGCCGCCGCGGCGGGGCATGAGCTGGGAGCGGTTGGAGGTGCGCAGCAGGCGGCTGCGTGGGTTGTTGAGGATATAGGCGCGCTGGGTGGCCAGCTGTGCCTCATCAATGGGGATGACATCGCAGTAGCCGGCATCGAAGAGGGGTGGGAGAGGGGCGGAGGGGTGATGCTCAACGATTGAATCGTTGAGCGCTATCGCAGCCTTGGTGGGTGCCGCCTTGGTGGGTGTGGCCTTGGCGGGTGCGGCATTTGTGGTTGCAGCCTTGGCGGTTGCAGCATTGGCGGTTGCAGCCTTGGCGGGTGTGGCCGCGTTGGTTGCGATGGCGTCAGGCGATTTGGTCGCCTGCCCTTCCGCCAGCCCTTCCGCCAGCCCTTCCGCCTGCCCTACCACCAGCCTTTCCATCTGCCCTTCCACCATCCCTTCCTCCGGCCCTCCAGCCATCCCTTCTGTTGCGGGGGTGGTTATGCGGCCTGTCATTTCCCAATAGCGGCGGTTGCAGCCCTGCTTGAAGCCGGCGATGACACGGCCGATGTGGGTGCGGCGGCCTGTGGCGGAGAAGATGTCGCGGGTGGCATGGAGGAGGATGTGGAGATGCTCCGGCATGATTACGTAGGTGTCCACCTCTACCATCGGGTAGTGGCGATTGATGCTCGTTAACAACTCCTGTTGCACCATCAGCCCGAAGGGCGTCAGTTCCACATGCGGCGCCCCGGCATCGCCGTCGGGCTTGCCGATGTCGCCGCATACCTGCCCTAACGGCTGCCGAAGCTGCTGATCGGTGCTGATGGTGATGTGGAAGTAGCCGCGGTAGCTGTATTCATGTGTGAAGCTGCGGCGCTTCATGCTGTGTGTGGTAGGCTTCTTGGGCGTTTCCATCCGCACGGCTGTCTTTAGTAGTTGAACTCGCCGAACTCGCTGCGGATGGTGAGGCTGCGGGGGCCTTCCTCGATGTGGCCGATGACCTGTGCGTCGATGTTGAAGCCCTTGGAGATGGCGATGACCTGGTCGGCATCCTCGGGGCTGACATAGACCTCAAGACGGTGACCGCAGTTGAACACCTTGTACATCTCGCTCCAATCGGCACCACTCTCCTCTGCGATGATGCGGAAGAGGGGAGGCACGGGGAACATATTGTCCTTGATGACGCGGCAGTTGTCGCCTACGAAGTGCAGCACCTTTGTCTGTGCGCCGCCCGTGCAGTGTACCATGCCGTGGATGCGGGGGCGCAGCTGGTCGAGGAGCACCTTGACGACGGGGGCATAGGTGCGGGTGGGGGAGAGGACAAGGCGGCCGACGGAAGGGGCAGACTCTCCCCCCGCCCTCCCTATAAGGGAGGGAGCAGACACCTTTGAAGGTAGCGGGTCCTGGAGATTGTAGCTTCCTGAATACACCAGTTCCTCGGGGACGGCGTGGTCGTAAGTCTCGGGGTATTTCTCGGCGAGGTACTTGCTAAAGACGTCATGACGGGCGGAGGTGAGGCCGTTGCTGCCCATGCCACCGTTGTATTCCTTCTCGTACGTGGCCTGTCCGAAGCTGGCGAGACCGACAATGACATCGCCGGGACGGATGTTGGCGTTGTTGATGACATCACTGCGTTTCATGCGGCAGGTGACGGTGGAATCTACGATGATGGTGCGTACGAGATCGCCCACGTCGGCTGTCTCGCCGCCAGTGGCATAGATGCCGATACCCATCTCACGCAACTCGGCGAGAAGCTCGTCGGTGCCGTTGATGATGGCGCTGATGACTTCGCCGGGGATGAGCATCTTGTTGCGGCCGATGGTCGAAGAGACGAGGATGTTATCCACAGCCCCCACGCAGAGCAGGTCGTCGGTGTTCATGATGAGCGCGTCCTGTGCGATGCCTTTCCACACGCTGAGGTCACCCGTCTCACGCCAATAGGCATAGGCGAGGCTGCTCTTTGTGCCGGCGCCGTCGGCGTGCATGATGTTGCAGTATTCAGGGTCGCCACCGAGGATGTCAGGGATAATCTTGCAGAAAGCCTGCGGGAAGATGCCCTTGTCGATGTTCTTGATGGCGGCGTGGACATCCTCCTTGGCGGCGGAGACGCCACGGGCCATATAACGGGCAGACCCTCCCCCCTGCCCCTCCCTTGTAGGGCGGGGAGTAGGATGTATTTGCCTGTTTGTTTTTATGTCGTTTTGTTGCATATAGGATATTTATTCTTATCTATCTTGTTTGGTAATTACTCCCCTCCCTACAAGGGAGGGGCAAGGGGGGAGGGTCTGCTCTTAGAACTGCACCTCCGGTGCTTTCTCTGCTCCGGCTTCAGCAGCAAACGGTGTCTTCTTCTCGAAGCTAAAAATCATTGCCCAGATGTTGTTGGGGAACTTGCGGACGCTGACGTTGTAGGTCTGCACGGCCTCGTTGTACTGGCGACGTGCCTCGGCGATGCGGTTCTCGGTGCCTTCGAGCTGTGCCTGCAGTTCGCTGAACTGCTCGTTGGCCTTCAGGTCGGGATATGCCTCGGTGATGGCGAGGAGGCGGCCGAGGGCCTGACTGACTTCACCCTGTGCCTCCTGAAAGGCAGCAATCTGCTCAGGGGTGGCGTTGGCCGGATCAATCGTGATCTGCGTGGCCTTGGTGCGGGCGGCGACAACAGCCTCCAAGGTCTCGCTCTCGTGGGCAGCATAGCCCTTGACGGTGTTCACGAGGTTGGGGATGAGGTCAGCGCGGCGTTGGTACTGTGTCTGTACATCGGCCCATTTTTGTGCCACGACTTCTTCTTGTTCTACCAGTTTGTTGTAGGTGCAGCTGGTGAAAGCCATTGTTGCCATTACGGCAACCAAAATCGATTTCAGTGTTTTCATTCTTTTATTTTTTTTGATGGATAATAGTTCTTTACCTTTAGAAATGTCCTCCAGCACCGCCACCCCCAAAGGATCCACCTCCGAAGGAGCCTCCTCCGAAGAAGCCACCGCCGCCAAAGGAACGGCCACCGCCTCCACCGAAGATGCTGCCGCCGAGAGCGCCGCCGGCAGCAGCGGCGCCTGTGCCGCTGTGGAGATCTTCGTCCCAGTGACGTTCCTTGACAAAGTTGCAGTTGGAACAGCGGTAGGTGTCATGGTGAGTTCGGATGCCGAGACGTTTATTCTTTGTCGTGTAGCTTCTGATTTTCTTCATCTTGTACTGATGGCAGCTGGGACAGTAGCTTTTCTTGCGGTTGTCCAGCCAGATGGCGAGGATGATGAGACTGATGCCGAACGCCATACAGCAGATAAAGACGATAAGTGCTATGGCATCATCGTTGTCGTCGAAGTCCGAGCTGCCGACCAGTGACTCATCGCCATCGACGTAGAGAACGATGGCCCTGACGGTGTTGAGCATAGCTTCATCCCACTCACCTTCGCGCAGGGCGGGGAGCATCTGGTGGTTCTCGATGCGTTTGCAGATGGCGTCGGGCAGAGTGCCTTCCAGTCCGCGTCCTGTCAGGATATAGTAGGCTCGATCACCAGTAGATAGCAGGATGATGAGTCCTGAGTTCTGATCCTTCGAGCCAATGCCATACTTGCGTCCTAAGGCCATACAGAACTCATAGGTGTCACCCCCTTCGATGCGCTCTACAACGGCGAGGACGGTCTGCACGCCATGTTCCGCCTCCATCTTGCCAAGCCAGAAATTGAGCGAATCCACCGCTTCCTGAGACAAGATGCCATCTGGGTTCGATACATACTGCGTTTTGTCCTGAAGGTAGGGGATAGGCAGGCTTTCAGGGGTGTAGGTGGCTGCATGCAGCGCAGCAACCAATATCATACATAGTATCGTTAAACGTAGTTTCATAAGTCTTGTTCGTTCCAGAATTCCCATGAAGCTAAGGCCTGGCGGTGCAGCATTTCAAGGCCATTCTTGACAGTAGCGCCGAAGCGACGGCCTTCGCGCATGAACATCGTCGTTTCGGGGTTATAGACGAGATCGTAGAGGAGGTGACGCGGGGACAGGGCGGCGTACGGGATGGTGGGAGCGGCATCGATGTTGGGAAACATGCCGAGAGGTGTGCAGTTGACGATGACGGTGTAGTCAGCGAGGAGGGCTGGTGTGATGTCGGAGTAGGTGAAGGGGCCCTCGGGAGAAGCCTTGGGAGAACGCTCGGGAACCGTAATAGAGCCCTCGGGAGAACCCTCGGGAACAGTAACTGGGCGCTTGCGGGTGACGTAGCGCCATTCGATGCCGAGCTCCTCGAGAGCATAGCAGATGGCCTTGGAGGCACCACCTGTACCGAGGACAAGCGCACGTTTGTGATGGGGCTGCAGGAGTGGACGGATGCTGCCCATGAAGCCGATGAAGTCGGAATTAAACCCTTTTAAGATGGTACGGCTGTTTGAGCGAGTTACCTTAATCACATTCACTGCGCCGATGGCACGGGCTTCGTCAGAGAGGTCGTCAAGGAAGGGGATGACAGCCTGTTTGTAGGGAATCGTGACGTTGAGACCACGCAGGTCGGGATGCTCGGTCAAGAGCTGGGGGAAAGTCTCGATGGATGGTAGCTCGAAGTTCTGATAGTCTGCATCGATGCCCTCGCGCGTGAATTTATCTTGAAAGAACGCGCGCGAGAAACTATGTCCAAGGGGGTAGCCGAGCAGACCGTATAGTTTATGATTCGTCAATTTGGATTTATTTAGTTGCTAAATACATCGTACTCAGTCCGAATGTGAAGCGCTGAAACTTCACGCTGTTGAAGCCGCAATGGCGGAGGAGCGGTACAAGCCGTTCTGCTTGCGGGAAGGCTTCCATAGATTTGGGAAGATAGGTGTAGGCGCTGTCATCATGGCTGATGAGGCGGCCGAGAAATGGCATGACCACATGAGCATAGATCCCAAATAGCTGCTTCATCGGGAAACGGGGCGGCGTGGTGAGCTCTACGAGCATCAGATGACCTCCAGGTTTCAGCACACGGCACATCTCACTTAGTCCGGCTTCGAGGTTCTCGAAGTTGCGTGCGCCATACGCTATGGTGACAGCATCGAAAGAGTTGCTCTCGAAAGACAGGCTTGTGCTGTCGTCTTGCATGAAGTAGATGACGTTGTCAAGACCTTCCTTTCGCACTTTCTCGCGTCCCACTTCCATCATCCCCTCGCTGATGTCCACGCCAATGATGCGGTCAGGGTCAAGGCGACGGGCGGCAAGGATGGCGAAGTCCCCTGTTCCCGTGGCGATGTCAAGGATTGTCTGCGGCGCAAAGGGCTTCAGCGCATCAATGGCCTTGCGACGCCAGCGACGGTCGATGCCGAGTGAGAGCATGTGGTTAAGGCGGTCGTAGGTGGGGGCGATGTGGTTAAACATCGTCTCGACCTGCTTGCGCTTAGGGCCAGAGGCTGCGGAATGGGGGGTGATGGGTTCTTGAGGGTGGGACATAGCTGTTGGGAAGGGAGGCTCGGCGACGGAATCGCCGTGAGCTATCGGGTTACGATTGGTGGGCGGTAGGCCGTGAGATGCGGGGTTATGATTAGTGGGCGGTAGGCCGTGAGCTATCGGGTTACGATTGGTGGGTGGAGAGCCAGGAGGCAACGTTCTTTTCGATGCGGGCTGCCACATCATCGCCGGAGGTCTCTTTTAAGAACTTCTCGCCTACGATGTGCTCGTAGAGTTCGATGTAGCGGTCGCTGATGCTCTCTACAAAGGCATCGGTGAGCTCGGGCATAACATCGCCGGGACGGTTCATGAAGTTGTGGTCGATGAGCCATTGGCGCACGAACTCCTTGGAGAGTTGGCGCTGCGCTTCGCCCTTCTCGAATTTCTCTTCATAGCCGTCGGCATAGAAGTAGCGGCTGCTGTCGGGTGTGTGGATCTCGTCAATGAGGATGACCTTGCCGTCGCGCTTGCCAAATTCATATTTTGTATCTACCAGGATGAGTCCCTTCTTGGCGGCAATCTCAGTGCCACGCTGGAAGAGGGCACGAGTGTAGCGCTCCATCACCTCATAATCCTCGGCGCTGACGATGCCCTGACGAATGATTTCCTCCTTGGAGATGTTCTCGTCGTGGCCTTCGTCAGCCTTGGTCGTCGGCGTGATGATGGGTTCCGGGAAACGCTCGTTTTCGCGCATGCCATCGGGAAGTTTTACACCACAGAGTTCGCGGCAACCGTTCTTGTACTCACGCCAGGCAGACCCCGTGAGGTAGCCGCGGATGATCATCTCCACACGGAAGCCTTCAGCCTTCAGACCTACGGTGACCATGGGGTCGGGAGTAGCGAGCTTCCAGTTGGGGACGATGTCAGCGGTAGCATCCAGGAAGGAAGCTGCAATCTGGTTCAGCACCTGTCCCTTGAAGGGGATGCCTTTGGGCAGCACCACGTCGAAGGCCGAGATGCGGTCGGTGGCGACCATCACCATGATGTCATCGTTGATGTTATACACGTCGCGGACTTTGCCGTGATAGACACTCTTTTGTCCTGGAAACAGGAAATCAGTTTTTGTTAATGCGTTCATTGTAGTATGATGGGTTTAATGGGGCTAATGGGTATCGTGGGATTCTTGGGTCTCATGAGCCTTTTGGGCTTTCTCGTAGGCTTCTACGATTCTCGTTACCAGTTTGTGGCGGATGATGTCCTTCTGGTTCATTTCGATGATGGCGATGCCTTCAATATCACGTAGGATGCGGAGCGCATCGATGAGGCCGCTCTTCTGCGGGTTGGGCAGGTCTATCTGTGTCATGTCCCCCGTGATGATTATCTTGGTGTTCATACCCATTCGAGTGAGGAACATCTTGATTTGTGCCGGTGTGGTGTTTTGCGCCTCGTCGAGGATGACGACGGCATCGTTCAGGGTGCGGCCACGCATGAAGGCAAGGGGTGCTATCTGGATGATGTCCTGTTCCATCATCTCATTGAGCTTCTGGCGCGGTATCATATCCTCAAGGGCATCGTAGAGCGGTTGTAGGTAAGGGTCGATTTTGTCCTTCATGTCTCCGGGCAGGAAGCCCAGCTTCTCGCCAGCCTCCACGGCGGGGCGTGAGAGGATGATGCGCCGCACCTCCTTATTTTTCAGCGCGCGCACGGCGAGGGCTATGCCGGTGTAGGTCTTACCCGAACCCGCCGGCCCGATGGCGAAGAGCATGTCATGTGTCCCGAAGGCTTGCACGAGGCGCTGCTGGTTCTCGCTGCGGGCGGTGATGGGCTTGCCGGTGACGCTGAAGACAATGGCGCCGGTGATACCGTCGCGCTGTGTGCGCTCGCCTTTGACGAGGTGGATGATGTCCTCCTCGCCCAAGCTGTTGTACTTGGCGCAGTGACGTTGCAGCTTCTCCATATTCTCCTCGAAGGCACACATCTCTTCCTCATCGCCCATGACCTTAACAACGTTACCGCGTGCCACGATGCGCAATTTGGGATGTAGTGCCTTGATCATCTGCATGTTGGTGTTGTTTACACCATAGAAGATGACTGGGTCTGCTTCTTCTAAAATAAAGTGCTTCTCTGTCATTGTTTATCATTTTCGGGTGCAAAAATAATGAAATCCTATGAAATGTAGGTGATATTCGAAGGAAATGTTATATCTTTGCAACGCTTTTTGAGATAAGACATGCAGAAAATACTGAAAAAAGGAGCTTTTATTAAGATTGTTGTTGCCATTGTGGCAATTCTCTTTGTCATCCGTCTCTGTTTTCCACAGGTGAATGAGTCAACCACCTCTGAAGCACCAGCAGATTCGCTGGTGTCCATGCCGCTCGTCGCAGCTTCAGATACGTCGTCACAGTCCGGTGACAGTGCTTGTGTGGCTACCGTGGCTGCGAGGAACTCGGGCCTGCTGACGCTGAATGAGCTGCAGCCACGTCTGGACTTTCGTGTGCGTCATCGCATTCGCAGCGTGCCTTCCTACAAAACGTGTTTCCCCGACGTGCAGGAGGTGCAGTTCCCCGTAGCTGTGTCTAATGGTGTTGCCACCGTGCAGAACCGTGCCGAGGCCGAGCAGCGCAAGAAGGAGTTGCTCTACGTAGGTTTGAATCCCTACTATCAGATTGACCCCTCTATGAATCGCAGTATTCCTTATCTGGTGCCTAAAGCCAGTCATCTGCTGCAGCATATCGGACGCCGCTTCTTGGATTCTTTGGCTGTGAAAGGCATACCCCTTCACAAGATGATTGTCACCAGCGTCCTACGCACCGAGGAAGATGTGCACCATCTGCGTCGCATCAATGGCAATGCCTCAGAGCAGAGCTGCCATCGCTTTGGCACGACCTTTGATATTTCCTACAATCGCTACCATACCGTCAGTCCTCCCGATGAAGCCGCGCGTCGTGCCGTACGTAGCGATTCTTTGAAGTTCATTCTCTCAGAGGTGTTGCGAGATGTGCGTGCTGAGGGTCTCTGCTATGTAAAATACGAGGTGAAGCAGGGCTGTTTCCACATAACGGTAAGATAGTTTTTTGGTTAATAAGTATTAAAAACCGCGAGAGGGCATAAACCCTTTCGCGGTTGTTTTGTCGTAGGTTTGTATTCCGGAAGAAAAAACAACGTCAACCAAATTATTTTTACAACAATGAAGAAGGTTATTTTTATTCTTTCCATGGCTGCCATGCTCTTCGGCAGCGTCAACAACACAAACGCACAAGATAATCGTGGTCGCGAAGGCCGTCGTGCCGAGATGCAAGCCCGCGCCACCGAACGTCTGATCAAGGACTTGAAGCTTAGCGATGAGCAGAAGGCCAAATTCGAGCCTATCTATCAGAACTACCTGAAAGAATTGTCAGCCCTGCGCACAGAGCGCCAGCAGGCCGACGAGAATGATTCTAAGAAGGAGGAGCTGACGGATGCCGTGGCCACAAGCCGTCTGCAAGCCATCTTCGACCGTCAGGCAGAGCAGATTCAGCAGTCACAGCAGCGTCTGGACATCCAGAAGAAGTACTGCGCAGAGCTCTCCGGCATCCTTACACCTCAGCAGCTCCTGCGTGTCTTCCAGCCTCAGCAGCAGCGCAACGGCCAGCGTGGTGGCCAAGGCTTCCGAGGCGGTCGTGGCGGCCAGGGTGGACCCCGCGGTGGTTTCGGCGGCGGTCAGGGTGGCTTTGGTGGCGGCCCTCAGGGTGACTTCTAAGAGCTCCGATGTAAAAATCTTAAAAACCGCACGCAAGAAAGTGCGGTTTTTTTTTGCGATTCGGACAAATTGCCGTACCTTTGTGCCGTATTCACTTTAAAACCTGTTTTTATATGAAAAAAATCTACTCTTTACTCATCGCCTTGCTCGCCTTAGTCGGTGTGGCACAGGCACAAACGGTAACCTTTGATGCTACCAAGGATGTCTATGGCACAGATACTGGCAAGACGGGTGCCATGAGCATCACCAAAGATGGTGTTACGATTGCTATTACTGGTGGCACCCTGGCAAACGGCACAGATTATCGTTTTTACAAGAACCAGACCCTAACGGTTTCCTGCGAAAGCGAAATCGCTGAAATCGTACTCACTTGTACTGCCAATGGTACCTCTAAGTACGGACCTGGATGTTTTGAAGCGCAGGAAGGCTATAGCTACGATGGCAAGGTTGGAACTTGGACGGGTTCTTCCACGAGTGTTTCCTTCAAGGCTGCCACAGACCAGGTGCGTGCTACACAAATTGAGGTAACCATCAAGAACTCAGATCCTAACTATGTAGCTCCCCCGAAGATCACTCCTGAAACAGGCACCTATTATGAAGCTCAGACGGTGACCATCACTTGCATTACGGAGGGCGCTACCATTTATTACACGACAGACGATAGTTCTCCCGTTGCTGAGAAGGGCGGTCCTTCAGAAACGGCCATCCAGTATTCTGAGCCCTTCGTTGTGGAAAAGACGACGACCATCAAGGCTGTGGCCATCAAAGACGGTCCTTCGAGTGAAATGACAAAAAGCGAGATCACCATCGAACAGGCTGCCTCCAAGACGATTGCAGAGATTCTTGCCGCCGGTCCCGCTAATGGCGTTCAGGCCTCTGCCACTGTGGTCGCTGTATCCAGCGTCGGTGTGTTGTTGCAGGATGCAACCGGTTACATCTTCAAATACACCGGCGAAGAACCTGGCGTAGCCGTTGGTGATGTCGTTACCGTCATTGGTGAAACGAAAGAATATGGTGGCCGTCTTCAGTTTACGGAGAATGGTTCAATGGATAAGACCGGCACTGCAACCGTTAGCTATCCCACGGCTGTTGTCCTCAACGGTGCTGCTTTCGATGCCCTCGTTGCTGACATTCAGGTTCAGTATATTGAGGTTGCTGCAACCGTTACAAGTGTCGGTAACTACTACAACCTGTCGATTTCCGGCGCTACGAACACGGGTTCTCTCATCGCTGCATCGGATGTCCTCAGTCAGTTGAAGGTGAATGATGTCGTGAAGATAACTGGTTTCTTTGTCTATGTGACGGGTACGTCCAAGAAATATGGTTATATCATCGCCACCAAGGTGGACCTTCCCGAGGTGGAGTACACCGAGTTTAACACCTTTGCTGCTGCTAAGGCTGCCGCTCCCGCTGCAGAGGCTGACGCCGTCAATGCCCAGCTGAATCTCAACGAGGCCATTGTCGTCTTCGTGAGTGGCCAGAGCGTTTACCTCAACGACAAGGAACATGGTATGCTGGTCTATGGCACCAATAGCAAGAACCTGAAGACGGGTGATATCATCAGCGGCACCATCAAGGGTAAGCTCTACAAGCGCAACGGCAACACGCAGGTGGCCAACCCCATTTATGAAGTCAATGTCGTTGAATCCGGTTTCGGCATCCTTCCCCGTAAGGTGGCTGCTGCAGACCTCTTGGCTAATGGCGCCAATTATGAGAACGAGCTGGTGCTCATCGAGTATCTGGTTCCCCAGGCTACTGCTCTGGAAAGCCGCAACATCAACTTCGATGCTTACGCTGACGACAGCTTCGAGCAGTCGGTGGGCGTGGTTGCCGTTCGTGACAACTGGAACATCGCTACTGATTTTGTCTTTAACGAAGAGACTCCTTACACTGTGACCGGTTTCGTCACCCTTTACACGAAGAATGAAGACACCACGATTCAGCTCTATCCCCGTACAGCCGCCGACCTCGACAATGGCGAAGTTCCTTCTCCTTATGATTTCGTCGGCGACGGCTCCTTCGAGAATCCCTACACTGTTGCTGACATCCAGCATAAGGATGCTACCGACACGAAGACTGCCCTTGAGGAGGACGTGTGGGTGAAGGCATTCATCGTGGGTTACATCCAGGGCAGCTCGCTCTCAGCCAGCACCGCTGTCTTCAGCGCTAGCGCTCCCGAAGGAAAGACCGTTCTTGCCTCCAATGTCCTCGTAGCCGATGTCGCAAGTGCCAATACCATTGCTCAGATTATCCCTGTAGCTCTTCCGAATGGCGGCGCTCGCGCTGACTTGAACCTCCTTGACAATCCCGGCAAACTGGGTGCACAGGTGTGGCTGAAGGGTGACATCTACAAATATATGGGTGTTCCCGGCTTGAAGGAAGTGAAGGTCTATAGCCTCGATGGTCAGACGATCATAGATGCCATCAACGACATCACCATTGAAAACGCTGTCGCAAACAAGACCATCTACACCGTAGCCGGTCAGCGTGTGCAGAACCTCAGCAAGCGTGGCCTGTACATCGTTAACGGTAAGAAGGTGGTCGTAAAATAAGTTCGCGCACACGCGAACCTCTTTAAAAAGAGCCAAGGCCATGGGTCTTGGCTCTTTTCTTGTCGATATTTTTTGCCGTTCAAGCTTTTTCAGCTATCTTTGCCCCGAATTACCTTATTAGCAGGATGAGATATACTCGTTTTTGTTCAACGCTTATTCTTTTATTCGCTTGTGTAGCAATGACTTCACAGGCTGAGAATCTAGCCACTTATTATGCTGGAGCAAACAATAAAAAGGGGGCTGATTTGAAGACTGCTCTCTATGGTATCATACACAACCATACCAACATCGGGTATGACGGTCTTCTTTCTGCTTACCACGAAACAGACAAGCGTGCCGATGGTTACCTTCGTGACTGGTATTCCAATGCCACGAATTATGTCATCGGCGGTCCCAAAGAGAATCATTCATATAGCGGCGAGGGTGACGGCTACAACCGCGAACACCTTGTGCCGCAGAGCTGGTTCGGAAGTGGCGAGATGAAGAGTGACCTGGTGCAGGTGGTGCCCTCTGATGGTTATGTCAACAATCGTCGCGGAAATTACCCGCTTGGCGAGAACAATGGCGGCACATGGATGTCGGCCAACGGATATAGCAAGCTCGGAGCATGTACAGTCAGCGGCTATAGCGGGCAGTGCTTTGAGCCCAATGACGAGGTGAAAGGAGATATTGCACGTGTCTATTTCTATGTCCTTGCCTGCTACGAGAATCTGCATCCGAATTGGAATGGCGGCAGTGCCTCACAGGTCTTCGACGGCAAGAAATACCCCGGCCTGAAGGACTGGGCTTTGAAGATGTTCCTACGGTGGGCGAAGCAAGATCCTGTGGATGATGTCGAGCGTGCCCGTAATGAGGCTGTTTACAAATGGCAGAAGAACCGTAATCCATTCATTGATTATCCTTCGCTCTGTGAGTACGTGTGGGGCGACAGCGTCTCATACGCTTTCGATGTCTCATTGCCTCATGGACAGGGCGAAGTAGTCATTCCTGACGACCCCGATCCTGACGACCCCGATCCTGACGACCCCAATCCTGATGACCCTAATCCTGACGACCCTGATCCTGACGACCCTGTAACCCCAGATAATCCCGGTGCTCATTCAGGATGTATCGTATTCAGTCAGTGCACGTGGACCTCAGAGAAGCACCCCACTTATGGTAATGGCTACACTGCAACAGCTAATGGCTTGAAGATAAGTTATTACACCAATACTTCGCAGAATGGCGTCATTAAGACAGATGCCGAGGTGCGCCTTTACAAGGGCGCAGTGCTACTCATCGAGGGCGCAGAAGTGACCGGTGTCGTCTTCCATGCTTATGACAGCAAACTTGCTAATATGAGTATTGATGGCAAGAGCTATGAATGGCAAGATAAAGCAACAATGACATGGACGGGTAGTATGAATCCCTTCTTGGTGATGGCGCAAGACGGACAAAGCCGCATAGCAAGCATGGACGTTACCATCGCAGAACCGCTTATCACAAGGGTTGAAGACTTGTGCAGGCCTTCAGTTTTGCGCCTCGTTTTTGATGAGCAAGGTAGATATGTCGGGCATTCTGTGCCTGCACGTCGTGGCATATATCTGATTCGTGAAGGGGAGAGAACAATAAAAAGTCTTGTGAAATGAAATTGCGAACGGTTATACTAGCGTGTTTCTGTGCTCTTTCCTGCAATACTCTGTCAGCACAGGGCGTTGATTTGAAGGTGTACTATGCTAAGGCAATTGGTGAGAAGAAAGAAAATCTAAAGTCCGCGCTGCATAGTATTATCGCTAAGGCGGATGTCCTTGATTATGGCAAGGGGTCTGCAGATAAGACTTGGGCAGGCTTTTACAAGACTGACCGCATCATAGGAACCAACGAGGTTCGTGACCGCTACAGTAACGACCATCGTTATTTTGACGTTTCCAATCCGTATGCAGCCGTTAGTGGCATGAATATTGAGCATTCGTTAGCGAACAGCTGGTGGGGCGGGTCAAAGAACCAAGCTTATAAGGATATACATCACCTTATGCCATGTCAGACCACCATTAACAGTTCTAAGGGAAACTATGGCATGGGCAAGGTTACAACCGCCAAAACCGATAACGGATGCACGAAGGTCGGTACTGGCCCTGGTGCGGGGGGCAACAGTATCCAGCTGTGGGAACCCGCAGATAAGTGGAAGGGCGATTTCGCACGCGTATATTTCTATATGGTGACATGTTACAGCGACCTCACATGGAAGTCTGAAGCGCTAAAGTCACTCACCAACACAGACTGGCCGACCTTGCAACCATGGGCTTATGAGCTCTATCTGCAATGGGATAAGGATGACCCTATCGACGATATCGAGCGTGCTCGTAATGAGGCTGTTTATAGCTTCCAGAACAACCGCAACCCATTCATAGACATACCGGGTTTGGCAGAATACATCTGGGGTAGTAAGACCGAAGTCCCATTTTCCCTTGATGGACAAATCCCCGATCCGCCTGTTCCCCCTACGCCTGAGCCTGGTGATAGCGTCATCTTGGTCAACCAAAATTTCAAAGGTGATGGAGCCGGTGACTTCCGCATTGTCAATGCAGACGGCACACAATCGCAGGTTTGGGCCTATGATTCACGCTATGGAATGGTCGGTAATGCTTTCAACTATGGTAAGTCTGGTGATGCATGGCTCATAACGCCTGCTTTGGATTTGACTTCGATGCAGGGTGCAAAGATGCTGTTCAGTCATTCCGTAGGTTACAATGCAGGTGCCGACCCTCACTCTATGTTTGAAGTCCTCATCTCAATGGATTATCTGCAGATACCCAATGATGCCACTTGGACGACATTAGATGTGCAGTGGCCTTCGGCGTATCTCTCTGAAAAGAATAAGTTCACAGAATTTGTTTCGTCAGGCATCATAGACCTTGATGACTATGCCGGTCAGGTCGTGAATATCGCCTTCCGTTACACTTCAGATGCCGACCACTGCTGGGCTTGGGAACTGAGCGATTGTGTCATCAAGGCAAAGCCCTTGCCTACGGGAATTGACCAGAACTACATGTCCCCCATAGCAGGCGAGGATGCTGTCTTCGATATCAATGGCCGCTATATTGGCGTCGCAGTACCCGCGCAGCGTGGCATATATATTGTCCGTAAGGGCGGCTATACCTATAAACGTTTTGTGAAATAGTTTTTCGCGCATGAAAAAGTATGCCTTTCTCCAGCTCTGTATGTTTCTTGTGGTTGCCACACTATGTGCGCAGCCGCTATCGTTGGATTATCTTCGTACTGTGCAAGGATTGAACAAAGGTCAGTTGAAGACGGCTCTCCATGACCTCGTTCAACCACGCCTTGTCCTCAGTTATGGGGGTGGCAGTACATGGTCGGGCTTTGCTTTGGCCGATGTGATGCCTGACGGTGTCACCGTGCGTGACCGCTATAGCGATAAACAACGCTTCTTCGATGGCAATAAAGCGGTGAACGGCATGAATATCGAGCACATCTGGGCGAACTCATGGTGGGGACATACAAAGAATAATGCCTATCGCGACCTCTTTAACCTCTATCCTGCTGATGGCGATGCCAACGGACATAAAAGCAACAATCCCATCGGCATTGTGGATGGAGAAATCAAGTTCGACAATGGCGTCATCAAGGTGGGGAAGAGTAGCAGCTACCGTACTGACAGCCTCATCACTGTTTGGGAACCTGCCGATGAGTGGAAGGGCGATTTCGCGCGTACCTATTTCTATATGGCCACGACCTACCAACACATGACCGATGAATGGCAGACCACCGAGGGCTTGCTCACCGTGGATCCCACCTCATGGACGACCATGCGGCCGTGGGTTTATGAGCTGATGCTGCAGTGGGCAGAGGCTGACCCTGTGGATGATATTGAGCGCGCCCGCAACGAGGTCATCTACGGCATTCAGGGCAACCGCAATCCATACGTGGATATGCCTGAATTGGCAGACTATGTGTGGGGCGATTGTGCAGAAGAACGCTTCTATATTGATCCTCAATCGACCGCATCGGAACTCTTTGTGCCGATGAAAGCGCAGACTTTCGACTATGGCCTGCAAGCCTTGAGCAAGGGACTGGACACCGTCGTGGTCGTGCGTGGGCGTCATATTGCTGAGGGCCTGACGCTGACCGTAGACAACCCCGCCTTTGAGATTGGAACACCCCAGGTGAGTGCGGAGCAGCTGGAGGCGGGCTATGCCGTACCCCTCAGGATCAAGCCGGAGGCCGCAGGGCACTACGCGGCTGCCCTCACTATCACGGGAGGAGGTGTCTCGCAAACGAACCCGCTGAGCATCTCCTTTGTGGATGGTATTCCGGCTTATGAGGCTACAGATATCGTCTGCACCCCCTATGTGCGTCGTTTCACGGCTAATTGGATGGCGTATGAACCAGGTGCGACTTACACGCTGGAGGTCTATACGAAGAACACGGACGGCTCCCACAATATCTATAAGACATATACGACTCAGGATACGCAATATCAGGTGACGAGTGTCCAAGCCAATACCTTGTATTACTATACGGTGTCGATTATTGAAGACGAGGTGGTGAAAGCTACTTCCAACGAGGTGTCCGTGCTGATGCCCGAGGTGAATCCAGTGTTCACCGTGGATCCCTCTTCGATTGTCATAGCTGCCGCACCAGAAAGACCAAGTCGTGCGGTGCAGGTGACTGTGAAGGCGGTTGCCGTGCCCGAATACGTGACCACTGTGTCGCTTGAATTGCCCTTCGAGGTGAGCGCTGATGGTGAGGATTGGTCGCAGACGTTGGTGCTGACAGGCTCCGAACAGAAGTTCCTGGTGCGTCTATGTGCAGGGATGGGGGCTGGCGACTACGAAGGTGAGATGGTACTCACGACCAAGGGCTTGGAAGAGTGCATCGTGACCCTCTCCGCGACCGTGGATGCCTCCAAGGCCTTCTTCGAGGGCTTTGAACTGGGCAGTAAGTCCGCGGCTGGTTATGCAGAGGGCATTGCCACCTGTGATGCTGCCACATGGGTGATGAATAGGGCCTTAATCAGCGGTTCAGAAGTCTTCCATAACGACGGTCGCAGTGTCAGAATGCAGATAGGTGGTTCCATCACCATGCAGGATGATAAGGTGGGTGGCTGCGATTCCCTTTGGTTCTATGCAGGACTCTACAATAAAGATACGGGCGTGAAGCTCAACGTTAGCTACAGTCTCGATGGCGGTATGACGTGGACACCTGTAGCGCAAGACATTGCGTTCAACAGCGGCGAGTGGAAGCGTTATGGCTATGAGATAAAACGTGACGGTCTAATACGTTTAAAGTTTGCCACACAAGACGGGAATCAGAACAAACGCATCAACCTCGATGACATCCAAATGAGTGACTTCGGCACGAACGTGGCT
Organism: uncultured Bacteroidales bacterium; assembly: GCA_902779845.1. Lineage (GTDB taxonomy): Bacteria > Bacteroidota > Bacteroidia > Bacteroidales > Bacteroidaceae > Physcousia. The sequence continues at coordinate 58,625 of CACZCZ010000005.1, read as the reverse complement.
GTCCAAGACCTTGAGCTGTCACTCGATGCAGAACCCACCGCCGTCTATACGTTGGACGGCCGCTATGTCGGCACTTCAGTGCCTGCTCGCAGCGGCATCTATGTGGTGCGTAAGGGCGATAAGGTCTGGAAATTGAAACATTGAAACAACTCTATTAAACATTAAACAGCGGGTTAGCCCGTTTCGATTTGCGCTACTTCATCGAACTATCTTATGACGGTACTGCCTATTGCGGTTGGCAAGTACAGCCCAATGGCGAGAGTGTGCAGGGAACCTTGCAGAGGGCCCTGTCCCTGCTGCTGCGTGAGGAGGTGCCTGTAACTGGTGCCGGGCGCACCGATGCTGGTGTGCATGCAGCCATGATGGTGGCGCACTTCGATACAAAAGACCCACTCCCAACCCCTCCCGTCAGGGAGGGGAGCGCAAGGCAGACAGCATGCGACTATCTTGTGTATCGGTTGAACGGCGTTTTGCCCCATGACATAGCTATTCATCGCATCTATCCGGTTGCCGATGACATGCACGCCCGCTTCTCCGCTCGCGCGCGTACCTATTATTATTATGTACACACGCGTAAGTCGCCTTTCCTGCGTGATCGCTCATGGCGCCTGGTGAAGACGCCCAATTTCGAAGCCATGAATCAGGCTGCTGCCATTCTCCCGATGTTTGAGGACTTCACCAGTTTCTCTAAGGTGAACACCGACACGAAGACCAGCATCTGCCATGTCCGTGCAGCCCGCTGGGTGCAGCTTTCCGATTACGAATGGCGCTTTGAGATCACTGCCGACCGCTTCCTGCGCAACATGGTTCGCGCCATTGTGGGAACGCTCATGGAGGTGGGCCGTGGTCAGCTCACCCTGGAGGGCTTCCGTCAGGTGATAGAACTAAAAGATCGCTGCGCTGCCGGTGATAGCGTACCGGCGAGAGGGCTGTTCCTACAAAATGTTGAATATTGACTATGTGGTTAGTCCTTGCCTTTACCTCTGCCGCTTTGCTCGGCTTTTATGATGTCTTCAAGAAGATAGCCTTGAAGGATAATCCCGTTGTGCTGGTGCTGACGCTGAACACGATGTTCAGTTCCCTTATATTCCTGCCGCTGGTTGTCTTGTCTGCAACGGGCTATCTGCCTGCGTCTTCCATCTTCTATGTTCCTGTCTGCGGATGGGAGGTGCATAAGTATATCATCCTCAAGTCTGCCATTGTCTTGAGCTCGTGGCTGTGTGGTTATTATGCCATGAAGAACCTGCCGCTGACTCTTGTAGGGCCCATCAATGCCACTCGCCCGGTAATGGTGCTGTTGGGCGCCTTGCTCATCTTCGGCGAACACCTTAACATGTACCAGTGGATTGGTGTGTTGTTAGCCATTGTCGGCTATTTCATGCTTCGTCGCAGCGGCAAGAAGGAAGGTATTGATTTCCGCCATAACCGATGGATCGTCTTTGCGGTTCTTGGTGCTCTGTTTGGCGCCGTCAGTGCTCTTTATGATAAATACCTGATAGCGCCCGTCGAGGTTGGCGGGTTGGCCCTTGACCGCATGGCAGTGCAGAGCTATTTCCTCTTCTATCAGTTCGCAATGATGGTTGTCGTGCTTCTCATCACGGAACGCCATGTGTTTTCGCAGCGGCTCATACGTCCTTCCGCCTCCTTCCAGTGGCGGTGGGCTATTCCGATGATTTCTCTGTTTCTCTCCGCGGCCGATTTCGTGTATTTCTATGCCCTTTCACAGCCCGATGCTCTTATTGCTGTTGTATCAATGATTCGCCGTGGCAGCGTCCTTGTCAGCTTCTTCGTGGGCGCTCTCGTCTTCCATGAGAAGAACGTCCGCTCCAAAGCCATAGACCTCATCCTAGTCCTACTCAGTATGGTCTTCCTTTATCTTGGATCACAATAATATGAAACGTCTCTTATTCTTTATTCTTCATTCTTCATTTTTCATTAGCTGCGCCATGGCGCAGCCTATGATGCGCGATGTCTTTGCCGTCATGCCCGATTCAGTGTTGCCATTGGTGACGAAGAACAACCGTCTGGACTGTATCGACTTCATAGAAAATAATATGGAGGCACGTGTGCGCAACCGCATGGGAGAATACGTTGCCCTTGAGGCTCTTACTTCCACCTACGCCCGCTTTCGCACCAGCCCCTTGACGGTGATGGAGATGAAACTCCTTCCCCTTACCGTTCCTGAGGGCTCTCCCGAGAGTGCTCCCGAGGGCACTTCTGAGGAATCTCCCGAAGGCCCGTACCTCCTCTGCCTTGTCGCCACCACCCAGACGGGCGAGCCCAACACGTCGCGTCGCTTGGAGGATTCCAATATCCGTTTCCTGACGCCTGACTGGCGCCCTCTTCCAGTGGCAGCACCCTATCAGCGTCCCGCCGCAGGCGGCTTCCTACACATGCAGCTTTCTCCCGATGCTTCCACGCTCACGCTCACACCCCAGCGTGCGCTGCAGACGCTGGAGGAACGTGAGAAACAGCCTGCTCCTACACCCCTCGTGCTCCATTGGAATGGAAGCACCTTCGCTGAATAATAGCTTCTTCGTCCTATGCCGATGTCCCGTTCCCTTCTCACTCTCCTGCTGTTGATGCCGCTATCGTTCGTCTCGGCGCAGATAGATACATTTCCCGTTGACACGTTCGTCATTGAACCCGTCGTCATGGACACGCTGGTCATCGAACCCGTCGTGGTGGATAGTGTTCCCATTGTCCCCCAACTGTCGCCGGTAAAGAAGTTCATGAAGAAGCGTTTGAATCAGCTCAAGGACAGCTATAGCGTCGACAGCATCCATTCCATTGGCGATGTGGATAGTATCCTGGCCGTGAAGTATCAGAAGAAAGGAACCTACGATACCCTCTATCTTGCTCGCCCCACCAACCGTTTTACGCTGAAGGCACGTATGAACCTTTCAGGCAGTGGTATCTCCACAGGTGGTAATTGGCAGGGCCAGGATGTGAAGACCAAGCTTAGCAGTGATTTGCGCTTCACCACCTCTCTCAGCTTCGGCTATCGTGGCTTCTCTCTTGGCATCTCGTTCAATCCCTTCAAATGGGTCGGTAAGAACACCAACACTGAGCTGGGGTTCAATATGTACAATAATCAATGGGGCTTTGACTTCAGCTACCAGCGTGCCAAGAGCCACAATGGATGGGTGAACGTCAATGGCAAGCGCAACGACATCAACAGTTCCACCGTGACCTCCAATGTCTTTCTTGCTACAGGCTACTATGCTTTCAACCACCGTCGTTTTTCCTATCCGGCCGTCTTCACACAAAGCTATATCCAGCGTCGCAGCGCAGGATCGTGGATGCTGAGCGCATCGTTGTTGGCAGGTAACTTAGAAGCCACGAAAGATACGGAACTGGGTAATCCTGCTGTCAAGCTCCGCTTGGGGTATATCGGGCTTGGTGGTGGCTATGCTTACAATTGGGTCATCACACCGCAATGGATGGTGCATGGCTCTTTTTTGCCGAATCTGGTCATCGGCTCCTTTAATAGTATGACCATAGATGGCCACAAGGAGAAGATACGTTTCGCCTTTCCGCAGTTCCTGATGACAGAGCGCGCGGCAGTGATGTACTGTTTCAGGTACAATATGTTCACGGGGCTCTCTTTCGTGGCACATCATACCTTGCTGGCCAATGCGGGCGATTTGCGCTTGAACTACTACCGATGGCGCCTTGAACTCAGCTACGGTCTTCTCTTCTGACGATACAGTAAAGGGGAATGTCCAGCTGGACATTCCCCTTTACTGTATCGTCTGTGTCGCTTACTTGCGGCTGCGAGCGTAGCGGCTCATGAACTTATCGACACGACCGGCGGTGTCAACGAGCTTGCTCTTACCCGTGTAGAAGGGGTGTGAGCTGCTGGAGATTTCCAGCTTCACAACGGGATACGTCTCACCTTCGAACTCCACGGTGTCATTGGTCTTCGCGGTGGAGCGGCTGAGGAACATGTCGCCGTTGCTCATGTCCTTGAACACAACGGGACGGTAGTTGTCGGGATGAATACCTTTTTTCATTTTCTTTTGAGTAGTTAAACCGGGCTTGTGTACCGGTGGTGAATACTTGTAGGGCTTGTGTACCTACGTTTTTTGCGGCGCAAAGGTACTGTTTTTCTCTGAAGTGACCAAACTTTACACCTTTTTTTTCTCTTTTTTTCATTTCATGGCTTTCTAAATAATAAAAATTGATTCGTTTCTTGGAGCGAAAACGCACTTTCCTTATCTTTGTACCGCTATTTAAGAAATATTCTACTTTACTAAAATAAAATCTTTATCTCATGACCAAAAGGGTGAGGCTGGCGGCTTTGGTCTGGTGCCTGGCATCAGCGATGTTCGCTCAGCAACCGCAACAGACTACAACCCAGAAGGCTACGACCGATGATGACAACTCGGATTTCACCTTCACGGAGTCGCAATTGGATGATGACAACGACGCTGCGCAGACAGTGTCCTCGCTGGTCGCCACGAGAACGGATCTCTACCTTTCGCGTGTGGGCTACCTCTTCAGCCCTGTGCGCTTCCGTATTCGTGCCTTGGATAACCTGTATAACCAGACCTATCTCAATGGCATCATGTACAATGAAGCTGAGCGTGGACGCTTCAGCTATAGCATGATTGGCGGCCTCAATCAAGTTGTGAACCCCAACCGCGAAGGGTCGTCGCCTTTCGAGACCACTGTTTATGGCCTGCCATCCATCGGCGGCGCCACCAGCATCAACATGCGTCCGGGCTCGCAGCGACAGGGCCACCAGCTTACGCTCTCCGGCTGCAATCGTAACTATGTCGCCCGTGCCGCCTACAGTTTTGCTTCCGGTTTCAATGCCAAGGGCTGGGCGTTCTCGGGTGCCTTGGGTTACCGCTGGGCCAAGGAGGGTAACATCGAGGGCACCTTCTACAACTCGCTGAGCTACTACCTCGGTGTCGAGAAGAAGTTGGGTGACAACCACTCCCTCTCCCTCATCACCTTTGGCGCACCCACCGAACGTGGACAGCAGGGTGCCAGCACCGAGGAGGCTTACTGGTTGGCCAATTCCCATTACTACAACCCCTATTGGGGCTATCAGGATGGTAAGAAGCGCAACAGCCGCGTCGTGCGCGACTATGAGCCTACCGCCATCCTCACATGGGATTTCGATATCGACCAGTACACCAAGCTCTCCACCTCAGCCGGCTTCCGCTATTCCATGTACAGCAGCACAGCTCTCGGCTGGAACGGCAATGCCGCCGACCCGCGTCCGGACTACTACAAGAACTTGCCCTCCAGCATCTTCAATGTCTATGACGAGAACCAGAATAACGAAGCCTATCTGGGCAACAATCGCTACTTCCTCGACCAATGGCAGACGCTTTATAACTACTGGACCTCTGACAAAGCCAACCGCCAGATCCAGTGGGATCGCCTCTATGCCGTTAACCGTGCCGAGGCTGCAGCCGGCCGTGAGGCTCTCTACTATCAGGAGCGCCGCCACAATGACCAGCTCATGGCGAACCTCAGCAGCACCCTCAACCACACCATCGACCTCCAGAACAAATTCGGCATCGGCCTTCAGCTCAGTTCCACCAAGGGCATGCACTACAAGACGATGGCAGACCTCTTAGGTGCTACCAACTACTTCGATTACGATAAGTTCGCAGCCAACGACTACGGCCGCTACAGTACCGAGGCCATGAACGACCTCCGCAATCCCAACCGCCGTATCGGTGTAGGCGATAAATTCGGCTACGACTACAACATCTACGTCCACAAGGCACGCCTGTGGGGACAGTATGACTACACAGGACGCCACTGGGGCCTTGCCATGAGCGCTCATTTAGACGGAACTATCTTCGAACGTGAAGGTCTGATGCAGAACGGTCGTGCTCCCGAGAACTCCTATGGTAAGAGCGGATGGGCCAAGTTCCTGCATGGCGGCTACAAGGCACGTCTGAGCTACGACCCCACGTCCAACCACCGCCTCTCGCTGGGCGTGGGCTGGGACACCGAGGCTCCGTTGCCTGCCAACAGCTTCGTGGCACCCCGCATCCAGAACAATTATGTCAACAACCTCGGCCTGGAGAACATCCTCAACGCCGAGCTCGCCTATGACTTCCGCTTCGGCATCTTCACAGGTCGCTTGGCAGGCTATGTTGTGCGTTTCAAGAACGGTGTCGAGCAGACGGCTTTCTACAACGACGACCAGTCACGCTTCACCTACCTGACCATGACCGGCATCGAGCGTCTCCACTACGGTGCCGAGCTGGCTCTGAACCTGCAGGTCACCAATAACCTGAGTTTCCACGTCCTCGGAACCATCAACGAGGCGAAATATACCAACAATCCTCTGGCGCAGCTGGCCTATGAGGGCATGGATGCCACCACCATTGCCAAGGTGAACAGGTGGACCAACCCCGTCACGCGAAAGAAATCCACCGATCCCCTCTGCGTCTATGCTGATGGGATGCGTGTCAGTGGCACCCCGCTGACCGCTGTCAATGTGGGCGTGAACTACAACATCAAGGGCTGGTACCTGAGTCTCGACTTCAACTACTATGACCGCGTCTATATCGGCTTCTCGCAGTACCGCCGTCTGTCCAACGTGATGACATCCTATGTCGCCACGGGACGTGCAGAGAACGGTCGCTGGATCTTCGATGATGTCGATCAGGAGACGCTGCGTGCCGAGGGCGGTCTGCTTTATGACGCCGACGGCAACCTGCTCCACGCCTATGCTGCCGAACAGGAGAAGTGCTCCGGTGGCTTCATGCTCGATGCTTCCGTCGGTCATTCCTTCCGTCTCAAGCGCGGTCGCAGCCTGAATGTCAACCTCAGCTTCAACAACATCTTAAATAATACGAACCTGCGCACGGGAGGCTACGAGCAGAACCGCGATGACAAGTACTACAACCTCGACGGCTCCGCTGGTGAGGCTAAGGCCTATAAGTTCTCCAAGAACTCCAAGTACTACTATGCCAACCCGTTCAACTTCTTCCTTAACGTCGGCTTCCGCTTCTAAGACTCACCCCCAACCCCTCTCTAGGCAGAGAGGGGAGTGGGTTCCCAACAAGAATTAATAAATTAGAATATGATTTCTATGAAAAAGATACAGCTCATAAAATCAAGAATATCGGCTTTTTCCCTCCCCTCCATAACGGGAGGGGGCTGGGGGTGGGTCTTTCTTCTGGCATTGACCTTCACCGCTTGCATCGATGAGCACGACGAGCCGCCTGCTGATGCAGATGCTGGAATATACAGTCTCACCTCCGTTGGCGACGTGAACATCACCATCGCCGACCTGAAGACCCGCTTCCATTCGAAGATGACAGCCAACAACACCTACACGAAGGTGCTTGAGGACCTTGTCTTCGAGGGAACCGTCGTGGGCAACGACATCACGGGGAACCTCTATCAGAAGCTTTGCCTCAGCGAACTCACCCCCGACGGCGCAGTGCAGAGCATCTACTTGAGCATCAAGTGCACGAACCTCTACTCCTTCTTCCCCGTAGGCAGCACGGTGCGCGTGAACCTCAAAGGACTCTGGATTGGCAACTACGGCTATGTCCCCACCATCGGTACGCCGTATAAGACCAGTGCCGGCAATATGCGTCTTGGCGTGATGCTCCTGCAGGACTGCCGCACTCATGTGCAGCTGGTGCAGGGACCGGATGAGGCTGTCAAGAGCAAGTTGCTGACGCCCAAGGCTGTGGATGCAACATGGCTCGGTGATGACAGCAACAAGAACGTCAACAACACACCGATGCTGGCTACGATGGAGGGCACCTTCTCCGAGGCCGACGGCGAGCGCATCTTTGCCCCCAATGTCTCGGAAACCGAGGATCCCCTCAATGGCTACGATGCCGGCTATGCCCGCAACCGCACATTCAAGGTGGGCAAGAAGTCCGTGCTGGTGCGCACTTCCACGCGCAACGAGATTTCCAACGCCGTTATCCCTTCTGGCCGTGTGCGCATAACGGGTATCCTCACATACTACGGCTCCGACTGGCAGTTCCAGATGCGCAGCCTGGCTGACTTGGAGGTACTGGGAGATTGAAGATTGAAACATTGAAAGATTGAAAATAAGAAAAACATCAAAGATATGAAAAAGTATTTTTCCATTTTCTGGCTGCTGGCAGGCTTCGTACTGACTGCGTGCGTGGATGTCCCCGAACCTTATGGCATCAATGCCGGCGACATCGAAGAAGAAGAGGAGGTCATCATCCTGCCCTCTGGCAGCGGCACCGTAGCCGATCCCTATAATGTGGCTGGTCTCATGCAGGCGGTTGCCAACCTTGAATCCGGTGCTTCGATGTCGCAGGAAGTGGTTGTCAAGGGTATTGTCTCACAGGTGAAGAACGACCTGAACCCCGACTTCGGCAATCTCTCCTATTATATCTCCGACAACGGAAAGACCACAGAGCAGTTCTATGTCTATCGCGGACTGGGCCTCAATGGCGAGAAGTTCACATCCAACGAGCAGGTGGCCATTGGCGACGTGGTTGTTGTGCAGGGAACGGTGAAGAACTACAATGGTACATTGGAGTTCGACCAGAACAAGAGCAAGCTCCTCTCCACCACCAACACCGGTGGCGGTGGTGAGTCCGTTGATATCCTGGGTGATGTCACCTTCTTCGAGGATGCCTTGGATGGCAGTTTAGGCGACTTCACCGTCAATAATGTCAAACTGCCGGGCTCTTCCTCCTATGTATGGACCGGTGACAAGAACTACCACTGCGCAAAGGCTTCCGGCTATGTCAGCGGTGCCTGTCAGGAGTCCGAGGGCTGGCTAATCTCCCCGCTCATCAACCTGAAGAAGGCCACCGAGGCCTACCTCACCTTCGACAACTACTGCAGCAAGTTCAATGTCGATGCTGCAACACAGTGTGGCGTGTTTGCCAAGGCTGACGACGAGCAGGAGTGGACCGAGCTCTCTGTGGATGAATGGCCCAACGGCACTTTCGCCACGATTGCCAACATCAACCTCTCGCAGTTTGTGGGCAAGAAGGTGCAGATAGCCTTCCAATACACCAGCACCACCGCTTCTGCAGGCACTTGGGAGATTAAGAACTTCAAGGTGACAGGCTTCGGCGAGAAGGGCTACAACGGCACCACATGGGAAGACTTCACCAACGGCGACTTCAGCGAGTGGGATGCCGCAGGCACGAAACCCACTGGCTGGCAGGATGACACCTCGAAGGGTAATGCCACTCTGTCCCGTTCTGAGGATTGTCAGAGTCAGTCCTATGCTGTCAGCATTGCCGGTGCAGCTATTGGTGAGCGCCGTATGGTCTCGCAGCAGATGTACTTCGATGCCGGTTCCTACACTGTCACCTTCTCCGCGAAGGCTGCCACGCAGGCTGGCGCTCGAGTGCAGGCCGGCTACTGGCCGCAGTCGGCAACCGCCACCATTTACGATACGGATGGTGGCTCTACCAAGCGCACAGAATTGACCAATGAAAGCTGGCAAGAGATTTCCTATTCCTTCGCCATAGAGGAGGGGACGCCGATCTCACTCGTCATTGCGATTCCCACAGGCAGTAAGGACAAGGCCGTCCTTGTGGATGATGTAACAATCACCAAAGCGCAGTAAACTATGAAAAAGAATTTTAGGAACATCTGTTTGGTCGCCAAGGCTGTCTGCGCTCTGCCGCTAGCGCTTGCCGCTCTCGCCATCCCCGTGGCCTTCACGGCGTGCAATGACGACCCCTACGAGATGCCCAGTGATGTGCAATGGCGCAGCTCGGGCAAGGCCGCAGGAGCCATTGTCACCACGCCCTACGACGAGCGCATCGAGGTTCCGGCCCGCAAGTCGGGTAACACCTTTGTCGCGCACACCGTGGAGTTCAACGGCCATGAGGTGATGAACTACTGCTTGGAGTACGACCCCAAGCGGATGCACTCCCGTTGGGTTGCCTTCCGCTTTGATGGCGACACGCGCCCCAAGCAGGTGTCGCGCAGCGACGAGCCCTTTGCCGACGACCCCAAGTTGCCGCGCAACATGTGGATTGGAACACAGTCTTTCAACGGCTCCCGCGGACAGCACTACAGCCGCGGCCATCTGGTAGCCTCTGCCGACCGTCTCTTCTCGCGTGAGGCCAATGAGCAGACCTTCTATATGTCCAACATCAGCCCGCAGATTAATGAGTTCAACGCGCCCTACTGGGCTCGTCTCGAGGGTATTGTGCAGGACAAGGGGCGCAACACCTCGTTCGCCGACACGCTCTATGTGGTCAAGGGCGGCTACATCGATGACGATGGCGACATCATGGACATGGCGTCACGCTCCAATGGCACCACCGTGGCAGTACCTACGCACTATTTCATGGCACTCCTGCGTGTCAAGGGAACCACCTATAACTCCATCGGCTTCTGGATGGAGCAGCGCGACTACGGCTATGAGAACACTTATGAAATCCCCAAGGACGTCTTCAGCACCAATCATCAGGTGCGGAGCATCGATGAGCTGGAGCAGCTCACGGGCATCGACTTCTTCCACAACCTCCCCGACGACATCGAGAAGCGAGTGGAAGCCGAATACTCTGAAGGACTCTGGCTGAATAAATGACCCACCCCTGATAACGACAAGGTCGGAATAACGCAATAACGAGATGTCGAAATAACGTGATAACGTAATAACGAAATAACGTAATAACGAGAATGAAAAGAATCTTTATAATCTTCTTCCTCTTGTGCTCCCTTCCCGCCTTCGCCCAGAATGCCCGCATCGGCATGTATGCCATCGGCTTCTACAACCTGGAGAACCTGTTCGACACCCAGCACGATGAAGGCAAGAACGACTATGAGTACCTCCCCGACGGCGCCAACAAATGGACCGACCTCAAGTACCGCCATAAACTGAAGAACATGGCGCAGGTCCTCTATGAGCTTGGCACCGATCGCCTGCGCACAGGCTGCGCCATCATCGGCGTCAGCGAGGTGGAGAACGCCCGCTGCCTGCGAGACCTCTGCGCTCAGGAGCAGCTGGCACGTCGTGGCATGCGCTTCGTGCACATCGAGGGTCCTGACCAGCGTGGTGTAGATTGCGGTCTTCTCTATAACCCCCGCTTCTTCACCCCCGCCAAGCAGTGGCTGCAGCCCTATGTCCTCAAGAAAGACGTCAACGAGCGTCCCACGCGTGGCTTCCTCACCGTGCAGGGCGTTCTCGCCGGCGACAGCGTCACCGTCATCGTCTGCCACTGGCCCAGCCGCTTTGGCGGCTCGCCGCTGCGTGAGTGGGCCGGCGAACAAGTGCGTGCCGAGAAGGACAGCATCTACAAGGCCAACCCACGCATGAAGATCTTCATCATGGGCGATATGAACGACGATCCCTTCAGCCCCTCGATGGCCAAGTCCCTCGGCGCACGCCGTAAGATGGAGGATGTCAAGGCCGGCGAGCTCTTCAACCCCTGGTGGCAGATCCTCCTCGACGGTCACGGCACGCTCAAGTACGACGGCAAGTGGAACCTCTTCGACCAGATCGTCATGTCCCAGAACTGCCTCGACATCAAGAAGACCAAGGAGTACAACAGCCTCACCTTCTACAAGGCAGACATCTTCATCCGTGACTACCTGTTCCAGGAGGGCGGCAAGTACAAGGGCAACCCCAAGCGCACCCATGCCGGCGGCGTCTGGCTCGACGGCTACTCAGACCACCTTCCCGTAGTCACCTACTATGTGAAGAAACAATAATAGACCCTATTGGACCCATAAGTCCTAATAATAAATAATAAATGAAAAATAATAAGGATTACACATCCTTCATTTCATGTTTTTTCACTACCTTTGCGGCCGCTTGAAGAACACAGGTTCCTGCCAATGCGCAATCATTGCAACAAGATAAAGAGAATTAAATAGTAAATTGTAAATCTTTAAATCGTAAATCAAAATGACAAGTTACAAAGAACTGGGTCTTGTTAACACCCGCGAAATGTTCAAGAAGGCTGTCGCTGGTGGCTATGCCATCCCCGCCTTCAACTTCAACACCATGGAGCAGATGCAGGCTATCGTGCAGGCTGCCGTGGAGACCAAGTCTCCTGTCATCATGCAGGTCAGCAAGGGCGCTCGCAACTACGCCAACGGCACCATCCTCCGCTACATGGCACAGGGTGCTGTGGAATATGCCAAGGAACTGGGCTGCCCCAATCCTCAGATCGTGCTTCACCTGGACCACGGCGATAGCTTCGAGCTTTGCAAGGAGTGCATCGACAATGGCTTCTCCAGCGTGATGTTCGACGGCAGCGCTCTCCCCTACGAAGAGAACATCGCTATCACCAAGAAGGTCGTAGAGTATGCTCACAAGTATGACGTCACTGTCGAGGCTGAGCTCGGTGTCCTCGCAGGTGTTGAGGACGAGGTCAGTAGCGCTGTTAGCCACTACACCCGTCCCGAGGAAGTGGAAGACTTTAGTAAGCGTAGCGGTTGCGACAGCCTCGCCATTTCCATCGGCACCAGCCACGGCGCTTACAAGTTCACCCCTGAGCAGTGCACCCGTGACCCGAAGACCGGCAAACTCGTGCCTCCTCCCCTCGCTTTCAACATCCTGCATGAGATCGAGAAGCGCATCCCCGGCTTCCCCATCGTGCTCCACGGCTCCAGCTCCGTACCCCAGGACGAGGTCGACACCATCAACAAGTATGGTGGCAAGCTGCCCGATGCAGTAGGTATCCCCGAGGAGCAGCTGCGCGAGGCCAGCAAGAGCGCTGTCTGCAAGATCAACATCGACTCCGACAGCCGTCTGGCCATGACCGCTGCCATCCGCAAGTACCTGGCCGAGAACCCCAGCCACTTCGATCCTCGCCAGTACCTGAAGCCCGCTCGCGAGAGCATGAAGAAGATGTACATCCACAAGATTGTGAATGTCCTCGGCTCCAACGACAAGCTCTAATCCCCCCCCTTCAAGGATAATCCACTGCCGCCAAGCACCCCTGCTTGGCGGCAGTCTTTTTGTTCCTACTTATATAAGTTTATTTAACCACAGAGGCACCGAGGAACAAAGGCCTTTCCTCTTGCATTCTGATGACAACAGGACTTGTCTTTGTTCCTCCGTGGTTTAAAACCATGCCAGGGGGCATTCGTCACTCGTCACTCGTCACTCTTCACTCTTCATTCACAAGGTTTCCACGCGCAGCCCTCTGCGTCCTTCGCCTAGCATGAATGCTTGCGCGCAGCGCCATTCATGCGGCTCCCCGTACTTCGGGATGATGATGACAACGGGACTTGTCTTTGTTCCTCTGTGCCTCCGTGGTTTAAAACCATGCCAAGGGGCATTCGTCACTCGTCATTCGTAATTCTTCATTCTTCTTGTCCTCGCGTTTTTTAACCACAGAGGCGCTGAGGAACAAAGGCCTTTCCTCTTGCATTCTTTTGTACGGAGAGCCAGCCAAAACGCTACGCAGGTTTTGTCTTAGGCGAAGGACACGGAGAAAGATACTATTGCTTTAAGGAGTTAAAAAGTTTAAGGAGTTTAAGGAGTTTAAGGAAACTTTTATTTTTCTCTTTTCTTTTTTTCTCTTTTCACTCCCCCTTACGCTCCCCTTTAGGGGGCTCGGGGGCCGTCATTCTTCATTCTTCATTTCCACGCGCAGCCCTCTGCGTCCTTCGCCTAGCATGAATGCTTGCGCGCAGCGCCATTCATGCGGCTCTCCGTACTTCGGGATGATGATGACAACAGGACTTGTCTTTGTTCCTCTGTGCCTCCGTGGTTTAAAACCATGCCAGGGGGCATTCGTCATTCGTCACTCTTCATTGACCTTCGGTCGAGCCTACTCACGTTGATTTTATCGACCTCGAACGCGACTCGGCCATCAGAGAACAAGTTCTCATGGCTCTCGCTGCTTACTCGGTTCGGGATAGTTCAAGCGAGCTTGACTCTCCTCTCGCTTAATCGCAGCCTTCTTCATTTATATGGTTCCCTTTATGCTCAATTTACCTTCCTTTCCATTGATTTTGGCTTGAATTTTCGGTAAAAACCCTCAAATTTACCGTTTTTCTTTTGTCAGAACCTAAAATCTCCCTACTTTTGCGCGTTATTTAGATAACTAACAATAATTAATTAACATAAATGAAACTAAAAACTTTATTGGTTTCAGCCGCAGCACTATTGTGCTCGGCTGGGGTGTGGGCGCAAGCTTCGTACAATCTGAGTTACACCGAAGGTGTGACTGCAGCTGCAGGAGAAAACTTATTCCTTTATAACATCGGGTCAGGAACTTTCTTGACTGGCGGTATGGACTGGGGGGCTCGGGCTTCTGGCGACCATGGAGGTAAGACTGTAATATTAGCAGCACATTCTGACAATGATGGAGGATATAGCATAAAACTCAAATACTACGATGGTGATGGAGACAGTCAGATGGAAGGCTATTTAACTAAAGGAGAATCATATACAGATGAAACCAAGGCTCCTATAGAGAACTGGAAGTTCGAGTCCATATTAGTAGACGGCTATACAAACGCTTACTTGATAAAGGCTTCGGATAATACGTATTTGCAGTATAATAATGCAGACACAAGGATAAAGACTGACGTTAATTCTAATGACAATTATTCACGTTGGTTGCTTATTCCGAAATCAGTTCGCGATGCAGTAGGAGACTATACTTATTATCTGCAAAATGTTGGAATGAATCGCTTCTGGGAGCGTGGATGGTGGGCCGGATGTTTTTGGCAACAAAATAAAGATGGCGATAATTGGAATAAGAATTTTACTACTGGTGGCAATGCCGATAATCCTTGTTGTGAGAGATATCATGCTACACTGGATTTCTATCAAGCAGTTTCCACAAACGATGATAAGATGCCACATGGGAAATACAAATTGTGGGCCCAGGGTTTTTATCGTCAAGATGGTGATGCTGAGACAGCTCCATATCTTTATATAAATTCAGCTAAGAGCGAGCTCAACGTAAAAGACGGCGACGAACAATGGATGACTGAAGCATCAACTTCGTTTAGTGCAGGCAAATACGTTAATTCTGTAGAGACTATTATAACCAACGGAAAACTGCGAGTCGGCATTAATATCACAGGTTCCAATCAATGGGTTATTTGGGATAATTTCTATCTTGAATATCTTGGGAACGCTGTTGAGGTGTATTCCCCGACTTCATTTACAAGCAACACATCTGCAACTGGTGGTACGTGGTATTCATTTACAATAACCTATCCAGGGCTCTACAAAATTACATCATCTGCTGCTGCGACCATTAATTATACACAAAATGAAAGTGACGACGCTGATGAAACAGACAATGTGGTACTTGCTGCTAGTGGAAGTACTACGATGAGCCTCTCAGCAGGAACATTCTATTTCAAGAGCAGCGCAACCAGTACTATTAAGATAGAGGCTTTTGAAACAAATATGACCAGCGTTATTAACAATCCTTCATTTGAAACTGGAAATAAGACGGGATGGAGTTGGTCTGGTACCATTGAATCGAATTGGTCAAATTCATTGGGAAGCGGTAATCTAGTAGAAGGAGGCG
The DNA here is from genome assembly GCA_902779845.1 of uncultured Bacteroidales bacterium. Classification (GTDB taxonomy): domain Bacteria; phylum Bacteroidota; class Bacteroidia; order Bacteroidales; family Bacteroidaceae; genus Physcousia. Next base: position 43,170 of record CACZCZ010000005.1, on the reverse strand, counting down.
GTAATTATTATTTGAATTTTTGGTGCAAAGGTATAAATAGTAAAGTATATCAAACTATAAACCTGCCTGCAGGTTCTTATAAATTGTCTGCCTATGTGCAGACCGGTTCAGGTCAAACGCTTAATTTGAAGGCAGGCAGCGCTACAACAACAAGGACTGCTGAAAATGGTGACCCCTTTAAGATGGAAGTTTGTTTCACTTTAGCGTCTCAACAAAATGTTGAGATCTCAGTTGGGTCTGCTGCCGCTGGTGCATGGTACAATATGGATGATTTTAGGTTGACATATTATGACAGCAATGAAAATCGGACTAAAATTATCATCAATAAAGGTGACATAACATCGCTTATTAATAGCGACTTTGACACAAACGCAGATGGTTGGTCTAATTATACAAGTTATTGTGTTAACCAAACTTGGACGAACCGCAGCTGGCGTGGCGATGTTCAAAGTGGATGGATTGAAAGGAACAGCAATGGAACGATGACATGTACTGTGCCCAATATGCCCGCTGGTGATTACAAGGTTGTTGCTGCTGCGCGCACTTATAATAATGGGAAATTGAAGGCTCAGGTGGCTGGTGGCGATTATGGCACAGAAATAACGGGGGTCGGAGATAATCGTAATTCAAATAGTACTACTGAAATCAATACGAATGGTGTAGAGATGCCTTATAGCAGCCTTGGTGGATTTACGACGGTTGATGTCGGTCATAACTGGCATTGGATTTCAGCAACGGGTACTTTAGCATCAGCAGGCCCTCTCGTCATTAATTTCACATGCACAGGCTCCGACTGGATGGCTATCGACGACGTACATCTCTATTGTACAGAGTTAGATGGCACAAGCTACACCTACACGGTGGATGATGATCACTTAGATGCTGGAGATAAGGTCGTGACTTGCGACATCATCCTCTCTAATCCCAATGCCGTCATCACCTCTGATGCAGCTATCAATGGTGCAGCAGGAACACAAATCAATAATAACCTTGTTGGTGGAACTATCTCTAACATGGTGCTGTATGATGGCAACGACTACACGTCACCTGCTGGTGAATATGCTATTACAACTGCTACGTACTATCGCAATTTCACCAACGGCAGAAATGCAACGGTGATGGTTCCGTTCACGTTGGATGCAGCTACAAAGGCAGCGGGTATTGCCTATACACCTACCCGATATGCTAATGACGTAGTATTATTTACTACTGTTGATGAGCCCGCTGTGGATGTTCCTTACGTCTTCGTTCCTTCCAGCAATATCACCTCTCTGACAGGTGCTCGCGCTTCCGCTTCGGAGGGCAGCAAGCAGGTGGATGGAACCTGTGTTACTTTCTATGGAACCTATGCTACCACTTCTATCGAGCAGAAAAATAATAACTATGTGGCCAGCAATAATATGCTGTGGCTGGTAGATGATGCCCAGAACTCAAACCCATTCCGCGCATATCTGCATGTTGATGCTCCTGTAGTAGGCGTTAAGAGCTTAAGTATCAGATTAGATGATGCTACAGGCATACAGGCTGTTGAAGGATCTCAAAGTCAGAAGGCTGCTATCTACAACCTTGCTGGTCAGCGTCTGAACAAGGTTCAGAAGGGTATAAACATTGTAAATGGTAAGAAGGTTCTCATCAAATAACCAATTTGCCAAATTGAGAAATAAATTGTAAATCGCAAATAGTCAAATAGTATATTATTGAGATGGAAAAGAAAGTATATATCAGTCCGGCCGTAGGCATCTATGACATTCACATGTCTGATGGCATCTTAATCTCTGGCTCTAAGGGAAACGGCGAAAAGTTGTTCAATGAGAATTCTGAGGGAACTAGTAGTTCCAGCTACCAAGGTCAGGACACCAAATCCTCTGGCTCCTGGAACGTCTGGAGCAGTGATGACGAATAACCCAGATTAACCCATTAACTGTTTAACAGGGTCCATCACCAACAGCTGCAGTTCACTCACCGAACTGCAGCTGTTCTTGTTATGGAGGTGCTTCAATCTGTTAATAATTATTATAAGATGATTATTACAAGATGATAATTAAAAGATAATAATTACCTTTGCATAACAAAACTGATACAATTATGAAACTCGAGAACCCTTTTATCGTAAGTGGCTACGTATCTGACAAGCTGTTTTGTGACCGCGTTCAGGAGACACGGGACCTTACCACCCTTGTAGTCAACGGCAATCACGTAGCACTATTGTCACCTCGTCGCATCGGCAAGACAGGTCTCATCTGTCACCTCTTTGAGCAGCCCCAAATAAAGCAAAACTACTATACCGTTCTCGTAGATATCTATGCGACTAAAAACCTGGATGAATTTGTTTCAGTTCTGGGACGTGGAATCCTGCAGGCTTTATTGTCACGTGGAAAGAAGGCCGCAATGGCGTTTGTCAATGGGTTACAATCTCTGCGCTCTGGTATTGGCTTTGACATCAATGGTAATCCCACTTGGAACCTGGAACTGGGTGATATTCATACACCACAGGTCACGTTAGACGAGATCTTCGAGTACATCCGTCATGCTGATAAACCGTGCCTGATTGCAATTGACGAATTCCAGGTTATCTCGCATTATCCTGACAGCTCTACAGAGGCGCTACTTCGAACATATATCCAACATTGCACAAATGCGAGGTTCATCTTTGCGGGTAGTCAGCGAAATATGATGGGGAATATATTCCTATCAGCGGCACGTCCCTTCTACCAGAGCGCAACCATGATGAATATTGGAGCCTTACCATTAAATCGCTATACGCCTTTCGCTCAGAGGCTGTTCAGTCAGTATGGAAAGGACCTGGATGAACATGTGGTAGAACAAGTGTATCAGAGGTTTGAAGGCGTAACCTGGTATATGCAACGTATCATGAACCAGTTATTTGCACAAACACCTGTCGGTGCTTCTTGTACGCCTGACATGATTGACTCAGCTATTCATGCTGTGTTGGCGTCCAACAGCTACACCTATGAGTCCCTCCTATTCCAACTTCCACTGAAACAGAAAGCATTATTGATGGCCATTGCCAAAGCCGGCAAAGCCACATCGTTGACATCATCATCTTTTATCAAACGTTATCACCTCCAGTCGGCCAGTAGCGTACAGTCGGCAGTTAAGGGGCTTCTGGACAAAGACTTTATCACAATGCATCTTGGCGTCTATGAGGTCTATGATAAGTTCTTTGCGCAATGGTTGCTACAGCAATAGCTGCGTTCCACTGGTGGAATGCACATGAAGACCAAGGTCTTAAGGGCGGAGGAGCATGGTCTTCACGGCGATGCACCATGCATCGTTTGCCATCGCACCATGCATCGAAGGCTATCACACCATGTATTTCACATACCTTCATCATTTCGGGATTAATTGATTGAAGGTTAGAGACTTGCTCAGATTCAAACCTACATAAAACCTACATGGTACCTACATAAGAATGGAGGGGGCATGTAGGAATCATGTAGGTTTCATGTAGGTTTCATGTAGGTTTGTTTTTATTCAGCGGGTTGTGAATCAGCCGCTTAGGCCCAAAATGATGAAGGTATCACAAATCGCTTATGTTTCACTCACATCAATGGCCAAGAAAAGAACATAAATCTACTAAAATCTGAACTTAAATAAAGATTAGTGTGATTCGTGAGATTCGTGTTCGAAAAGACATCCGTGAAATCCGTGGTGAAAGATGATTTAGGTTTAGATTTAACCCGTGGAGCGCATGGTCTTTAAGAGATTATTTCGTTGATATTGATAGCAAATCTGCCGTTTTAACCTTCTTTAACTATACTATGAGCACTCGTTAACGATTTCTTAGTACCTTTGTAACGGTTTTGTATGATTTGCGCCTTCCCGCGCGCGTACATTAACTATATATGAGCGTCTCTGACGCTACGCTGACTAACAACTTTTAAACAATAATTAATTAACTATCAATCAAATGAAACGAAAGACTTTATTGGCTATGGCCGTAGCACTATTGTGCTCGGTCGGAAGTTGGGCGCAAACGTGGACAGGTAATGCTGTTGGAGCAGGTACCTTCTACCTCTACAACGTAGGCGCTGGCAAATTTCTCAACATTGGTAATAAATCCAATGATAGTTGGGGTACGAATGCCAACCTCTCTGCTAACAGCACTTTTGATTTTACGCTTGCTAATGTTAGCGATGGTGTTTACACCATTGACTCAAAAGTATCCAATGGCGGAAACAATCATTACGTAAACAGTTCTACTTGGTGTGATGGTGCAGCTACAAACTGGACTTTCCGTGCAGTGGCTGGTGAAACTAATGTCTATCAAATCATTTTTAATGGTGAGTACCTCATGGCGACTACAGAACTAGACGATGTGGAAATGCTTGGTGATCCTGGAAGCCGCACGACCTCTACCTATTGGAAGTTAGTGACCAAGGCAGACCGTATTGCTGCTTTAACGTCTGCTACTGAGGATAGTCCATTGGATGCTACCTTCCTGATAACAGCTCCCAACTTTGGGCGCAATGATACACGAAATAGTGTATGGCAAGGTAGTCCATCTATTGGTGGAGCCGATAACACAGCATCATGTAACTTCAATGCTGAAAAGTTTAATACGACCTTTGATGTATATCAAACTATTAGCGATGTTCCGAATGGTTGGTATAAATTGTATGTCCAAGGTTATTATCGTGATGGCGGATATGTGGCTGCAGCTTCAGCATATAATGCAGGCACGGAGAATCTCTATGCAAAATATTATATTAACAGCGTGTCAGCTCCGTTAATGTCCATTTTCGATGATTCAGGTAAGACTGGAAACTCCAATCAGACGACAGCGGGTATTACTGGTAAGTTCCCGAATGATAGAGCAGGTGAAATGTCTGCCTTTAATGCAGGACTTTACGAGAACATTCCTCTGATAGTGAATGTAACAGACGGAAACATCAGAGTGGGTGTTAAAGCCGAGACGTTAACTGGAGATGCTTGGACTGGCTTTGACAACTTTCGTTTGGAATATCTTGGAACTACAGAACCTCAGGTTCAGAGTTATGTGAAGATGAAGAATCCCCAACCGTTTGTGCATGGTACAGGATGGACACTTTCTTCAGACCTCAATGAGGCAGATGCCGCAAATCGTTGTTCCGGATTTTGGAACAAAACAGCAACGATGACACAGGAAATCCCTAACTTGCCTGCTGGTTACTATCTGCTAACGGCTGTCGCATTTCAGCGTGATGGCGGCGATGGAACCGTGAGCTTGAATGACCAAAGTGTAGTTCTTCCTGGTTGTGGCTCTGTCAACAATCGAAATGAAGCTAATACTTTCTTTAATGAAGGCAATGGTGTCAACAATATAACCTACCATTTGATAAATGATGGCTCGATAACTGTTGGATTGCAGACAAATAGTAAGGGCGACCATTGGACAATATATCGCAGCTTTGAACTGAAGTATCTTGGTGAATACCCCATAAGTGTTACTCAGCAGTTCCTTGCCGATGCTGTCACTGAGGCTGAAGGCCTTTATGCGTCCCTGCCCACAGCTGCTAAGGCTACCTTGAAGGCAGTTGTTGACGCAAAGAATATTTCTTATTCCACTGGTAAGGAATATAGTGATGCTGCTGATGATGTGATTGCAGCCATTTCTACAGCTCGTCCCATCATGGAGCCGTATGCTCGCTTTTTGGCCGTGAAGCCTAATGTAGTTGCTTTGAAGAGCCAGACAACGAAATACACCGATCCCGGCACAGCCGTGACAACCTTCGACGCAGCCGTTGCAGCTCAGCAGACAGCTGTTGACGAGGCTACGACCGCCGCTGCGGTCGAGACGGCCATCGTTAACCTTCGCAAGGCAGCCAGCGCCTTTGCAGGTAATGTGGACATCGTTGCAGGTCAGTATCTCGACCTCACGGATGCTATGCTCTACAATGCTTCCATGCGTAACAGCGGCGACCTCAGCTTGTGGACCATTGTCAGCAACACGAATCCTTCATATCCCAAGTATGCTAATAACTGCTCTGAGTTCTGGCAGGCCAACTTCGACTTCTATCAGACTGCATACGAACTGCCTGCTGGTAACTATAATATTGAGGTGAGCGCTTTCCACCGTGCAGCTCAGGCAGGCAGTACTTACCACACCTTCCTCTATGCCAATAGCGACCAAGTGTTGGTTCTCCCCCTTGCAAACGGAGAGAATAACACTGCTCAGGCCGAGACTTCCTTCAATGCTGGACTCTATGTAAACTCCATTAAGATTACTCTTGATGATGCTACAAATGTAAACATCGGTTTCAAGAATGAGGACACCGCTGACGATAAGCGTGAGAATGGCTCTGCTACCGATAAGTGGACCATCTTCCGTGACTTCAAGATTAAGTACTTCGGCGATGATGCTCTGGCTCTCTATCGCGATGAATACGAAGAGGCTTTAAATGCTGCAGAAGATGCACTTGACAATGCAACCTATACCAATGTCGGAGGTACAGACCGCAGCAACCTTTCTACGGCTGTAACAACGACTTATCCAAAGAGCGTTGTGGAAGATGACGAGACTCAGGAAAAATTTGAGACTGCAACAGACGCCTTGACAACTCTGACCACCACCTTCAAGAATGGTGTGGCCAATTGGAATACATATACGAACACACGTGCCGCTGTTGCAACAGCAAAGGCTGAGGCCGATCTCATCGATGAAGGCATCTATGCAGGTGTTGGCATTACAGCACCCACTACCGCCGCTGAAGCCGCTGCAAAGGCTGCAAGCGACGAGCCGGCTGTCCGTGTGGCAACAGCCCAATATGTCGCAGCAAACTACACTTTCTCTCTTACGTCCAAGATAGGTGACTTTAGCACATGGACAGGAACAGCTCTTGATGCTGAACATGGAGACACACCTGTTGATCCTCAGACTCTCAACTCCGAACACTGGAGCAACACTACCCGTACTTATTATGAGCAATCTGCACGTGGATGGTATAGCGAAAACTGGTCGGTAACCTATACGAAGGTTGCCAACAATCTGCCTGCAGGTAACTATGTACTGAAACTCGCTGCCCGTGGTTCTGTAGATACTCATGGAACCATCGCTTCATCTGCTACAGCTAACACCGTTACTTTACCGACTGCCGGTAACAACACACGTGGTATTACTACCAGCGGTGTTGCTAGCTGGGCTGATGGCGATACCTTCCGTAAGAGTGCAGGTGCTGCGACAGAGGACAACAAGGGTGCTGGTTGGCAGTGGCGTTTCCTGCCCTTCACCGTTGGTGAGGCTGGTGATGTTACATTGACTATCAATGTAAGTTCCGATATGAAGTGGAACTGGGTATCTCTCGCAGACGCTGAGCTCCTTTCTGATGAAGACAAGACCACGAAGATTACGCTCTCCGACGCCAGCGATATGGCTTCTACTATCACTTCCAACGATGGCGAGTTGGCAACCGTAACCTTGCAGCGCGGCATCAAAGAGGGCTATAACACTGTTGTTCTGCCCTTCGACCTCACGGCCGTTCAGGTTCAGGCTGTCTTCGGTACTGGTGCCGTGGTTTATAGCTACAGCGAGAACAGCGCAAATGTCAACTCTGCTGAACTCACCTTCACCACTGTCGGCTCTGGTGCTATCACCGCCAACGTTCCTGTTTTGGTAAAGGCTACTGCCGCTGCAACTGAAAAGGTTATTGAAGGTGTGACCATCGAGGCTCCTACCTCCACCATCGCCGAGGGCACTAACTTTGACTATGTCGGTGTTTATGATCTGACAACATTTGCGGATGGAGATTATTTCATCGCAACAAAGGCTGGAGTTCAACAAATTTTCCGTTCCAATGGTACAGACTCTGCAAAGCCCTTCCGTGCATATTTCCAGAAGAAGTCTGGTGGCGATGTAAAGGCTAATTTGTTCATTGATGGTGTTGCTACTCGCATTAGCGATGTCAACAGCGTAGCTGATGAAGAGGAAAATGTATTCAACCTCGCTGGTCAACGCCTGAACAAGGCCCAGAAGGGTGTGAATATCATCAATGGAAAGAAAATTCTTGTAAAATAAACAAAGCCCCCACCTCCCCCCCTCCCATCTGGGAGGGGGAGTAGGGGAGTTGTTAATATTCTTAAACTCTCAAATTCTTGAATTATGAAAAAGCAATATATTAGCCCCGTGACATCTGTTATGCTCTTGCATTCCAATGAGCATCTGCTGATAGCATCTGCCCACTCATCTGGTGATGTAACAGACATTCTTTTCGGTGGAGATACTGATGGCGGAATGTATAGCGACACCAAAGATTCTGGCGATTGGGACATCTGGGGCAATGGCTCAGATGACGAATACTAAATCGTACGACATCCAACGAACTCAGGTACTAGTACCTATCAATAAGAACAAGAGGCTGTGTCAAAATACATGACACAGCCTCTTTCTTGTTCTCCACAACGAATTAGACTAATTTTACGAATTATCGAGGGGCTTCTTAGACAGCCATTTAAAGAATTCGTCTAATTTGTCCAATTCGTTGTAAAAATGTAGCATCTGTATTTTGCCCCCCCTCTTGTCGTATGTAAGAGAGAGGGGTTACTTGATGAGGATTTTCTGTGTGGTGCCGTTGGCGTTGCGGATGATGTTGAGGCCAGGGCGGGGTTGGGAGAGGCGACGGCCGGAGAGGTCGTAGATGGTGGAGGGGTGGGGGGTGAGGGTTGAGGGGTTGTCGGCTTCGATGCTCTCGATGGCTGTGGGGATGGCTTTGTAGCGGTAGAGACGGAAGTCGTCGGCCTCAAACCAGTTGTCGGACTCGGCGCCAATGATGACCTTGCCACCGGGGTGATAGGTGATGAGCTGGACGCGGCAGCCCTCGTGGCGGTCGTAGCGTGGACCGGAGGAGAGGCGCGCGTCGCCGAAGCGGAGGTTGACAGAGAACTCGCTGTCTGTGGCAATGGTGCCTTCAAGACGGTACCAGCCTGCGGTGAGGGTGACCTCCTGGCGGCAGAAGAAACCACCGGCGGGCGTGCCGCCCCAGGTGTTGAAGACGTAGTTGCCATCATGGGGCCAGAAGTCGCGAACGGCTGCGCCCTCGTTGTTATCTACGACACCGGAGGTGAAGGCCTCCCAGGCGTCGGCATTGACAACCCAACCCTCGACATGGCCGGATGCAAGACGCTGTCCCTGCTCAAAGGAGGGGTTGGCAAGCTTGCTGGTCTGCTCGTCCTCGGTGTAGTTCTCTGCCATGTTCTCTTTCAGATGCTGGCGGAAGGCCGCGATGCGGGCGGTGATGTCGGAAGCGGCATCGACATGCTCGGTGAGCAGTGCGGCGAGTTCTTCCTTGAGGGGGCTCTTGAGGGTGGCGCGCGTCAGGGGCAGCAGACCGTCATAGGCGAGGGCATAGGCGCGATAGGCGTTGTTGTCATAGCTGCCGCTCCAGTAGGTAGCGGGGTCGTAGAGGGTGCCCTTGGCCACAAACTTGCCAACGACGGGGTAGTGGTCGGCCAGCGGCTCGCCGTCGGCACCGTTGAAATCGGTATCGACAAAGAAGCGGTTCAGCGTGAGTTGCATCCCGTACTTGGGGTTGATGTAGAAGAGCTTATCTACGATTTCACCTTCGACATATCCGAGGGCATCTACCATGAGGGCATTGCTGCCATAGGCGGGGTAGGTGTTGTTCTTGCATTTCTCCACCCAACCGTCCTTGATGGTGTAGCGCGGGTCGGCATTGATGACATCAATGAAAAGGGTTTTCAGATGGTCGCGCGTGTAGCGGCAGTTGGTGTCGCCCATGACAATCTTGGGACGGCGGCTGGGGTTGATGCGAAGGATGTCGTCGGCCAGCTGGCGTAGCTGCGACTCGCGAGCGGCAAGGTCGCCATCGCTGACCTCGGCATCCATGTGGAGGATGTAGAGATCTACGAGCTGGCCGTCGCCGAGGTCGGCGAGGTAGTAGCGGAAGCCTTTCTTGATGAGACCGTCGGCACCGTCGTTGTCATAGCCGTGGTGATCGTTCCAGGCTGTCCAGTACTCGGCATTCACTCCCACGGCATCCTTGCGCCAGAAGAGGTTCAGACCGTCGGTGTCGAAGAGGGGCTTCTTGGCCAGGTAGTTGGCAATGGCGGCGAGGCTGGCATTGATCTTCCCGCGATGGGTGCCGGCGGAATAGATGCCGCCAATCTGTTCCATGATCTGGTCGTTGTAGTTGAAGTCCTCGCTGACGGCGATATAGTCGTAGCCCTTGGTGACCAGCTTCTGGCCGATGGCGGTGGCACCTGCGGCTTCCTTGGCATCGGGGTTCAGATTCACGGTGTATATCCCGGCGACCTTGATGGATTTGGGCATTCCATCGACATTCATGGCGGCCACCGTGAAGCTCTTGTTCTGCGCTGTGGCAGTGATGCCTAAGGTGCAGAAGGTGAGGAGTGTGAGGAGTTGTTGTTTCATCATCATAAGGATTGTCTGTGTTATCGTGTGTTATCGTGTGATGTCAAGGGGTACATCGGGCGTGTCGGAGACGGCTGGTGCCGACGTGTCGTCGTCCACGACCTCTATAGCTTCTGCCTCGCGGGCGCTCTTCTCTGCGAGGATGGCCTCGTAGCGGCGGTGGAGGCGGTAGAAACGGATGCCCATGATGAACTCGCACACGCCATAGACGAGGAAGGAGACGCCGAGGATGGTGAAGGGCAAGGAGGCCGCGTCCATGGGATAGAACAGCACCACGATGCCGGCTGCCATGATGAGCAACGGCAGCACAAAGAGCGACCAGGAGAGGGGCGCGAAGTGACGATAGTTGATGAGGCTCGCAATCTGACCGATGCCGATGAGGCAGAGGAGACCGCCGAGGACGTACATGAGGATGCTGACGAACATCACAGGCCACACGAGCAGACAGGCACCGAAGGCCAGGCTGCCAATGCCCACGAGGGGGAAGACGGGACGGAAGCTCATGCCCTGTTGCTGCTCGAGTTTCTTGGCTGTGCTCTTGGTGGCGAAGAAGCCGATGAAGGCGAGGACGCCGGAGAGAACAAACAGTCCGCCGATAATCTGCACCAGCAGCACTGTCATTTCAGTGGGGTTGCTGACGAGTAGGAAACCGACGAGGAGGGCACACAGGGAGCGGAGGATGGCACGGGTAAGCATGAGGGATATAATGAAAAGTGAAAAATGAAAAGTGAAGAATGAAAAGTTAAATGTTCAAAGTTCAGCTTCGCTGACTTTTGTCACAACTCGGCCATTCGAAAGCAAGCTTTCATGGCGCTCGCTGCTCCAAAAGTTCAAAGTTAAGAATGTTAATTTGGGGCAAAAGTACACATTAATTTATATTTATAGGGCAGAAAAGGGAGAAAAAGTGAGGGTAAACGTAAAAAACTCACAACGAAGAGCCAATTTTTCACTTTTCATTTTTCACTTTTCATTTAATTCCGTACCTTTGCACCCGCAAAAACGTGCAAGACGTGAAAATCAAGGAAATCATTGCAGCCCTTGAACAGTTCGCGCCTCTGCCCTTGCAGGAAGACTATGACAATGCCGGCCTGCAATGTGGATTGACAGAGGCGGAGGTTTCAGGGGCCTTATTGTGTCTGGACGTGACTGAGGAGGTCATCGCCGAGGCTGTGGATCTGGGTTGTAACCTCATCGTGAGTCACCACCCGTTGCTCTTTCGTGGGCTGAAGCAGGTGGCAGACGCTGATATGGTGCAGCGCTGCATCCGTAAGGCTATACAGAACGACCTCTGCATCTATGCGGCTCACACGAATCTGGACAATGCCGAGGACGGCGTGAACTTCAAGATGGCCGAGAAGCTGGGACTCATCGACGTGCAGTTCCTGGCACCGCGGACAGTGACGTTGCCGGGCGGACGCCAAGTGAAAGCTGGCAGCGGGGTTATCGGTTACCTGCCGCAGGCAGAGGACTCGCTACCCTTCCTGCAGCGCGTGAAGCAGGCTTTCGGCGTGGAAGCCCTGCAGCACAACCAGCTCCTGGAGCGTCCCATTCAGAGCGTGGCCATCTGCGGCGGCGCTGGCGACTTCCTGCTGGCCGACGCACTGCGTGTCGAGGCTGATGCATTCCTCACGGGTGAGATGCACTATCATGTGTGGTTCGGCCACGAGCAGGAACTGCAGATAGCGGTGCTCGGCCACTACGAAAGCGAGCAGTTCACCCGCGAGATTTTCCGCGACATCATCGAGGAGGTGGCTCCCCAGCTGCCCGTCTATGACACGGAGGTCGTTACCAACCCAATCAAAATCTTATAATCTATAAACTTTAAACTATAAACTTTAAACTATAAATTATAATGGCAAGAGAATCAAGAAAAGACCCGCAGGACCTCAGCATCGAGGAGAAGCTGAAGAACCTGTACCAGCTCCAGAGCATGCTCTCGGAGATTGACAAGATCAAGACCCTCCGCGGCGAACTGCCCTTGGAGGTTCAGGACCTGGAAGATGAGATTGAAGGTCTCACCACCCGCATCGAGAAGATCCAGGCTGACATCGCCAACATGCAGGACGAGATGGCTCGTCGCCGTGTGGCTATCCAGGACAACAACGCCAACATCGAGCGCTACAATAACCAGCTCAGCAGTGTGCGTAACAACCGCGAGTACGAGAACCTGACAAAGGAAATCGAGTACCTGCAGCTGGACAACCAGCTCAACGAGAAGAAACTGCGCGAGATTACCGCCGCCATCGAAGGCAAGCAGGAGGACATCCGTCGCTGCTCTGACACCGTCACCGAGCGTCGCACCGACTTGGACATCAAGAAGAGTGAGCTCGACGAGATTATCTCTGAGACACGTGCCGAGGAGGAGAAGCTGCGCGAGAAGAGCAAGAACCTGGAGGTGACCATCGAGCCCCGTCTGCTCAGCGCCTTCAAGCGCATCCGCAAGAACTCCCGTAACGGACTGGGCGTGGTGTATGTGCAGCGTGATGCCTGTGGCGGCTGCTTCAACAAGATTCCGCCCCAGCGCCAGCTCGACATCCGCATGCGCAAGAAAATCATCGTCTGTGAGTACTGCGGACGTATCATGATCGACCCCGAACTCGCCGGCGTACAGGTGCAGAAGCCCGTGGAGGAGAAGCCCAAGCGTCGTAGCCGTAAGAAGGCAGAACCCAAGACAGAGGATTAAGTTCTATCTATAAAGAGTTTGTGCTACCCTCTATAGAGACTACGCGAGGTCTCTATAGAGGGTACGCGTAGTCTCTATAGAGGGGTGAAAACCGTATATGCATTGAACATAACAAAATAATTTGAAAAAAATAAGCCAAAAACGCAAAAACTTTACACTTTAAACCATCAACTCTAAACTTTTTTCGTACCTTTGCGCCCGACTTTCTAAACAACATAAAGTCTAACGTTCTTAAACATTTCATTTTTATTTAATTAACCCTATGTCAAACTTAACAAACATTCAGCCCCTCGAGGACTTCGATTGGGAAGGTTACGAGAAGGGCACCGCTCAAACTGAGCAAAGCCGCGAAGATCAGGCTGCGGCTTACGACAAGAGCCTGACAGGCGTTGCTGATCACGATGTCGTAGAAGGTACGGTCATCAGCATCAACAAGCGCGAGGTCGTTGTGAACATCGGCTACAAGAGCGATGGTATCATCTCGGCCAACGAATTCCGCTACGATCCCGACCTGAAGGTAGGCGATAAGGTAGAGGTTTACATCGAGAATCAGGAAGACAAGAAAGGTCAGCTTATTCTGTCTCACAAGAAGGCTCGCGCCGCCAAGAGCTGGGAGCGCGTCAATGCCGCTCTGGAGAGCCAGGAAATCGTCAAGGGTTTCATCAAGTGCCGCACAAAGGGTGGCATGATCGTCGATGTCTTCGGCATCGAGGCTTTCCTGCCCGGCAGCCAGATCGACGTGAAGCCCATCCGTGACTACGATGTGTTCGTGGGCAAGACGATGGAGTTCAAGATCGTGAAGATCAACCAGGACTACCGCAATGTCGTTGTCAGCCACAAGGCGCTCATCGAGGCCGAGCTCGAACAGCAGAAGAAGGAGATCATCTCCAAGCTGGAGAAGGGTCAGGTGCTCGAGGGTACCGTCAAGAACATCACCTCCTACGGTGTCTTCATCGACCTGGGTGGCGTGGACGGTCTCGTACACATCACAGACCTCAGCTGGGGCCGCGTCAGCGATCCGCACGAGGTTGTGGAACTCGACCAGAAGCTCAACGTGGTTATCCTCGACTTCGACGAGGAGAAGAAGCGCATCGCTCTCGGTCTGAAGCAGCTCACTCCGCATCCCTGGGATGCTCTTGATCCCAACCTCAAGGTTGGCGACAAGGTGAAGGGTAAGGTTGTCGTGATGGCTGACTACGGCGCATTCATTGAGGTGGCTCCCGGCGTGGAGGGTCTCATCCATGTCAGCGAGATGTCCTGGAGCCAGCACCTGCGCAGCGCTCAGGACTTCATGAAGGTGGGCGACGAGGTAGAAGCCGTCATCCTGACCCTCGACCGCGAGGAGCGCAAGATGTCTCTCGGCATCAAGCAGCTGAAGGAAGATCCGTGGGAGAACATCGAGGTGAAATACCCCGTTGGCAGCAAGCACACCGCTCGCGTACGCAACTTCACCAACTTCGGTGTCTTCGTGGAGATCGAAGAGGGCGTGGATGGTCTCATCCACATCAGCGACCTCAGCTGGACAAAGAAGGTGAAGCACCCCAGCGAGTTCACTTCTATCGGTGCTGAAATCGAGGTCGTTGTCCTCGAAATCGACAAGGAGAACCGTCGCCTCAGCCTCGGCCACAAGCAGCTGGAGGAGAATCCTTGGGATGTCTTCGAGACCGTGTTCACACGTGACAGCGTGCACGAAGGCACCATCACCGAGATGCTCGACAAGGGTGCTGTCATCCAGCTCGAGTACGGCGTGGAAGGCTTCGCTACTCCCAAGCACCTCGTGAAGGAGGACGGCAGCCAGGCTCAGCAGGGCGAGAAGCTTCCCTTCAAGGTGATTGAGTTCAACAAGGAGAGCAAGCGCATCATCCTCAGCCACAGCCGCATCTTCGAAGATGCCGCTCGCACCGAGCAGCGTGAGGCCCGCAAGGCTGAGCGTGCTGCCACCAAGCGTCCCGCTAAGGAGCAGCAGCCCGTCATCCAGAACCAGGCCGCCAGCACAACGCTCGGCGATATCGATGCTCTGGCTGAACTGAAGGCTAAGCTCGAGAAGGGCGAATAATGACCTTTGCGCACACGCGCAAACATTAATTAATTATAATAAACGAGCCGTTGGCATTGTCTGACGGCTCGTTTTCTGTTTTTTTTATGTACCTTTGCCCATGATTTCTATTTAACATGATACGATTATGAGCAAAATCAATTGTATAGGTATTCTCACTTCCGGCGGTGATGCGCCTGGAATGAATGCCGCCATCCGTGCGGTGACACGTGCTGCCATCGCCAATGGCTTCACCGTTAAGGGCATTTATCGTGGCTACGAAGGTCTCATCCACAATGAGATCAAGGAATTTACGACCGAGAGCGTCTCGGGCATCATCGGACGTGGCGGTACCATTTTGCGAACCGCACGCTCGAAGGACTTCATGACGGAAGAGGGTCGTAAGCGTGCTTATGAGAACATGGTAGCTCAAGGTATCGATGCACTGGTGGTCATCGGTGGCAACGGCTCCCTGACGGGCGCACGCCTGTTTGCAGCGGAATATGATGTTCCCTGCATCGGTCTGCCCGGCACCATTGACAACGACCTCAACGGCACAGACCTCACGATAGGCTACGACACATCGCTGAACACCATCATGGACTGTGTGGATAAGATCCGCGACACCGCAAACTCCCACGAGCGCATCTTCTTTGTCGAGGTGATGGGCCGTGATGCGGGCTTCCTGGCACAGAACTCAGCCCTCGCTGCCGGTGCCGAGGCTGCCATTATCCCTGAGGACAGCACGGCTGTGGACCAGTTGGCACAGTTCATAGGTCGCGGCATTCGTAAGTCTAAGTCTTCGAGCATTGTCATCGTCTCGGAGAGCCCCAAATGTGGCGCTATGTACTATGCCGAACGTGTGCGCAATGAATATCCTGAGTACGATGTGCGCGTGAGTATCCTCGGCCACCTGCAGCGTGGCGGCAGCCCCTCTGCCGGCGACCGTATTCTGGCATCGCGCCTTGGCGTAGGTGCTGTGAATGCTCTCTTAGACGGACAGCGCAATGTGATGCTAGGCATCAAGAACGACGAAGTGGTCTATGTCCCCTTCTCCAGTGCAGTCAAGAGCGATAAGCCGCTGAAGAAGGAGCTCATCACAGCGCTCGAAGTGCTGAGCCAATAGAACGAAAACGCTAACGCTAACGATAACGAAAACTAACGTACGAGTATCTTCTTCCCGCGGCTGAAATAAATGCCGCGGGGCAAAGATTTCACTTTATCGATGCGACGACCAGAGATGTCATAGATGTCAACGGTGGTCGCATCGCTGTTTTCTGCCGGTAGGCTGTCGATGTGCGTGATGCGGCCCCATTCATCGGTAAAGGCAGAATGCATCTTTGCTCCGTAGGCACCTGTGGGGGCTGTGATGTAGGCTGTGAAGGCGTTGAGGGTCGCCGTGCTGCTGCCGCGCATCAGTGCGCCGGCTCCATTCACGATGCCCAAGAGCCCGCTCATGGGGAAGGCGGCGGTGAAATTGGAGGTCATCGTCCAGTCCTCATAGCTGCTGCCATCGGGTGCCGCTGCAGCGCTGTAGCCTTTCTGGGCTGCGAGCGTCTGGGGTGTGGCAGAGGGGAGATCGATGTCGGTCCATGAGGGGTCGGCAAGTGTCTCACCGAGATGTAGGATATAAGGCTCGCAGGCGTTGATGTGGCCGCTGGCAATCTTCTCGAAGAACAGCGTGTAGCCGTCGTGAGGGTTGTAGGTCACGCTGGCGAGTTGTGCCACCCAGTCATCTTCGGAGCTGCGGCCCGTGAGGGCTTCCACGGTGGTGGCGAAGGGTAGTGCTATGGTGTTGTAGCCAGCGGCGAAGGTGCGATGCAGCGTCACGCGTTCATAGTGGTCTGCATCATAGTTGTTGGCGGTGGGCTCCAGGGTGACCGTATTGGGCTTCTCCTCGAAGACCGCATAATAAGTGACAACGGTGGGGCTGCCGGAGCTCTCGGAATCGTAGGTGTAGCTTGGAGCCTGGAACTCGGCATCGGTGCTGACATAGTTGGCATCGCTGAGGTTACGCTTCCAGCCTACGAAGGCGTAGCGCTGTGCGGCCACGGCGCGGTAGTAGGCGGTGGCGGTGGCATTGGCAGCGGTGGTGACACCGCTGTTGGTGGTAGCGCTGGAGTTGGTGGCATCGTCAAAGGAGGTGAAGCTGACGTAGGCGGAGCCGCCTGCGGTGGCAGAGGCGGTGGCACGTGTGTAGTAGGTCGTCTGCCCTACGCCCTTGACCGCGAAGGTGACGCTCTTGCCATTCATCGTGAGGGTGACAGTGCCGCTGTGTGCACCGGCGCGGGTGGGGGTGAAGGTCACGGGAATCTGCTGCCCTTCGCCAGTGGCCCCTACGGTCGTGGCAGTGATGGTGAAGTTGCCATCCGTGCAGCTACCTGTGACCTGTTGGTTGTAAGTGGTGTTGTTGTAGTTGATGGCGGCGTTGAGTGTGGTGCTCTTGCGATTCGTCACCGTCCCGAAGTCCAGTTCCGTGGTGCTGGTGGTGAGGGTGGTGGCGCGGGTGACTTTTACGTCCTTATAATATTTGTTTAGTGTGGAACCTACCTTCGTGAGGAAACGAATATGGGTAACATTAGCATTAATCGAGTAAGTGAAAGTTTTATAACTTGTTTTGAGCGATGAGTTAATGTAGTCCAATTGTGACCAACTACTTCCACCGTCGGTTGATGTCTCGATATATAGACCTTGCGCGCTCATGGTTTGTTTTTTTGCCTGAAAAGTCAGCGTGGCGCCGGGACCTGATAATGGCAGGGATGGCCCTGTGGCTATTGTGTATAGATTCTCTTCATTGGCATGTTCCAGCACATAGCTCGTGGTCTCTCCCCATGCCAGAGAGCGTAGGGGCATGAGGCTTATGATCAGAAAGAGGATGGTATGTAGTGTCCTTTGTTTCATTGTCTTAATCGAATTGTCCATCGTGGGTGTCGTTGGCCACAGGGATGATGATGCCGGTGGCGGGATGTGCCTTCAAGGTGATGGTGGTGTTGTAGCCTGCGCGGATGTCAATATAGCCTGTGGCGGGTGTCAGCCCCGTGGCATGGCTGCCAGCCTTTGCGGCGGCCGTGATGGAGTAGGCAAGGGCTCCGCTGGCAGGGATGATGAAGTAGCAGGCCTCTTCGGTGCTGCTGAGGGTGATGCTGCGGTCGCCGTCGGAGAGCGTCAGCACAGGTGCCTCGTAGAGGGCGGTGAAGCTCTCGTCGATGGCCATCATCAGGCGTGCGTTGCGAGGTTTGCCGAGGGCGATGCTCACGGGAGTCGTCTCGTTGACCGTGATGGTGAACGGCTCCGAGGTACCCCGATACCAAGGGCTGCCATGCTCATGGTTTGCTGCCTCGCGGTTGTCGGCGGTCAGGGTGTAGGTGCCGGCATTCACCTTGGCGGTGCCGTCGGCGGCTACGTCGAGTACGAGGTCGTGGATGGTGGCGCCGCTGATGGTGGTGCCGTTGAGCGTGAACACATATTTTGAGAGGTCGGCGACTGCGCCTTCTGCACGCGTGGGGTAAAGGTCCGTGAACAGGCCTGTCTGCGCCATCGTGAGTTGGAGTTGCCCTTTGACGCCGGCACCGTCGATGTCGATGACTGCCTCGTCATTACCTTCATAGGCATCATCACAGGTGAGGCTGACGCTGACACCGCCACTGATGTCTGATTTGATGCGCAGTGTGGAGACCGTTGCGGCTGCGCCGAGTGTCAGCTGCTGTGCCGCGGTGGTCTTGGTTTCGCCTGCGATGGTGTAGGTGATGGTGTAGGTCAGCGTTGTCAGTGGCGGGAAGAACGCCTCGCGCGACAGTGTGCCGTCGGCGTAGGCGAAGGTGAGTTGTTTGGGCGTGCTGATGGTGAAGGCATCGATGATGCCCGAGAAGGCGGCGTAGTCGAGGCGCAACTTGGCGTTCTGCGCCCTGCCGCAAGCGACGTGTACGTAGGCCGTACCGCCGGCGCTCACCTCGATGTCGCTGGCTGTGCCGGTGTGATAGGCCTCTCCCCATCCGCCGGCAGCGGCATTGGCCGCATCGGCATCGGCATGGCTGCGTACGCTGATGGTGTAGGCGCCCGGCTCGAAAGGTTGCGATGTCAGGGCACTCCCGATCTGATTATCGTAGAGCGTGGTGCCGTCGGCCGTCACCACCGCGTACCAGTTGCTGATGTCTGCAACATCCTGCATGGCGCGCGTTGCGGCCACCTCGTCAGTCGCCACGCTCAGCGCGATATATCCCTTCCCGCCTCCGGGCGTGTTCTCCTCTTCCTGCTGGCAAGCCGTCAGGAGGAAGGCTACACATATTATATATATAATCTTTTTCATCTTGTTTATGTGAGTCTTTAATACAGCGTCACCTCTTTCACGATTTCCTCATAAGTGTCATCATAGCTGATGCCGATGTTCAGCTTTGTGGGGTCGTCATCGCTCGCAAAGGAGTAGGTGACGTTATAGATGAGGCCCGCCTTGGGGTTCTCGTAGCTCTGTGTCTCCAGGTCATACGTCTCACCGTCGGTGTTCACCAGATGGAGCGTGAAGCGGAAACCGTTGCCGCTGGCGGGATCGAAGTAGGCCGTTTGTGAGGCCGTAATCGGACAGGTACGGCCGCCGCCAGAGACCGTAAACTCACACGTGGGGAACCAGCTGCTGAAGAGCGCCGGCACGCTGTAGGTGACGCCGTAGTTCACCATCGGCACCTGCACGTTGAGGTAGGTCACCCAGTCCTCCTGCACGCTGAAGGGCTCCCGCACCTCATAGATGGCGCTGCCGAGGCCTCCGTTGCTGCTCTCCCATGTCTCTGCGTTCTCGCTGTAGGCGTGGAGGGTGTAGCTGGCCGGGATGAGGGAGAACTTGTCAGGCGGTGCTTCGCCCGCGCCATATTGATAGCCTCTATAGACATTGCCGTCGGAGGCCAGTATCTCGATGGCGAGGTCGCTGTCTATGGCGTTGCGCGTCTTGACGACAGTCCGCGGCACGTCCTTGCAGCTGATGTCGCTAAGGATGAGTGTGCCTTCTGCATGAGGGCCTGATTGCTCATCGGTGCAGCATGACAGCAGCGTTGCGAGCATCAGGAGGAGTACTGTATATGTCTTGTTCATCTTTGTCATTGCCCGTATTTGAGTGTCAGGGAATAGATGTAGCTGCTTGTGCCGCCGGCACCGTAGCTGTTGTCGCAGGTCACCGTGGTGATGTCGCTGTTGGCGGCGAAGGTGTTCGTGGTGCCGTTGTGCGGGTTGTCGGTGCCCACGAGGAAGGTGCCGCCGCTCTCCTTGATGGAGAGGATTACCTGGCTGCCTGCGGTGATGGAGAACGTGGTGCCCACGGTGGCGCAGTGCAGGTTCACGCTGTAGTTGGCGCAGTACTTGGTGGTCTTGGGGATGAAGACAGAGCTGCTGGTGGTGATGCTCTGACCGCCCGCGGAGTAATTGCCCAGCTGCACAGCGTCGGCATTCCATGATACCTTGCCGTCCTCGCTCCATTCTGAGTGGGAACTGAGGTTCATGCTGTAGGGCAGTCCTGTGATGCGCACCTGCTTGCTGCCTGTCACCGTCTGACCTGCGAAGGTGCCGGTGACCGTGAAGGTGTAAGGGGTGCCGCTGACGGGTACGCCGGTGATGTCGGCGAAGGTCATGCTCGGTGAGGCGGCCTGCGCGGTGAACGTCTGGCTGCCGATGCTGTAGCGGAAGGTCTTGGTGTAGTTGGCGTTGCGCAGCAGACTCTCATCGATGTTCCAGCGTGCAGAGGGATGGTAGAGTGTCAGACGCTCGCAGGCGTTGGCGCCATCGACATCGCCGGCTTCATACCGCGAGTGAGCCGTGTAGGCATCGGCCTCCAGTGTCAAGGCTGCTGCCGGCACCGTAAATGTTGTTGTCTTGCTGAAATTGTAGGCTTTACCCTGGCGGCTGTAGTAGCGGTAGGTGGCGACATACTCGCCGGGGGGCAGGTAGGGCCATTCATTTTCTGAGAGATAAGACGATGTCAAGGCACCGCAACCGGTGAGGGTGCGCACGACATTTCCCGTGGCTGTGCCCTGATGGATGCGTGCTTCCCAGGTGGCATCGGGGAACGAGGCGTCGATGCTCACATCGGTGCCCATGAGTTTTCCGTCGATATACTTGTGTTCGGTGTGCACCACGGGCTTGGGCAGCCAGTTGTAGGAGATCTTGTCATCGATGCCCACGTGTTCCAGCTCGCCCTTCACGACGGTGACCACAGCGCTCTCGGCATTGGGCTCCAGAGCCAGCGTCAGGATGACATGGTCGGCGGCAGAGAGGGTGTATGACAGCTCGTCGGGCAGCTGTATCGGCATCGTGACCTGCTGCTTCAGCGCTTTGTGGTAGCCGCTGAATGTCAGCGCTATCGTGCTACCCGCGCGTACATAGACGCTCTTGTGCGGGAGGTCGCCGCTGATGCGTGCGGCATCGTCGCCGATGATGACATTCACGCCGTAGTTGTCGTAAAAGCGGCTGAAGCGTGCAGTCTCCTCATCGCTCTCACCGAAGACTGCACTCACCAGCGCATTGGCAACGCTCACGGGCAGATGCACCGCAGTGGGTTCTGACAGTGAGGTGACCGTGGCAGTGGTGCTGCCGCTGTAGTAGGGCGTGTCAAGGCCGATTTTAGGGTTGCTGCCGCAGGTGGCGGTGATGGTGTATGAGTCAGGTGCCACGGGGATGCGGTCCTCGGTGAAGGGGCCGTCATAGACCGTGATGCCGTTGCTCTCGCGCACCACCGTCAGGTGGAAGTCCTCTGGCGACGGCTTTCCCAGTTCTGCCGGTGTGCTACGTGTCGTCTCCACCGTGGTGGAGATGCCGGACAGAGACAGCTGTAGAGCGCCATAACCTTCGCCGGGCACCCATTCATCGGTCTCCTTACAGCCGCATAGCAGCAGGGCTGTCGCCAGCATAAGAAGATGATATATATGTCTAATAGATGAGTTTGAAATCATCGATTTTCAAGAGTGACGACTCACCGCCAGTGAAGTAGTCGCCGTACTTCGACGACGATGCCACGACGATGATATATTTCGGTTTCCGCTCGTTGCGGTACTTGATTTCTATAGTCTCGTGCTGCCATGTGCTGACATCCTTGCCGCAGGTCATCTGGCCATAGCCAATCAGATGGTCGTTGTTCAAGTCGAGGAGATGCAGCTCGCTGGGGCGCGTCTTGATGAGATAGGGGCTTTCCTTGCCCTTGTAGGTGGTTGGCTCCCAGTCGCCGAGGGCGATATAGACGTTGCAGGAATCGGGACGCCCCTTCAGCCCTTCGTAGAGCTGACGTGTGATATATGCCCCCCAGGCATTCTGCCATTCGCCACCCGTGCGGGTGATGGTGGAGCTCTTGTACTGGAAGTCGAATGTCATGCGCTGTGGGCGCGAGGTGAACGGCCGCCCGAAGGAGAGCACGCCGTTGGAACCGTCGGTGGCCAGATAGCTGCCGGTGAAGATGTTGCCGGCGGCGAACTTGATGACGATGTACTTCGACTGCAAGCAGGCATAGCGCCGGCCGTCCTCTTCGGCATAGGTGCTGTTGGAGGCGCCTACGGTGGTGGCACCGTGGTTGCCGGTGTCCCAGAACGGCTCTTCGCCTTCACCCCACGGCAGGTATAGCGGACGCTTCTCATCGCCCTTGATCTGCCAGTTCTCGAAGCTGCTGTTCTTCAGCTGCTCGCCTACGAAGTAGAAGGGTTCGCCCTCAAGTGTCTTGTCGCCGAACGTCACGCGGCAGTAGTATTGGATGTCGTTGTGCAGGGCATCGAAAGCAATCTCGTAGGAGGTGGAGGTGGGTAACTTGACCAGTTCCGGCGCTACCGTCGTCCAGGTCTCCTCACCCTCGGCTCTGTACTCGGCCGTGGGGATGATGCCGTTGGGGCGTGTGCCGCTGAGCACCGTGAAGCCCTGCTCGTTGGTAGCCACGTCCAAGGTGGGCTCAATGGTGCGCTCTGTGGTATAGACATAGACATCCCACGTGGTGGCCTGGCTCGCCCATGCGTATTGCACGCTGAAGCGTCGGTGCTGACGGAAATCGGCATACTCCTCAGCCGTGGGGTCGGGAGTTACCCGCCCGTGTGTGCCGCCCAGCGAGAACTTGTGCACTTTGAGGCGGGAGAGGCTTTCGGTATTGGCCACATAGACGATGGCCACGTTCGTGGAGGCGTCGATGACGGCATTGCCCACTTGTCCCTCAATCTCTATCTCACGGTTGATGACCTGCTCCACATGCAGCGTCCACTCGTAGTCCTGCCATGTGCTGACCTTCACCGTGATGTCCCTGCTGCAGTCAGTCCGGAACTCCGTCTGTACTGCTGTGCTGCCCGCTGTAGCGTTTTCTCCGTCGGCGTTGTCCTGCCTTTGGGCATAGGTGGCGGAGGTGGCATAGCACTGCCCGTCGATGGTCACCGCAGCGTCGTTCGTCACCTCTACATGGGTAATGCGCAGATGGCGAATGTCCACCATGTCATTGACATACAGGTGGATGGTGCGTTTCTTGTTGTCGATTTCAGCCGTGCCTTCGCCTTCACCGCTGGCATCACACAGCCCTTCCACCGTGAACGCCGTGATGTCCGGCACGATGGTAGGGTAGGGGATGTCATCCTCGATGCTGCAGCCTGCCAGGCACATGGTGAGTGTCAGGCCCAGGCACATGATGAATCTGTCAACGTTCTTGCAACGCATTGCTTACAGGTAGAATGTCATGCCGAGATTGATGCTCAGCAGATTGATTTTGAAGTTAGCTCCTCCGGAGCGGCTCTTGCCTTCCTTGACCTTGTCCGTGGTCTGTTCTGTCCATTTGTACTGCAACCCCATCACTGACACAGAGCATTCCACGGCCATGAAGTTGGTGGTGAACGCGGTGAGGCCCGGGCAGAAGCCGAGCTGTATGCTGTTTACGGTCTCCATGGTGCCGCTGAACGTGTCGGGGTTCTCGATGCGTCCGATGGTGTTCTTGCCCTTGGAGTGGCTGTAGATGAGATCTACCTCGCTGAAGAAACCAAAGATCTTGCTGCGTCCCAATCCCACGTAGTTACGCATGAAGACGCTGGCGTTGTAGGTGTGCTCCAGATAGTAGAGGTCAGAGAGGCTGATGTTGAAGTCTTCGCCTAGATTCAGGTCGAACTGCCCGAGATTGAAGTAGTAGCGGCTGTAGCTGAAGCGGCCGCCGACGCAGAGGTTCTTGGCTACGAAGTAACCGAGGTAGGGGCTCACGGAGAAGGTGTACGCCTCCAGATCGATGTTGCGCAACACGAGGTAGTTGAGGTTGTCGTTGTCCCACGTGTTGTAGCCCACGGAACCGCCGAACATCCACTGTCCCTTGGGCACAAAGGTGGCCTTCAGGTCCTCACGCGGCACACGCTCTATCCTGCGGCCGCGCTTTTCCTGACGGTCCAGGTAGCGGTCGTAAAGCGTTTTCTTTGCACCTACATTCAAGCCTACATGAGGCAGCGTATCCACCGCTTCAATGTCGGTGGATGCAGCCTGTGCCTGCATCGTTGCAGCGATGGGCAGACACAGGGAGGTGAGGAGGAGCCTCCGCCACAGAGGGCGGAGGCTGATCAGGGTGCTCATCAATGGGTTACTCCTTAACAGTAGGTTGGTCGCCATAGACGAGTTCAAAGTCATCGAGGAACAGCTCACTATTGTCGGAGCCGTAGAAGTAGTCGCCGTACTTACACGTAGCGCCCATCACCAGGATGTAGGCAGGCTTGGCAGTCAGCGAGTGGTACTCAAGCGGGATGGTGAACTCCACCCATTGGTTGTTGTCGTTAGCGGTGAGGTCCAGCACGCCGTAGGCGATGATGCGCGGGTCGGTGTCCCAGTTGGGGAAGGTGCTCATGTCCTTGTTGTTGACGGCGAGCTGCTCAGTCATCAGGGCTACGCGGATGATACCTACATCCTGTGAACCGCTGGCGGGAGCGCCGACACCCGAGGGCTGGTCGCCACGGTTGATGGTGCCGGGGTTGTAGCATCGGAAGCCGTGGAGCGCGGTGGGTCGTGCCGTGAAGGGTACGCCCCAGTTGAGGCTGGCCGATGTGCCGCTGACCTTGCCGAACTGACCGGTGTAGATACTGCCGGCAGCCAGCTTGATGACGGCGTAGGCCGCGTGCAGACGAGCCGACTTGCTGCCACCGTGTACGAAGCTGGTCTCAGGATAGGAGACCACATAGTTGAAGCTTGCGGAACCGGGGTTGGAGGTGTCCCAGTACTTGGTGTTGGCATCGATGTTCGGGCTGGAGTAGTTGCCTACGCTGTACCAGTCTTCGAAGCCGCCGTTGTAGAGGGCTGTCTGTGCCTCGGTGGTGAAGGTGGTCTCCTGGCTGAGGGTCTCGTCGTCGCCGCCGAGGTTGTAAGCCAGGCGATAGACATAGGCTGTAGAGGGGTTGAGGCCCTTGAGCTGATAGCTGATGTCGTCGCCGGTGAGCGTGAGGGCAGAGGCGGCAACGGTTGTCCAGTCGTTGGCATCGGCAGCCTTGTACTGCAGAGCCAGCTGGGTGGCATCGAAGTCGCTCTTCTTGCTCGTAATCTTGCCGTTGATGAAGGCGAAGGTGCTCCAGACATTAGGCGTATAGGCAGCGAGGCTGGTGCCGCCCTTGCGGGGCACTTCGAAGTTGTAGGTGTAGGTGTTCGTGTTTGGATCTACCTTCACGGTCACACCACCCTGCTGTCCGTGAGGCGCCACGGTGTAGTTCAGGATGAAATGGTCGCGGGCGTTGACCTCGGTGAATTCCTTCGTCATGCTGTAGCCCTGTCCGCTCTTGTTGGTGACAGAGAGCGTAGCCGTCAGCTGCCCTACGGGGAAGAAAGCGGAGCCTTTGTCCTGACCCATCGTGAACACGCGAGGGTTAACATCGGTAACGGTGGATTCAATCGTGGTGGAGGCGCGGGCGAAGCTCTCCTTGAACTCGTTGGAGTAGTTCACGGTGACCTTCACGTTGGCCTGTGTGCAGACGACCTTAGCGGTGGTGAGCGTCTTGGCTTTCACCGTCACAGAGGTCTCACCATAGTAGTAGGGGGCATTGAAGCCGGAGCCGCTACCGTCCCAGTTGGCAGAGTGTGCCACGACGGTGTACTGGCCCGGACGCAGGAGAATCTGTGCGCCGTTGAGGTTGGGGTCGTTGGCGAAATCATCGGTGCTCGCGTAAATCTTGCCCGAGGCATCCTTCACCTCTACGTGCAGGGTCTTGGCGTTGTAGTTGGAAGGCGCTTCGGCGCGTGTCATCAGCGAGGCGTTGGTCTCTACGCCTAGCATGAGGTAGCCCTCATTCTCGATTTCTTCGGTGTCGCTGGAGCAGGAGGTCATGGCCAGTGCTACGGCGAACAACGTGCAAAGGGAAAATATCTTTTTCATATCTTCTGATGTCTTAATGATGGTTTGCTAATTATTCGCGCACGGTGACGATGACTGTGCCGCTCTTTTCATTGCCGTTCATATCCTTGGCTGTGAGATGGAAGGTGTGGGTACCGCTCATGACATCCAAGAGCGGGAAGAAGTTGCCAATGGGGAATTCATACGAGGTGTCGCCCTCGGTAGGTACAGACAGCGTCTGGCCAAGGCCGGCGAAGAAGCTGACGAGGTCGTTGTTGCCGACGACTTCGACACCGGTGCCCACGAAGTCAAGGCCATAGCCGGCGCCGACAGCCTCCAATGAGGCCACCATGTCTTCGCTGGATGACTCGGCCTTCACCATCAGGCTCTTAATGCCATTGGTGGCTGCAATGTTCACATCGCCCAGGCTCTTGTCCAGGGTGCCTCCCTCGCCCATGGTGAAGGTGATGGGGGCGGGCAGGCTGAGGGTGATGGCGTTGTCATCGCCGGGAGTGGGATCGTCGCCACTGCCGTCGTCGGGCTTCAGGTTGCCGTTGTCCACAATCTGGATGACGGTCTGCACCTCTTCGGCTGCGGTGTCGAAGACCTGTACGGAGATGCCGATGGTGATTTCGCCCGTGGTGGCTTCTGTCGGTGAGAAGTTGATGACGATGGCATCGCCGCCAGTGAACTTGCTGCTCTCACCATCGTAGCTCTCAGTAGCCTGCGACTTGGTGATGGTGTTGCTGGCGGTCACGGTGCCGTCCTTGTTCACACCGCGGAAGTTCACGGTGAGCTTGTCGGCGCCGCTGCCGAGGTCCCAGTAGAGTGCAGGGGGAGTTGTGCCTTGTTCATTGGTGAAGGTGATGGCATTGCTCGTGCCGTCGTCAAAGGTGATGGTCCACGAGGTGAACAGGTCGATGAAGTCCTGGTCATAGCCTACGGTGACCTTCGTGTTGGCCATCTTACAGGTGATGGTGGATTGCGTGGTTACGTCCTTGACAATCTCGGACACCTCTGTTCCTTTATAATAAGGTGTAGTCATGATGCGCTCCATGATGCCGGGCGTGTGAGCTTCAAGCGTATATCTTCCTACGGGCAGCTGGATGGATTCGGGCATCTGGCTGACAGCCTCGTAGCTCTCGTACTTGCTGCCGTCGGGGTTGTAGATGGTCACGGGGAAGTTCGTGACTTCATAGCTCTGATCAGCACGTGTCTTCAGCGGCTGCATGGTCTCTACAGTGACTCTCAAGGCTCCGGCTCCATCGCCGTTTTCAGCCGGGGTAATATCCTCGTTCACGCAACTGGCCGTCAGCAGTGCGACAGCGCTTGCGATAAAGATGTTATGTAGTTTCATCGTGAGTAGTATTTTTCGAGATTCTTGAATTCCTTATTATTTATACCCATGTGGCAGGCACTTCGATGACATAGAGCTTATCGTTGGTGCTCTCGTCGATTTCGATGGTGATCTTGATGCCGCCCTCGGTGCTCTCGGTGTAGTTAGCCTTCACGTTGAGCAGCTTCGTCTGATTGCGCTCCAGCTTGAAACTGCCTGATGCAGTGGCTGTTGTCTTCTTTTCACCATCCTGTATGGTGGCGTACTCATCCTTTGATGTGAGGTGGATGGTGTAGTTCACGGTCTCGCCATCTTCTGCGAGTGCAAGGTACAGGGGAGCCGTGTCGGTCATACCCCAATGGGCTGAATTGTTGCCCAAGGCGGCAGTGCCGGTGAAATCGACATCATAGACGTCACAGTAGGTGGACAGGCTGCTGTCGAAGGTCACGCGAATCTTACCGGCCGTGGGACTGCAGTTGATGGTCGTCTCAACGGTCTTACCAGCCTGAATGGTGAAGGTGCTTTGTCCCTTCATCATAAAGGCATCGCGCGATGCTGCGCTCTCGGTGCCGTAGGTGGCGGTGATGTTGTAGGAACCGAGTTCCATCTCCATCGGTAAGCGCGTTTTCAATGTGGCATACGTGCCAGAGAACTTGACATCGTTCTTGCTGTCAGTAATCGTCACATTGTAGTTGTCGGTGTTCTTGTAGGCGTTTTCATCCACCGCACGCGTAGCAGCGGTGAAATCGATACCTGGGGCTACCTTGAGCATGAAATTGCCCTTCTGTCCCGCTTCTTGCTGTGTGGTCTGCTGAGCATCGTAGTCGATGTCCGAGACACAAGCTGTTAGCCATCCTGTCACACCCAGCGACAGGAACATGAGAAAGATGTTTTTCTTCATTGTAATTAGTAATTTATAATGTAGAATGTTGTCCTGAAGAAGAGAACGTGTGCTCATTTTTGCGCCGCAAAGGTAGGGCGTCAATTCGGTACGGAGGTGCAAAAATGGTGGAATTTGCATGGGAAAATTCGGTATTTTGCAGCTTTAACCAAAATTTCCTTCGCGCGCGTATATATTATTAAGGTGAAATACGTACCTTTGCAGGCAAATATAACGAAATCACATGATGCGAGATAGAATTCTTTTTTCCAGAAGGCTATTGCTGGCGATGATAGCTTTGCTGGCATTCAACTTCGTGCAGGCACAGACATGTACGCCCACGGCGACATTCTCCTACACGGATGCCGAGGGCAATCCCGTTGAGGAGAAGAACACCAGCTTCTCCGGTTCGGCACCGGTGACGGGGCATTTTGCAGCCGTACCCACAGACCTGGGCGACTACGTGGGCAGCTACACATGGCATGTGTATGCGTCGGACAAGAACTGGAACGACTATATCATTACGCGCTCTGATGAGGAGTTTGAGTACACCTTCGTGCAGAGCGGATCGTATATCGTAGAACTTCGTGCCACCTTCACAGACCCCAACGGTCTGACTGTGGATTACCCCGAAGAGGGCACGCCACCGGTTACGTTCACCGTCACCGTCTCTGAGTCTAAACTGGAGATGCCCAATGCCTTCTCGCCCAACGGCGACGGCAAGAATGATATCTATCGCGCCAAGCAGAGCTCACTGCAGAGTATCGTGGAGTTCAAGGCCACCATCTTCAACCGATGGGGACAGAAGCTCTACCAGTGGAGTGACCCGCGCGGCGGATGGGATGGCAGATACAACGGCAAGACGGTGAAGGACGGCGTCTATTTTGTGAATGTCGTGGCCAAGGGTGCCGACGGCGTTGAGTACAAAATCCGTAAGGATGTGAATGTCCTTACGCGTTATTCAGAGGAAGAGGGAGGAGATGAGTAAGCAGCGGCTGATTCAGATCCTTGGAGCTCGCGTCCACAACTTGAAGAATGTGGATGTCGATATTCCGCGCAACAGCCTGACGGTCATCACCGGACTGTCTGGCTCGGGAAAGAGTTCGTTGGCTTTCGACACCATCTTTGCCGAAGGCCAGCGTCGCTATATCGAGACCTTCTCGGCCTATGCCCGCAACTTCCTTGGCGGTCTGGAGCGTCCGGATGTAGATAAGATTACAGGACTCTCGCCCGTCATCAGCATCGAGCAGAAGACCACGAACAAGAATCCGCGAAGCACCGTCGGAACCACTACTGAAATCTACGACTTCCTTCGTTTGCTTTACGCCCGTGCCGGCGATGCCTTCTCGTGGGAGACGGGCGAGGCAATGGTGAAATACACCGAGGAACAGATTGTGGACCTCATCACACAGGACTATGCAGGACACAAGATCCAACTCCTGGCTCCCCTCGTGAAGAACCGCAAGGGCCATTATCGTGAACTCTTTGACAGCGTACGCCGCAAGGGTTTTGTATGGGTGCGCGTGGATGGAGAGATGATGGAGGTGCAGCCTGGCATGAAGGTGGACCGCTACAGCAACCATAGCATCGAGGTGGTGGTGGACCGCATGAAAATTGAACAATTGGACAATTTACAAAAGGACACTGCGACGCAAGGCCTGGAACAATTGTCAAATGGTCAATCGTTAAATTGTCAAATAACGAGCCGTCTTGCGAAGAGCGTGGAGCTGTGCATGAAGATGGGTGAGGGCCTGATGATGGTGCTGGACATGGAAACGAACGAGGTGAAGCACTACAGCCGTCGCCTGATGTGCCCCACTACGGGCATGAGCTATGCCGACCCTGCGCCTCATAACTTCTCGTTTAACTCGCCGCAGGGCTGGTGTCCGCGCTGCAAAGGCCTCGGCTATGTCAACCTCATCGATGTCAATAAGGTCATCCCCGACCGCACGCTGTCTGTCAAGGATGGCGGTATCGCCCCCCTTGGAAAAGCCAAGAACCAGATGATCTTCTGGCAGATGGAAGCCTTGCTGCAGCGCTATGATGTGACGATGGACACGCCGCTGTCTGAGGTCCCCGATGAAGCCATTGATGAAATCCTTAACGGCTGTCCGGAGCGTCTGCGCATCCCAGCGGCTACCGCACACACCAGCAACGACTATTACATTGAATACGACGGCTTGGTGAAGTATATTTCCATGATGCAGGACAGCGAGGCCAGCGCCACCGCGCAGAAATGGGCCGAGCAGTTCTCCAAGACCGACACCTGTCCGGACTGCCATGGCGCCCGCCTCAACCGTGAAGCCCTGAACTTCCGCATTGCCGGCAAGAACATTGCCGAACTGGCGGATATGGATATCAAAGACCTGCGACAGTGGATTATCGCGCTGCATGAGGAATGTCTGACTGGTGAGGGGCCTCTCCTCACTCCCCGCCAGCGTAAGATTGCGCCCGAGATCCTGAAGGAGATACGGACACGCTTGCAGTTCCTCTTTGATGTGGGCCTGGACTATCTCAGCCTCTCCCGCAGCAGTATGAGCCTCTCGGGTGGCGAGAGCCAGCGCATTCGTCTGGCAACGCAGATTGGCTCCAAACTTGTCAATGTCCTGTACATCCTGGATGAGCCCAGCATCGGACTGCACCAGCGCGACAACCGCCGCCTGATTCACTCGCTGAAGGAGTTGCGCGACACGGGCAACACCGTCATCGTGGTGGAGCACGACGAGGAGATGATGCGCGAGTCGGATTATATCATCGACATGGGACCCTTCGCCGGCCGCAAGGGTGGGGAAGTGATGTTCCAGGGAACATACGAGGAACTTGTTTCCCCCCGACCTAACAGTGAAGGGGACGGGGGAGGGGATTCCTCCTTGACCCGCGATTATTTAACAGGTGCTCGTGCCATCGAGGTTCCTGCCACCCGCCGCTCAGGCAACGGAAACAGCCTGCTGCTGAAAGGCGCTCGCGGCAACAACCTCAAGGATGTCGATGTCAGTTTCCCATTAGGAACCCTCATCTGTGTCACGGGAGTCTCCGGCTCGGGTAAGAGTTCGCTCATCAACGACACCCTCCAGCCTATCCTCTCACAACATTTCTATCACTCACTGCGCGACCCGTTGCCCTACGACTGCATCGAGGGGCTGGAACATATCGATAAAGTCGTGAGTGTGGACCAGAGTCCTATCGGACGCACGCCCCGCTCGAATCCTGCCACCTACACAGGTGTCTTCTCCGACATCCGTGACCTCTTTGTGTCGTTGCCCGAAGCCCGCATCCGCGGCTACAAGCCCGGCCGCTTCTCGTTCAATGTGAAAGGCGGCCGCTGCGAGACCTGTGGCGGAAATGGCTACAAGACCATCGAGATGAATTTCCTGCCCGATGTGATGGTGCCCTGCGAGGAGTGCCACGGCAAGCGCTACAACCGCGAGACGCTGGAGGTGCGCTTCAAGGGTAAGAGCATCGCCGATGTGCTGGACATGACCATCAACCGTGCCGTTGAGTTCTTCGAGAACCAGCCCGCCATCCTCCAGAAGATCAAGACGCTGCAGGACGTAGGCCTCGGATACATCAAGCTCGGCCAGTCCTCCACGACTTTGTCCGGTGGCGAGAGCCAGCGTGTGAAGCTGGCTACAGAGCTGTCGAAGCGCGACACCGGTCGCACGCTTTATATCCTCGATGAACCCACCACCGGCCTGCACTTCGAGGACATCCGTGTCCTCCTGGGCGTCCTCCAGCGTTTGGTCGAGAAGGGCAATACCGTCCTCGTCATCGAGCACAACCTTGATGTCATCAAGTCCGCCGACTATCTCATCGATATGGGGCCTGAGGGAGGACGCGGTGGCGGTCGCCTCCTGGCCTGTGGCACTCCCGAGGAAGTCGCCCAATGCCCAGACGGCTACACCGCGCAGTTCCTCCGAGAAATCCTATCGCCCCTCAAATAAATCCCGAGACTTCCCCAATCTTTATGCCGCTGATGCCGCATTGATTGACACAGGAGCAACACGTACTTCTGTGAGTGTGGATATTATCCATCAACTTGATGTCTCTCCGATTCGTCAGGAGAAAACAGAAATTGGGAACACCCTGCACGATGTTAATGTTTACAATGTGAAGATAATGTTATCATCAGAGCTTACGGGCCGAAGGACGTGACCTTATTGTGTTTTCTCACCAGTGAGAAAACGATTTGCCACTGGTGGCAAAAGCTGTAAGAGCAAGGTCTTATGGCTATAAGAGCATGGGCTTATGGGGAGAGGAGCAAGGGCTTATGGCTATAGGAGCAAGGTCTTATGGCTATAGGAGCAAGGTCTTATGGGGAGAGGAGCATGACCTTGTGGCTGTAAGAGCTTGGTCTTATTCGCTAAAGACTGAGGCTTTTTTGTTTTTGCGCTTGCGGGGTTTATCTACGACGCCTTTGGTGCGGATGACATCGTAGAGGTAGCCGGCTTTGATGATGATGGCGCCATTGGCAGAGCGGCCGAAGGGGTCTTTCTTGCTGTTGTTGAAGATGTCGCTAAGGCCGTAGAAGTAGCGGCCTTCGAGCATGAAGCGGCCGGCTCGCTTGGTGACTATCTCAAAGGAAAGGCCACCAGTTAGGCCGTATTCAAAGGGCCGTTCGACAGCTTTGCCGTACTGCTGTGTGATATTATTCGGACGCGGGCTTCCGGCCCAGGGGGTGCTGTAGTGCTCGGTCTCGCTGAAACAGTAGCCGAGCTGCGGACCTATGAGTAGGCCAAAGAGGAAGCCTTTGCGCTCGCGGCCCCAGCTGAGTCGCGCAAAGATGGGCACCTGGATGTAGCGCATGTCGCGGTAGTAGGTGTCGCTGCTGAGCTCGGGGTCGATATCTTCCTTCCAACCCATGTTGGCGTAGTTCACCTCGGCCTGTATGGCGCAGTGGGCAGAGAAGTATTTCTCGCAGGTATAGCGAACGGTGATGCCGAAGGTCTCGCCGCCTTTATAGACCTTCTTGATGGTAGGGTTGAAGGAGGTGCGGTTGAGGAGGTAGCCACCGGTGAAGCCGATGGTGAGGTCGTTGCGATGTTCACCCACCTGCGCCTGTAGGGGAACCAGGGCAGTCCACAGCACAAGGACGATGAGCAGGATGCGAGACGGCTTCATCAGCGGTTGCGGGTGATGAGTTCGATGGTTTGGTTGGGGGTGTAGTGAATCAACTGCACGAAGGTGTTGACGTAGCCGTCGCCTTCCTGCGTTTGCTCGAAGAAGAGGGGATGCTGATAGGGGAGGGAGGGAATCTTGGGCAGATTCTCCTGCAGACGCCCGCTGCCGTAGAGGCTGAGGCCGCGCAGGAAATAGTAGGCTACGTCGAAGCCCATCAGCGCATAGCGGGGGAAGGTGGCGCTCATGGGGGTATGGAACCACTGCATGAACTGACGGTCGAAGGCTTCGTTGCGCTGTGACAGGGGATTGCGGTAGAAGTTGGTATAGACGTAGGTGTCGAGCTGGTAGAAGTCAGACAGCAACTGCTGTGTGTAGGTCTGCCAGGCAGGGTAGCCGAACAGTGCCATCTGGTACTCGGGATGTTGGCGCTTGAAGTCCTTCAGTTTGGAGGTCAGATGGTTGAGAGCTTTCAACGATGGAGAGTTGGGGATGAAGAGGTTCTTGCGCTGGGCATTCAGGGCTTGCTGCAGTGCCAGCTCGTCGCCTTCGACGTTGAAAGTACGGACATAGACGCCGCGATGGCTGGCTTCCGTGCGCAGCTGTTCGCCAAAGGCTTTGCCCTCGTCATTGTTTTCGTTGGTCTCCACGAGGATGAGGTTATGCTCTGCAAATTGGTCTTGGATGTACCAGAGCGCTTCTGCCTGTAGCCTCGTGCGCGGTGCGTTAACAAGATACTGACGGGTGTGGCCGATGAGTTGCGTGGCAAGGCTCGTGAATGGCACCACCAGATGGATGTCATGCAGGTCACAATAGTCAGCTAACGCCGGCAGCTGTGCTGCATCCAGCGGTCCGAAGACGACATCGCAGTCCTTGAGTTTGTTGTTTGCCAGCAGTTGGTCCATCTCGTTGGCTGTGCTGCCAGTATGCAGGGCCTGCACGTCGATGGAAATGCCCTCGTGCTTGAGGCTATCGACAGCCATGAGCATACCCTGGTAGAATTCTACCATCTTGGCGCCACGCGGCGTCTTCTCCTTAAAGGGTAGCAGCACACCCATGCGCACGGAGTGCTTGCCGGGTGTCTCCTGAGCTGGGAGGCTCGGGAGAAGGAGAAGGAAACTCAGCAGGATGAGGGTGAAGCGTCGGAGCATGGGAAACGTGGTTTACGGAGTGTTAACGGAGACGGTCTAAGGATCGCACCAGCATCTCGTCCTTGAGAATGGCGCGGAAAGCCAGGAACGAGAAGACAGCGGCGATGCAGGGGAAAGCAGCCCACGGGGTGGGGCGGAAGGCGGCGTCGGTGTTCTGCGGAATCAGATAGGCGAAGGCGGCATACAGGAGATAC
Source organism: uncultured Bacteroidales bacterium (assembly GCA_902779845.1). Classification (GTDB taxonomy): domain Bacteria; phylum Bacteroidota; class Bacteroidia; order Bacteroidales; family Bacteroidaceae; genus Physcousia. Next base: position 8,105 of record CACZCZ010000005.1, on the reverse strand, counting down.
CAGCCTATCAGAAGAATGCTGCAGAGCAGGGCCAGACGCGACTGCACAAGACGCTGCTTGAAAAGGAAGATGCAGAACAGCAGCCCCGAGGTGACGATGACCAAAAGGGCAAACAGAGCCCACGGCGTGAATACGTGTGTGCCGGCGGCATCGGCTGCCAGAACGGGTTCTGCAGCAGCTCCGCTCAGGGTCAACGTTGAGCCGATGGGGGAGGGCAGGTGGAGCCACAGATTGTAGAGCGTGCCACATTCCTCGCCAGTGGCATCAACGAATGTGCCGATGGGCAAACACAGACACGCCACACAGAATGCGGCGGCCAGAAGCAGGTAGAGTGTTTGGATGCGCTGGATCATAGATCGTCCTCGTCGCTGTCCTTAGCGGGATTGCGGAAATAAATCTTGCCCTCGCGGAACTCCTGGGTAGCGATGAGGGTAGGCTTCGGGAGCTTCTCGTAGTAGCGGCTAATCTCAATCTGCTCGCGGTTCTCAAAGACCTCGTCGAGGTTGTCGTTGGTGGAGGCAAACTCCTGCAGCTTCTTGGAGAGTTCGGACTTCAGGTCGGCGCTGATCTGGTTGGCACGCTTGGCGATGATAGCTACGCTCTCGTAGATGTTGTCGGTGTCCTCACAAAGTTCCATGACGTTCTGTGTCACAGTGTTAGTGGGTGCGTTGGTCTTCTTGTAATCCATCTTTATAAAATACGATTTAACAATTTACGATTTACTATTTTATTTCGTTCTTTCGAAAAGAAACTATTATTTTCATTTTTCACTCCTCAGTCCTCATCAAGGGGCTGTCCGGCGAGTGCTTTCTGGCTCTTCTTAAGGTAGCCCTCGGCCTCCTTGCGGTAGGCGGATTCGGGGAACTCATTGATGAAGCCATAGTACTCGTCCACTGTCTGGCGGAAGCGCTGCATCCGCTTCTCCTCCACACTCTGGCGAGCCAGATGGTAGCGGGAGCGCAGGATGAGGAGCATGAACTGCTCGCGGCGCTCAGCAGAAGCGTAGGGGAAGTCGCGAAGGGCGTTCTCCGATGTGACAATGCAAGCTTCATAGTTGGAGCCGCCGCTGGTGCTGTTGCCGATGTAGTTACCCAGGTCGTAGTAGAGTTGGGCGGAGCGCTGTTCTTTGTCGATGAGGTGATCCTGCAGGCGCTGAAGCATGTCCTGCGTCTGTTCTTTCAGTCGTGTGTAGGGGTAGTAATCCAGGAAGTTCTGCAACTCGGCGATAGCCTGATAGGTTGCGGTCTGATCCAAGCGTGGATCGGGGACGCTTTCATAGAGTGCCAGACCGCTGTGGTAGCGAGACTCCTCGACATACAAGCCGCGGGGGTAGCTCTGGTAGTACTTCTTGAAACCCGAAGAGGCCAGGTCGTAGTCGCGAGCCTTGAAAGCGCTCATGGCCATCAAGTAGAGGCACTCTTCGCCATAGGAGGAACCCTTGAAGTTGATGACGACGCTGTTGAGCAGGTCGTAGGCGTGCAGGTATTTTCCTTTGGCGTAGCAGGCCTTGGCAACCTCGTATTTGTATTCAGGATCTCCATGCTTGATGACTGTGTTGTACTCACCGCAGCCGGTCAGTACCAGAAGGCAACAAAGGAGGAGAAAGATAATCTTCTTCATGCGTGTGCGCTTAAACGGCTGCAAAGGTAGGACTTTCTGTTGACTTGGCCAAAAGAGAAAAGGCTTTTTAATAAAAAAAGATACAAGATTTGCTCTTTGTTCAGTTTTTTTTAGTAACTTCGCGCCGATTATCGAAGGATTTACGTATGCCTCAGTTCCAACTCACATCGCAGTACCAGCCTACAGGCGACCAGCCAGAGGCCATCGAGCAACTCACACAGGGTGTCCTCGAAGGGCTTCCTGCACAGACGTTGCTGGGCGTGACGGGCTCCGGCAAGACCTTCACCATTGCCAATGTCATCCAGAACGTGGGCAAGCCGACCTTGATCCTCTCACACAACAAGACGCTGGCGGCACAGCTTTATGGTGAGATGAAGTCTTTCTTCCCCAACAATGCCGTAGAGTACTATGTCAGCTACTACGACTATTACCAACCCGAGGCGTACATCCCCTCCACGGATACCTATATAGAAAAGGATCTGGCCATCAACGACGAGATTGACAAGTTGCGCCTCGCGGCCACTTCGGCCTTGCTCTCAGGGCGCAAGGATGTGATTGTAGTGTCCTCTGTATCATGTATCTACGGAATGGGAAACCCAGCCGCGTTCTATGAGAATGTTATCCTCCTGCATCGCGGACAGATTCTCGACCGCAACGCGCTGCTGCGTCGTCTCAACGACTCGCTCTACACGCGCAATGATGTCAGTCTCTCACGAGGCGAGTACCGCGTCAAAGGCGACACCGTAGATGTCTGGCTGGCCTATTCCGACAACCTCCTGCGCATTACCTTTTGGGACGATGAGATTGACTGCATCGAGGAGGTGGATGCGGTGGCGATGACGCGCGTCGGCGAGTTCCAGGACTACAAGATTTATCCTGCTAACCTGTTTATGACGACCAAGGAGCAGACGCTGGCTGCAATTCATCAGATTGAAGATGATTTGGCTGAGCGTGTACGCTTCTTTGAGGGAATCGGCAAGCAGTTGGAAGCGAAGCGTTTGTACGAGCGCGTCACCTATGACATGGAGATGATCCGCGAGCTGGGACATTGTTCGGGCATCGAGAACTACAGTCGCTATTTCGATGGCCGTTCGGCTGGCACACGTCCCTATTGTCTCCTTGATTTCTTCCCCGATGACTTCCTCATGGTCATCGACGAGAGCCATGTCAGCGTGCCGCAGATTTCTGCTATGTACGGTGGCGACCGTGCCCGCAAGACGAACCTCGTAGAGTATGGCTTCCGTCTGCCGGCAGCAATGGACAACCGTCCGCTGAAGTTCGAGGAGTTCGAGGCGCTGACGCCGCAGGTGATCTACGTCTCGGCGACGCCGGCAGATTATGAACTGGCGAAGAGTGAGGGCATCGTCGTGGAGCAGGTGATTCGTCCCACGGGCCTTCTTGACCCTGTCATCGAGGTGCGTCCTACGGCCAATCAGGTTGATGACCTCATGGAGGAAATCCAACAACGCATTGAGGCCGAGGAGCGTACGCTCGTGACCACGCTCACCAAGCGTATGGCTGAGGAACTGACGGAATACCTGATGAACAACGGCGTTCAGGCACGGTATATCCACAGTGATGTCGATACCTTGGAGCGCGTGCAAATTATGGACGACCTGCGCGCCGGTAAGTTTGATGTCCTCGTTGGGGTCAACCTGCTTCGCGAGGGCTTGGATCTTCCGGAAGTGTCGCTTGTGGCTATCTTTGATGCAGACAAAGAGGGGTTCCTGCGCAGTCATCGTTCGCTGACGCAGACCGTGGGTCGTGCGGCGCGTAACATTCATGGCAAGGCCATCATGTATGGCGACACCATTACGGAGTCTATGCAGCGGACTATCGATGAGACCAATCGACGCCGAGAGAAACAGCTGCATTATAATGAAGAACATGGAATTACGCCAACGCAAATCCGCAAGCAACGCACGATGACCGACCTCGTAGCAGTCCATCAGGAGGCTGCTACCGACCGCGACCGTCGTGCTTACATTGAGCCGGAGCGTCCGCAGACGGTCAACGTGCGGCTTCGTCCTGACGAGGGGGCACCCGTGGCTGCCGAGCCGGAAGCCGAGTACCTCACACGTGATCAAATACGGAAACGTGTTGAACAGCTTCGCCAGCAGATGCAGGACGCCGCCAAGAAACTCGACTTCATCACTGCAGCCCAGCTGCGCGATCAGATGCTCTCCCTCATGGCCCAGCTGCCCGATCCTGCCTAAACCCGTCTTCGGGCTATGCCCCGTTGAGTGGGGCTGGGCATGGTAGCTTTCTCTATTTCTTGATGATGTAGTTGAGGAATTCGCCGATGCGATCCAGATAGGTGTAGCTGCCTGTGCCAGGCGATGCGCTGCGCTGGAAGCAGTGATTGCGTGTGGCCAGGGTGTGCAGCTCGCTCTGAATGCCCATACTGCGCATCTTCTCCCAGGTCTTTACGGAGCCCATGGCGGCATAGACGTCGGCATCGCCGTGAATGAACAGCATCGGGGCTGTCTTCAGGTCGAAGTTGAAATCAGGCACCAGCACGGCATCGTCCGGGACGCCGTTCGCGGTGTTGGGGTCGCTGGCGCCGTCCGTGAGCGCATAGGCGGGATAGATGCCGATGCCCCACTGCACGTTGCAGGGTTGCTTGTCAATGTCGTCGATAGGGAGGTAGGCGTTCTGTAGCGACGAGGTGACGCCCATCAGCGTGAGGTGGCCTCCGGCGGAACTGCCCATAATGCCTATATGGTTAGGGTCGAGACCCAGCGAGGCGGCTTTGCTGCGCACGATGCGAATGGCGCGCTGAAGGTCCTGCCAGGCGGTGGTGTGCTTGGCCAGACCTTGGGGGCGTGGCGTGCGGTACTTCATGGTGACGACGGTCATGCCGCGCTCGTTCAGATAGCGGCGTGCAGGGGCTACCTCAAAGCCGTCGGGATCGTTGCCCATGTAGCTTCCTCCTGAGTAGATGATCTGTATGGCCTGGGTCTTCAACTCCTTGGGGAAATGCCATTCGAGGTAGGGCTTGCATTGTTGCTCCTGGACATCTGGAATCTTTCCCTCGGGCCATACGTCCTCCGTAATCTTCTCCTTGCGGGCATCGTCGTTGTCATAGCGTGACATGATGGCTATCTCGGGTTCCAAGGAGCCGACAAAGCCCATCTGTTTCATGAATTCGATGCCGCGTTCCAGACCGAAAGCGCCGTGCCCCCTGTTGGGATACAGGTGTAGCTCGGCTGGAATCTTACGCTTGCGTAACTCGCGGAAAAATAGTGTAGAACCGTTGGGCGTGTATGGGTCGGTGCCTCCGTGATGCAGGCTGACGGGACAGGTCTTTGCGTCGAACTTAAAGACATCCGAGAGATGTACGTCGATGCCGTAGCCTTGGCGTGTGGCGGGTGTGCCTGCTTCGCCGTCCGTAGTGACATAGGCAGGAGCGTTTACGAGTGCCCAGTTGATATGACAGGGCACTGTGTCGAGCTTGTCAACAGGGGCGTAGGCGGCTGTCTGTGAATTGGCGGCCAGCAGTAGTGCCAGATGGGAGCCGGCAGACATGGAGATGACGCCGATTTTCTCGGGGTCGAAGCCGCGCTTCCTGGCCTCGCTGCGGACCATTCGGACAGCGCGCTGACCGTCTTCCCACGCTGTCTGATAGATAGGCAGACCCACAGGCCGCGGTGTGCGATAGACGAAGTTCACGCATTGGAATCCCAGTTTTGTGAACGTCTCGCGCCACGTCTTGACGAGATTTACATCGCAGCAGCTTTGGTAGCTGCCGCCTGAGATAAGAATCATGCAACCGTTCTGCTTCACGTCGTCAGATGGCGCGTCGTACCACTCCAGATAAGCAATGCGGTGCTTGTCGGCGTTGAAGCCTTTGCTGCCTGCCTCGTCGGTCATGGCGGCAATCTGATGGTTTTGTGTGTTTGGCATCTTCCCTTTGGGCCAGATGGTTTCGCGCTCCCAGGCCAGTGCCGTCTGCATACAGAATAGGCAGGCTGACAGCAAGATGATAAAGTTATTTCTCATTGTGTGTTTGTAGGGTAGGGGATCCATATCATAAATTGTCAGAAAGTTAACCGATGATTTTTTGTATTTGCCGTTCAGAGGCCATAGGAAGCAGCGCTCGGAAATGTTCTTGCAGGCGACGGAACGACTCCTGTGGTGTGCGGGGGGTGTGGCAGGCCTCACGGCCGAACAGCGACTCGGGGGTCGTCAGCAGCGACCACCCCCAACCATACTCCTTTCCGTGCTTGTCTGTGGGATAGACAAAGTCTTCAGTGACAATGTAGCAGCCCATCTGTAGGCGTGTGACATAACTGTCGAAACGGCTGCGCATCTTCGGACCGTCGAAGCCGCAGGCGGCGCGTAATTCACTAGTGATGAGGCTACCGGTTTCACGCAGGGTCATCAGGATTGTGTCTTCGATGGAACCCTCGACTGGAACGGGATGTTTGCTGCGTCGGTAGTTATAGAAGTCCGGCCACCACTCGCGGCTGATGAAGCCTGCTTTCCCGTCGAAAAACTTGCCATACACGCAGGTTCCCTCTGTCACGATGGGACCCTTCCACTTCCACAGAGGCCAGTCCCAGCCGCCGTCCGGGAATACGACATAGCGGCAATCGTCTGCGACCACTTCCTCCGCAGAGAAACCACTCACAACGCCTTTCAGCAGAGGCAGAAAGCCCACCTCCTGAATATACTCTGTCAGCCCGACAGCCGAGTAAATCTCCCGATGATCCATGTTCAATAACGAAATACCTGAAATCTGGATATAAGGTAAATGCTTTAAAACAAAAAAAAGAGCCCAAGGCTCTTTGCGGTGCGTACGGGGCTCGAACCCGTGACCCCATGCGTGACAGGCATGTATTCTAACCAGACTGAACTAACGCACCGTGTTGGTTGTGAGTTAATTGTTAAGAGCGTAGAGAAAGCGGTGCGTACGGGGCTCGAACCCGTGACCCCATGCGTGACAGGCATGTATTCTAACCAGACTGAACTAACGCACCATGGTCATCTCTAAAGAACTCTTGAAAGAGCGGCAAACGAGACTCGAACTCGCGACCCCGACCTTGGCAAGGTCGTGCTCTACCAACTGAGCTATTGCCGCATTACTGTTTTACGTGGGCGGAGATGGATTCGAACCACCGAAGGTAACAACCAGCAGATTTACAGTCTGCCCCATTTGGCCACTCTGGTATCCGCCCAGACACAATGTGTCAAAGAAGTGACTCCGGCGGGATTCAAACCCACAACCTTCTGATCCGTAGTCAGATGCTCTATTCAGTTGAGCTACGGAGCCAACATGTTTTTTCTTGCGTGGGCGCTGACGGATTCGAACCGCCGACCCTCTGCTTGTAAGGCAGACGCTCTGAACCAGCTGAGCTAAGCGCCCTTCCGAGTTTCGAACCGTATCGCTGACACTTCAGCCGACGTTGTTTCTCGAAAGCGGGTGCAAAGGTAGAGGTTTTTCATGAAACAGCCAAATGTTTCAGACCTTTTTTTTGTGGTTCCCGTTTTTTTTACGACCTTTGCACCGCTTTTCACGCAAAAGTACGCGTTCTATACCTTATTATTCATATTTAAAGCTATAAAATCAAAAGTAATGAAAAGAAGCCTTCTTCTTCTGGCGGCGGCCTTTTTCATGGCCAATGCCTCTGCTCAACTCAACGTCCAGTTGCATTACGACCTGGGTCACGACATCTACGGCAAGGACCTTTCCAACCGATCACGCGTGACAGCGACCGTTGAGAATTTTACCCCCGACAAGTGGGGTAGTACGTTTTTCTTTATTGACGCTGACTTCGGCGGAAATGTCGTGAAAAGCGGATATGGCGAGATTGCGCGTGAACTTCGTTTCTGGAAAGCGCCCATTGCCATACACCTCGAATATAACGGCGGTCTCCAGCGCACGGCCTATGGCTACGACGACGCCTACCTCCTGGGTGCCGCCTGGAATTGGCATAGCAAAGACTTCAGCAAGACATTCTCCTTGCAGCTGATGTACAAGTTCCTGGCGCATAAGGATAATCATGGCGACTGCAATCACAGTGCCCAGCTCACTGGTGTCTGGGGATTAGATTTCTGTAAAGGCCTGCTTCGCTTCTCGGGCTATTGTGATATCTGGTTCGATAATGGCGTCAAAGGCAAGACTGTGCTGATGGCGGAGCCGCAGCTATGGGTGAACCTCTGGCACCTGCCCCGCATCAACGACAATGCCAAATGGAGCGTCGGCACAGAGGTGGAGATCTCCCAGAATCTCGTATGGCCCAATGAAAGCGTCAACGACCGTTTCTTCGTCATCCCTACGATTGCGATGAAGTGGACGTTCTAATATAATATTATAAAGGAACGCGCGCGAGGGAATCAGCGTGTGAAAAATTTTTTTTGCATGTGCGGATGATTTTTTCCTTGAAACGCTTGCAGGAATGAAAAAGTCGCCGTACCTTTGCACCCGCAAACGAGACAAGGAGCCCCCTGTTTTGCAGGGGCTGTAACTTACGCTCGCTCCG
>CACZCZ010000004.1 GCA_902779845.1 uncultured Bacteroidales bacterium | reverse complement strand
GAACTGTTTTTGCCTAAAATCACTCTGTTTTATAGAATTTTATCTCCAAATTCGCATTTTTATCGAATTTGGAAGCAAAATACACGCATATAACTCTAAGTATGAGATATGATTGCCGTCGAAAAGAAAAGAGAAGCCAATTGTTCTGTTTGATAGTCAATTGCAAAAGGATGTAACATCACAACCTTTTTATTACAATTCACTCGATTATTGGCGAAAACAACCTAAGCACAATGATAACGGCCCTCTTTCAGAACGACATGGAGGCATCGTATGCGAAGAATGTTTTTTCGCTTTAGCAATCATTTTATCCCCTATTTCTTCTTCTCTTCACATGAAATGTCGTACCTTTGCGCCCAACATTGCGGCCAACGACGGCTGTGACAACAACACAAAGTTAAAACTAAAGGCACAGACCGATGTACAAATACAATCCAGACAGCTATCTTCTTTACGGGACGTCAAAGAGCCCGCGCCCGAGTTTTCCCATTCGCATCCGTGTGGTCATGAACGAGGCCGTGAGGGGCGCTGTCCTCAACAGCGCTGCCCAGAGAGCCATCAGGCGCTATCCCTATTTCGCCGTGCGCGTGGAGGTGGACTCCACAGGAAGCTATGTGCTGCAGCCTAACGAGCAGCCCGTTGTCGTGTGTCCCACGCAGAAGAAGAACCCGGCCCTCGGTTCGGCAGAGGCGAACGGCCACCTGTGCTTCATAGATTATGTGGGCTGCGACATCTTCTTCAACATCCACCACTCTCTGACGGGTGCCACCGGAATGCTGGAGTGGGTCAAGACCACCCTCTACGAGTATGTCTGCGAGGCCTACGGCGTCAAGCCCGACAGCGAGGGCATCCGTCTGGCAGATTCGCCGCTGCTGCCTGGCGAGACGGCCTACCCCGACGCGGCCTCGCTGCCCGACGTGAAGATCACGCTGCCGTTTGCCGACCGCGAGGCACATTACTTCCATAAGGATTATGTCATAGGAGCCCTCTGCCCCTTCTACACGCCGCAGTACTACACCTTCGACATCGAACAGGAGGCGCTGCTGTCCTATGCCCGCGAACACGGCGGCACTCCCGCCAGCGTGCTGGCTGTACTGATGATGCAAGCCGCCGACATGGTGCTGCCGCAGAAGGCCGCGACCATCGTTGCCGGCATCACGCACAACTTCTGCGACGACCTGGGCTGTCCCAATTCCTACCGCGACCTGGTGAAACTGCTGTATGTCCCCTACACCCGAGATATGGCTTCATGGTCCATGGACGCGTTGTCTGCCTTCACGCGCAAGACGATGGCCGAGCAGCGTACACCCGAGAATGCTGCCGCCGAGCTGCGGCGCGTGGTGGCCGACTACGAGGTCACGGACACGCTGCCCACGCTGGCCGACAAACGCAAATATAATATGACGCACGCGCGCTACGTCAGCCAGCCCCGCGCTACGTTCAACATCAGCTACGTCGGTCACCAGCAATGGGGAGGACTGGAGCCCTACGTCCGCGCAGCCTACACCCTGGCCGAAGGGCATTTCCTGCTGGAAGTGTTGAATGTCGGACGTCATTTCTGTGTCAGCTTCTTCCTGGTGACTCCCGGCCACAAGTACATCCGCAGCTTCCGCCAGGCGCTCGACGCCGAGCACATCCCCTACACCATCAACGGCCCCTTCAAGAAGCACCTGCCAGGCGTGGTGTTGCCGAATCAATAACTCAAAAAAACATCCATCATGAGCATCATAGAAATCATCCTCCTCTACCTTGCCGCCATCAACGTGTTCACGCTGCTTGTGTACGGCTGGGACAAAATCAAGGCGAAGCGTGGTGGATGGCGTATTCCCGAGGCTACGCTGCTGATGCTGGCTGTCGTCGGCGGCAGCATAGGCGCTACGCTGGCGATGGAATGGTTCCACCACAAAACCCGTCATCGCAAATTCACCATCGGTATCCCCATCATCATCATGCTGCAAGTAGTCCTCATCGGCTACCTCGCTTACAGCATCGGAGACTAAGAGGACGCGAGTGGTGAGGGCGGTGGATTAGTATTCCGACTCGATTTGCCTACGCTCTCACGAGTTAGGTTGCAAAGTTGCCCGCTGCAGCCCGCTTCTGCGCAGCTTGTCTTCGCTTTAAAATGGGGGAAAACCCTTCATTTTATAAGGTCAAGGTCTTCACGCCGTAAGGCCAAGGTCTTCACGCCGTAAGGCCAAGGCCTTCCGCCCGTATATCATCAAATCGGCCTTCAGACAGAGACATTCAGGCGGGAGATGACTTACGCCTCGGCATTGAAGTAGTCGTTGAGAGCAGCAATCGCACTCCCCTCTTTATTAGGCAAATCGCTGATGAGCTTGCCCTTCTCCAAGAGGAGGATGCGCGTGGAGATGTCCGAGACGAAGGAGAGGTTGTGGCTGGAGATGAGGACGGTGGTGCCCAGCGTGCTGTTCATCTCGGCTATCATGCGGGCCACGACAATCTGCGACGAGGGGTCGAGGTAGTTGAAGGGCTCGTCCAACAGCAACACCTTGGGATGAATGAGCATGGCACCGATGATGCCTATCTTCTGACGGTTGCCCTCGGAGAAGTCATGCAGGTACTTCTTCGTGCCCAGGATCTCGTCGTGCATGAGCGGACGAAACGTTTCCAGCCGCTCGCGCAGGAGCTCGTCGGAAATGCCATAGAGGTGTGCGATGAAGGTGAAGTACTCCTCGGGCGTGTAGAAGTCAATGAGGAAGCGGCCGTCGATGAACGAGCCGGTGTAGTACTTCCATGCCTCGCTGCCGCCTTTCTGGGGTGCGGGTGCTGCTACGTCGATGTCGTTGGAGAAGACCTGACCGCTGTCGGCCTTGATCAAGTCCAGGATGAGGCGCAGCAACGTGGTCTTGCCGGCACCGTTGTTGCCGACGAGGCCTACGAGTTCGCCACTCTTAATCGTGAGTTCGGGCAAGTCCAATGCCACTTTCTCACCATAACATTTCTTGAGATTTTCGATTCGGAGTTCCATTATGTTGTTTCAAGTTTCAGGGTTCAAGGGGTTCAAGGAGTTTAAGGAGTTCAAGGGTAACCCCCTCGCCCTTCGGAGAGGGGTTGGGGGGCGAGGCTTTTTTATTCAGCTAACCATCTCTCCATGATCTGATAGCGTCGGCGGTGCCAGATGGTGGCAATCCAATGGATGTAGGGGCGATGCAGCAGGATGCCGAGGATGCCGAGGCCGCCGACGAGAAGATGGGCATAGAGATGCGGCAACAGGAAGTAGGACGCATAGTAGATGCCCATGGGGATGAACATGACAAAGGAGAAGAAGTTGAGCTGCTTGTTGGCGCCCTGGTAGTTGAAGAAGGCAGAGGCAAAGAGATCCATACGGCTGCTGTAGAGGCAGGTGGCCATAAACGGCAACACGAAGATGCCACAGCTGAACAGCAAGGTGCACAGGAGCGTCCAGAACGACATCCCAAGCCACAAGACGCAGGGAAGAATGAGCAGCGCCATCGCGCAGCAAATGGCACAGAAGAACACGTACTTGCGGCGCAGGATGCCCTCCACGGGCCAAGGCTTCGTCCAGAGGCCGGAGCAGAAGTTGGCTTCGCAGCCCATCACCCATTGTGCCAGGATGATGCTGGGGAAGGCGATGCCGAACATGAGCATGATGTTGACACCGTTCATGTCCTGCTGGATGGTGTCCTGCTGCTGCATATAGGTGTTCAGCAGGAAGATGACCACGATGAAGAAGAAGCTGACACGCAGACGCTTGCTGCGCAACAGCTGCACCCACTCGATGCTCCACAGCGACACCTGGCCCAGCGAGCGGACAGTGGTGGTGACGGGGGCATGGGTCTCCTCGTTATGGTTCTTCATGCGGGCAAAGTAGCGATGCAGGATAAAGCAGACGAGGCTGTTCAGCAGGATGAGCAGCAGCGAGGCCACGAGTGTGCTCCACTCCGTAGCCATCGGCAGCAGGGGCTCCGAGGGATCGTCAGCAGCCAAGCCGATGACCACAAAAGCCACGCCGGCAAGCACATAGACGAGGAAGAGCCAGAAGAGGTAGCCGAAGGCCAGCGGCAGCGTGTATTGGTTACCCGGTGCACGACGCCAGCAGTTCTGCAGGAGGGCGTTGACAAGGGTGCAGGTGTAGGCCGTAACAAAGGTCAGCAGCGCAAATGCAAAGGGCATAAACAGCAAGGTCGTGAAGCTGATGGCCAGCGGCAGCATCCATTGCAGGAAGCCCACCTTGGTGTCCACCAACACCAGCAGCGCCCATTCGCGAGGCGTGATGGGGCGTGAACGCAGGTAGTCGTCCATCTCCACCGGCGAGCGCCGCCAGAAGAGCTTCATCATCATGTCGCCCGGGATGATGCTGACGGCCAGCAGAGGCACCAGCGAGATCAGGGGGAAGGGGATTTCGCCGATGCCGCCAGTCTCGTCGAGAGCGTGCTTGACTCCCAGGAGTACAAAGATAAAGAGTCCGAAGAAATAGGCGCCGATGAATACGTCTTTCCATGTGAAGGCGCGGCGTTTCTGCACCATCCACAAACGGAATAGTTCTTTCGTTGCAGTCGTAATCATGATGTGTTGTTCTGAATTTGGCGACAAAGGTAAGGCTATTTTGACATTTTTTAAGCAGTTCAACCGTTAAAACCTCTTAATATGATTAAACTTCGACGAGAGAATCATGTCATGTATTCAATTTTGAAGTAACTTTGCGCGGTTTTTAACAAGGACAACACATTAGAATCATCAATGAATACACGAAAAATTCTTCTCACGCTGGCTTTGCTGCCGGTGGCGGCAATGGCGCAGACTTGGTCGCTACAACAATGTCTGGACTATGCCACGGAACACAACATCACGATTCAAAAGAACCGTCTCTCTGAGCAGGACGCCCTCGAGCAACTGAAGCAGAGGAAGGCGGCCCTCTTCCCTACCCTCTCCTTTTCCATGAGTCAGAGCCTGGGCTACAGACCCTTCCAGGAAGCCACTGTCATCGTGCAGAACGGAATGGCCACCAGCACCAACAACAAGCTCACCGAGAACGGTAGCTACGGACTGAATGCCAACTGGACCATCTGGGACGGAGGCATCAACCGCAAGAATATCCAGGCACAAAAGGTGCAGACGGAGATCTCCGAGGTGCAGACCGACCAGTCCCTGAAGACCATTCAGGAGAAAATTGCACACCTCTACGTGCAGATTCTCTACACCATCGAGGCCCAACGTGTCAACGAGCAGCTCGCAGCCACCGCAAAGCAGCAATTGGAGCGCGGACAGGAACGTCTGAAGGTGGGCGATCTGGCCAAGGCCGATGTGGCACAGCTCGAGTCGCAGTATGCCACTGCCCAGTACGACGTGGTGAACGCCGAGTCGCAGGTGGCCGGCTATAAGCGCCAGCTGAAGGAACTGTTGCAACTGGACATCACACAGCCCTTTGATGTGTCGGCCGACGAGATGGACGACAGCCGAGCACTCGCCCCCATTCCTTCTAAGATGGAGGTGTTCGAGCAGGCACTGCTCTCACGTCCTGAGATACGTGCTGCTGAGCTGCAGCAGGACGCTGCCGACGTGCAGCTGAACATCGCCAAGCGCGGCTATTACCCCACCATCAGCATGAATGCCGGCATCGGCGATAGCCACTACAGCGCCTCGGACGACAACATCGGACGTCAGCTCAAGCTGAACCTGAACGGAAGCGTAGGCCTCGGCGTGAGTGTGCCCATCTTTGACCAGCGTCGCAACAGGACGGCCGTCAACCGTGCGAAGATTGCCCAGACCAACGCTGCCCTCGACCTGCAGGACAAGCGCACAACGCTGGGCTCCACCATCGAGAACCTGTGGCTGGAGGCTACCACCTCGCAGCAGCGTTTCATCAGTGCCGACGCCGCCCTGAAGAGCATGGAGACCAACTACGAGCTCATCAACGAGCAGTTCAAGGAAGGTCTCAAGAACATCGTGGATCTGCTGCAGGCTCGCGACAACCTGCTGAAAGCCGAGCAGAACAAGCTCCAAAGCAAATACACCACCATCCTCAACACCCAGCTGCTGAAGTTCTATCAAGGCGGGCTGATTGAGATCTGAGCTGAGAAAAAGAGAAGATGAGACAAGCGTAAAATAAATAGGAAACAAATACAAAGAAAAGACAAAGAACAATATGAGACACTACATTCATTTTGCATTGTTCACTGCGGCAATAACCGTACTCACCGCCTGCGGTTCCAAGCCCACGGCTGAATACCAGACGACAACGGTGGAGAAGGGAAACATCTCGACCACCGTCACGGCCACAGGAACCATCGAGCCAGTCACAAGCGTCGAGGTGGGTACACAGGTCAGCGGTATCGTGGCTAAGATTTATGTGGACTACAACTCCGTGGTGAAGGCTGGTCAGGTCATCGCAGAACTCGACCGCACCAACCTCCTCAGCACCCTCGAGAGCCAGCGCGCCAACCTCACCAGTGCCGAGAGCGCCCTCGCCTATCAGAAATCCAACTTCGAGCGTTACAAAGCCCTCTACGACAAAGGCCTGATCAGCGCCAATGACTTCGAGCAGGCACGCCTCTCCTATGTCCAGGCACAGCAGCAGGCTTCTACAGCCCGCCAAAGCGTGAAGCGCGCCGAGACTGACCTCGGCTATGCCACCATCACCTCGCCCATCAACGGTGTGGTGCTCTCCAAGGCTGTCGAGGAAGGGCAGACCGTGGCCGCTTCCTTTAGCACGCCTACCCTGTTCACCATCGCTCAGGACCTCACGGATATGCGAGTGATTGCAGACATCGATGAAGCCGACATCGGCGAAGTGAAAGAGGGACAGCGCGTCAGCTTCACCGTGGACGCATTCCCCAACGACATCTTCCAAGGCTTTGTCACCCAGGTGCGTCAGCAGCCGACGACAGAGAGCAACGTGGTCACATATCAAGTGGTCATCAGCGCTCCCAATGCCGACCTGAAGCTGAAGCCGGGTCTGACAGCCAATGTGACCATCTTCACGCTGGAGAAGAACGACGTCCTCACCGTCAGCGCCAAGGCATTGCGCTTTGCCCCCAACGAAGCACTCATCGCCGAGGACGAGACCATTGTGGGATGTGATGCCAAAATGAAGCTGTGGATTCGCGAGGGAAAAACCTTCAAAGCAATCCCCGTGGAGACGGGCGTAACCAACGGCACAATGACGGAAATCGTAAGCGGCATCAAAGCCGGCACAGAGGTGCTGGAGGACATGGACTTCGGCGCACAGATAGAGATGCCCGGCCAGCAGCAGAAGAGCAACCCCTTCATGCCCGGTCCGCGCAACAACAGGAATCAGAAGAACGGCCAAAGCACCAAGAAATAAATGGAAAAGAAAGCTGTCATCGAACTTCAGGATGTACGTCGCGACTTCCAGGTCGGCAGTGAGACGGTTCACGCGCTGCGCGGTGTCTCGTTCAAGATCTACGAGGGCGAGTTCGTGACCATCATGGGTACATCGGGTTCGGGCAAATCGACGCTGCTGAACCAGCTCGGATGCCTGGACACTCCCACGAGCGGCGAATACCTCCTCGACGGCATCCCCGTGCGTTCTATGCGACGTAGCCAGCGAGCCCGTCTGCGCAACCGCAAGATAGGCTTCGTCTTCCAGAACTACAACCTGCTGGCCAAGACCACGGCGGTGGAGAACGTAGAGCTGCCGCTGATGTATAACAAGGAGTACAATTCGCGGCAACGTCGCGAAGCTGCCGTAGCAGCCCTGCAGGCCGTAGGCCTCGGCGACCGCCTGGAGCACAAGAGCAACCAGATGTCCGGCGGACAGATGCAGCGCGTAGCCATCGCACGTGCGCTGGTCAACAACCCCGCTGTCATCCTTGCCGACGAGGCCACCGGTAACCTCGACACCCGCACCTCTTTCGAAGTCCTCGTGCTCTTCCAAAAGCTGCATGCCGAGGGGCGCACCATCATCTTCGTGACCCACAACCCGGAAATCGCACAGTACTCTTCGCGCAATATCGTCCTCCGCGACGGTAAGGTGCGTGAGGACGTCTATAACAACAATATCCTCAGCGCAGCAGAAGCCCTCGCAGCCCTGCCCGCACCGCAGGATGATTGAAGGCCCTATAATCGCAAGACTTTAAACGAAAATGTCATACATCAACCTATTCAAGATAGCCGTCAAGGCCATCCTCAGCAACAAAGGACGCTCGTTCCTTTCCATGCTCGGCATCATCATCGGTGTCGGCGCCGTCATCGTGATGATGGCCATCGGACAGGGCTCCAAGCAAAGCATCCGCGAGGAGATACAGAAGAACGGCACCAACATGCTCACCATTCGCCCGGGGGCTGACATGCGCGGCGGTGTACGCTTAGACCCCTCTGCCATGCAGACGCTCAAGCAGGTGGACTATGAGACAATTCTTGCCGAGGCGAAGTTCGTGAGGATGGTATCTCCCGAAGTCACCACCAGCGGACAAGCCGTCTTCGGTTCCAACAACACCACGTCCACCTGCTATGGCGAAAGCCCTGACTACCTTCGCATCAAGATATGGGATGTCGAGGAAGGCGTTTGCTTCACCGAGGAGGATGTGAAGAAGAGCGCCAAGGTGTGTGTCGTCGGTGCCACCGTCGTCAAGGAGCTCTTCCCCAACGGCCAAGACCCCATTGGCAAGACCATCCGCTTCAAGAGCATTCCCTTCCGCATCGTCGGAGTCCTCAAGAGCAAGGGCTATAACACGTGGGGAATGGATCAGGACAATGTCATCGTAGCCCCCTACACCACCGTGATGAAACGTCTGGCCGCACAGACCCACTACAACAGCATCATCTGCTCTGCAGTCACCGAGGAACTCTCGGATGCTGCCATCGAGGACCTCACCACCATCCTGCGCCGAACACACAAGCTGAAGGACGGGGAGGTCGATAATTTCACCATCCGCTCCCAGCAGGAATGGATGGATACGATGTCCAGCACCATGGACACCATCACCATCATCCTCGTAGTGGCCGCAGCCTTCTCGCTCCTTGTGGCCGGTATCGGTATCATGAATATCATGCTGGTGAGCGTCACGGAGCGCACAAAGGAAATAGGTTTGCGCATGAGCGTCGGCGCCCGCGGCCTCGATATCAGCAACCAGTTCCTCATCGAGAGTATCCTCATCAGCCTCACGGGCGGCATCCTTGGAGTCCTCTTCGGCGGCTTGCTCACGTGGGGCTGCAATGCCATCATCGGCTATCCCGCTGTCATCCCGGCATGGAGCGTTATCGTCAGCTTTGCCGTCTGTGTGGCTATCGGCGTCGGTTTCGGCTACTTCCCGGCTCAGAAGGCTGCACGTCTTGACCCGATTGAGGCGATACGTTACGAGTAACCCGTGAAAGAGATAAAACTACAATTTAAAATTGAATGATATGAAAAAGATTCTGATTGCATTATTCCTGGCTCTGCCCCTTCTCGCCTCCGCCGAGAAACGCGATGACAGCAAGTACCTCCGCGGCGCCGTGCCCGAGGTGAATGGTATTGTCACCTTCAGCCAGACCTTCAGCGTCCCCGGCAAGTCGCAAGCTGACATCTATCCTGTCATCCAGAACTATGTCAAAGGTCTGGTTGCAGCTGGCCGTCAGGACCTCCGAACACGTGTTCTCTCCGATGAGAACAACACCATCGTGGCCAACATCGAAGAGATCATGACCTTCAAGAAGAAGTTCCTCAACTGGGACCACTGCTACTTCCGCTACCTCCTCAGCGCCGAGTGCACCCCTGACAGCCAGGTGAAGATGACCATCACCAAGATCACCTACTACTATGGCTTTGACCAGGAAGGCAACAACGGCGAGAACTACAAAGCCGAGGAGTGGATTTCCGACAAGGAGGCTGTCAACAAGGCCGGCACAAAGCTCTACCCCCGCAGCGGCAAGTTCCGTCGCAAGACCGTAGATCGCGCCGAGGAAATCTTCGCCGGCGCACAAGCCCTCTTTAAGTAACACCTTTAGAATCACTACACATGAACAGCGAATGGTTTGAATGCAAGGTCCGATTCGACAAGACATTGGAAACGGGCCTGATGAAGAAAGTAACGGAGACATATTTGGTGGATGCCCTCAGCTTTACCGAGGCGGAGCGACGTTTCATTGAGGAGATGACGCCCTACATCAGCGGCGAGTTCACGGTGACGGACATCAAGCGTGCTCGTCTGGCCTATGTCTTTGAGAGCGAAGATGCCGCTGCTGACCGTTGGTTCAAGGCCAAGGTGGCTTACATCACCCTCGATGAGAAGAGCGGAGCCGAGAAACGCACCAATCAGAATGTGCTCGTGCAGGCCACCGACTTCCGCGATGCCGTGAAGGTGCTCGACAAGAACATGGAAGGCACACTCGGTGACTGGGTCATCGTCAGCATCGCCGAGACACCCATCATGGACGTCTTCCACTATGTGAAGAAAGAGGATTAACCCCTTTGAACCCTTGAACTTTTGAACTTTTTGAACCCTTGAGACAACCATGATCTCAGACGAGATACAACGTATCACAGCGCAACTGCCGACAGGTGTCCGTCTCGTAGCCGTCTCGAAGTTCCATCCTTCCGAGGCGATACGCGAAGCCTACGCAGCTGGCCAGCGTGTCTTTGGCGAGAGCCACGCCCAGGAACTGCAACTCAAGCACGAGGAGCTGTCCGACCTGCAAGGGCTGGAGTGGCACTTCATCGGCCACCTTCAGACCAACAAGGTAAAGTACATCGCGCCCTATGTCACGCTGATTCATGCCGTTGACTCCCCTCGCCTGCTTGCTGAAATCGATAAGCAAGCCCAGAAGTGCGGTCGCACCATCTCCTGTCTGCTGCAGCTTCATGTGGCAGCGGAGGAGACGAAGTTCGGCTTTACGCCCGACGAAGCCCGTGCTTTCCTGGGAGGTGGCAGCTGGCAAGCGCTGGAACATGTGAGGCTGAGCGGCGTGATGGCCATGGCCACTAACACAGACGACACCACCCGTATTCGTGATGACTTCCGCCGTGCCCGCCGTTTCTTCGAGGAGGCACGTCAGCAGTACCCCTCCTTCACGGAACTTTCCATGGGGATGAGCGACGACTGGCACATTGCTATCGACGAAGGCTCCACACTCATCCGCATCGGAACACAGATTTTTGGTCAGAGACAGTACTGAGCGGCTCAAAAGCACGCAACTTGAACGCTTCAACAAAGGACAATTCCACGGCGGAATTGTCCTTTTTGGTATAAAAGAGGTAAAAATGGTAGTCTCGGCAATAGTTTTTGCACAAAATATTTGCAAGTGTGCAAAAAAGGCTCTACCTTTGCACACAATTTAAATAAATGTGCAAAACATTCATGGAAAGTATAAGTTTTAATGCCTGCTTGCAGGAGAGCATCCAAAACAATTGGGATTTGGATGCCCTGTCAGATTACGGCGCACAAACCTTCCGCTACAAGGACGTAGCAAGAATCATTGAAAAACTACACATCATCCTCGAAGCGTCAGGCGTTCGACAAGGCGACAAGGTAGCCATCTGCGGCCGCAACACGGCACGCTGGGGTATTGCATTCCTTGCCACCATCACCTATGGTGCTGTTGCCGTCCCCATCCTTCATGAGTTCCATCCCGAACAGATCCATGACATCGTCAACCACTCCGATTCCAAGCTGCTCTTCGTCGGCGACCAGGTGTGGCCGCAGCTTGACATCGAGAAGATGCCGGGACTGGAAGGCGTCTTTGCCAACTCCAGCGACGAATACCGCATTCTGCATGGCCGCACAGAAAAGGTGACCTACGCCCGTGAGAACCTCAACCGCCTCTTTGGCGAGCGATTCCCAATGAATTTCCGCGCGCGCGATATACAATATTATAAGGACTCCCCCGAAGAGATGGCGGTGCTCAACTACACCAGCGGCACCACCTCCAATTCCAAGGGCGTGATGATTCCTTTCCGTGCGCTGTGGAGCAATGTGAAGTTTGCTGCCGAGGTCTATGACGACCACGTCAAGCCCGGCGAGAACGTGGTAAGTATCCTGCCCACCGCACACATGTACGGCATGGCCTTCGAATTCCTCTATGAGATGACACGCGGCGCTCACGTCACGTTCCTCGGCAAGACACCCTCTCCCACCGTCATGCTGCGCGCATTCGAGGAGCTCAAGCCGAAGGTGGTCATCGCCGTTCCCCTGCTCATCGAGAAGATTGTCCGCAAGGCCATCTTCCCCAAGATCAATGCTCCCGCCATTCGTCTGGCCTTGATGACACCGCTACTGCGCGACCGTATCAAACTGAACATTCGCCGCAAGATGCAGAAAGCCTTCGGCGACAACTTCTTCGAGATTATCGTGGGCGGCGCTGCCATGAACCAGGACATCGAAATCTTCCTCAAGGGTATTGGTTTCAACTACACCATCGGATACGGTGCCACCGAATGCGCCCCCATCATCTGCTATGCTCCTTGGAACAAGTTCGTGCAGGGCTCCTGCGGTAAGGCTGCACCTCGTATGGAGGTTCGCATCGACAGCGCTGATCCCCAACATGTCCCCGGCGAGATTCTCGCACGCGGTATGAATGTGATGCTGGGCTACTACAAGAACGAAGAAGCCACTGCTGCCACGCTCGACAAAGACGGTTGGTATCACACCGGCGACCTGGGCATCATGGATGCCGAGGGTAATGTCTTCATCAAAGGCCGTTCCAAGAACATGCTTCTGGGTGCCAACGGACAGAATATCTACCCCGAAGAGATTGAGGATAAGCTCTCCTCACTGCCTTATGTCACCGAGTGCGTGGTCATCCAGAAGGGCGAACAGCTCTACGGTCTCGTCTATACCGACCCCGACGAACTCCGCAAGGGTGCCATCAGCCGCAACGGTCTGGAGGCGCAGATGGAGGTCAACCGTACGGAGCTCAACAAGATTGTTCCCGCCTACGCCCGTCTTCACGCCATCAAGCTGGTGGACGAGGAGTTCGAGAAGACCCCAAAGAAGAGTATCAAACGTTATAAATACATGAACTACGAAGTCTAATCAACCATGACAACAGAGTACAAAAGCTTTAACGCCTGCATTCAAGAGAGTCTGCAAAAGCATTGGGACCTTCCCGGTCTGAGTGACTATGGCGTACAAACCTTCCAGAACAAGGATGTTGCTCGTATCATCGAGAAACTCCATATCATCCTCGAAGCCTCAGGCGTGAAGCCGGGTGACAAGGTCGCCATCTGCGGCCGCAACAGTGCCCGCTGGGGCATTGCCTTCCTCGCTACGCTCACCTATGGTGCCGTTGCAGTGCCCATTCTGCATGAGTTCCACCCCGACCAGATTCACGACATCGTGAACCACTCCGAGGCCAAGCTCCTCTTCGTGGGCGACCAGGTGTGGCCGAAGCTCAATGCCGACAAGATGCCGCATCTCGAGGGTATCTTCTGCAACTCCAACGAGGAATACAAGCTCCTTGTGGGGCGCACCGAGAAAGTGCATTATGCCCGCGAGAACCTCAACAAGCTCTTCGGCGAGAAGTACCCCATGAACTTCCGCAAGCAGCACATCAACTACTACAAGGACAGCCCCGAAGAACTCGCTGTGCTCAACTACACCAGCGGCACCACCTCCAACTCCAAGGGCGTGATGCTTCCCTTCCGAGCCATTTGGAGCAACTACGATTTCGCCGTTGGCAAGCTCGGTAACCAGATGGGCCCCGGTGACAATGTGCTCTCGATGCTCCCGATGGCCCACATGTATGGGATGGCCTTCGAGTTCATCTATGAATTCCTGCATGGCATGCACGTGAATTTCCTGTCGAAGACACCGTCGCCTGCTGTGCTCCTCAGCGCTTTTGCCGACTTGAAGCCACGACTCATCGTGGCCGTGCCCCTCATCATCGAGAAGATTGTGCGCAAGGCCGTGCTGCCGAAGCTGCAGACGCCTGCCATCAAGATAGCGCTCCACACGCCCTTCCTGCGCGACCGTGTGCTGGCAGAGGTGCGCCACAAGCTGCAGGCTGCCTTTGGCGGCAACTTCGTGGAAATCATCGTGGGCGGTGCAGCCTTCAGCCAAGACATCGAGACGGTGCTCCACGACATCGGTTTCAACTACACCGTGGGCTATGGCACCACCGAGTGCGCCCCCATCATCAGCTATGCCGGCTGGGAGACCTTCAAGCAGGGCAGCTGCGGACGTCCGGCACCACGCATGGAAGTGCGCATCGACAGCCCCGACCAGCAGCACGTCATCGGCGAGATTCTCACACGCGGTGCCAACGTGATGCTCGGCTACTACAAGAACGAGGAAGCCACCGCTGCCGTGCTCGACAAGGATGGCTGGTACCACACCGGCGACCTGGGCGTGATGGATGCCGAGGGCAACATCTTCATCAAGGGCCGCTCCAAGAACATGTTGTTGGGTGCTAACGGACAGAACATCTACCCCGAAGAGATTGAGGACAAGCTGGGTTCGCTACCTTACGTCACCGAATGTGTCGTGATTCAGAAAGGCGAACATCTCTACGGTCTTGTCTTCGCCGATCCCGAGGAGGTGAAGGCTGGCGGACTCTCAGAGGCCATGCTCCTGGCACAGATGGAAGAGAACCGTCGGCAACTCAACCAGATTGTTCCGTCCTACGCTCGTCTGCACGCCATCAAGCTGATGCCGACGGAGTTTGAGAAGACACCCAAGCGCAGTATCAAGCGCTATAAGTACCTTGATTATCCAGTTTAATCTAAACGACATAATGAAAAGAGATGCAGGCTGTTTCGGTCTGCATCTCTTGTTTTATTATCCCCTGTCTCAGGATGGTTTGTTGTACCTTGTCTCAGGATGGTTTGTTGTACCTTTTCTTAGGATGGCTTTTTGTAGGTGTAGAGCCGTGCTACCAAGGCTCCGCTGATGTTATGCCACACGCTGAAGATGGCACCGGGGATGGTGGCCATCGGGAAAGCAGCGAAATGCAGTGTGGCCAGACTGCTGGCAAGTCCTGAGTTCTGCATCCCCACCTCTATGGAGATGGCCCTCCGTTTCGCATCGGCCAGTCCCAAGCCGCGTCCAATCAGGTAGCCGAGGCCTAAGCCACAAACGTTGTGAAGCATCACCACCAGAACAACAAGCCATCCTCCCACCAGCAGGCGTTCTGCGTTGTGCGACACGACAATACCCACCACGAAGGCAATGACGATCGAGGAGAATGCCGGCAGATAGGGTACAACGCCCTGCGTCAGCCGAGGCAAGAAACGCTGGCACAACAGGCCTACGAGGATCGGCGCTATCACGACATAGACAATGCTCAGGAGCATCCCAACGGTATCCACATTCACCATGGTTCCGGCTATGAGCCACACCAGCAAGGGTGTTAGCAGCGGTGCCAGCAGGGTCGATGTGGCCGTCATCCCAACGGAAAGTGCCAGATCGCCTTTCGCCAGATAGGTGATCACGTTGGAGGCTGTGCCACCCGGGCAGCAGCCCACGAGAATTACGCCCAGCGCCAGCTCCTTTGGCAGCCTGAACGCCCACGTAAGCCCCATTGCCAACAACGGCATCACCGTGAACTGCGCCAGACAACCGATGAGGATGTCCTTTGGACGGCGTAGCACCATCTTAAAGTCGGAGGGTGAGAGCGTCAGGCCCATGCCGAACATGATGACGCCGAGCATGGGGTTGATGGTCCGGGGACCCATCCACAGGAAGAGTTCCGGTTGCCACACCGCCACTGCTGCCGCCAGCAGCACCAGCGCGCCCATATATTTAGAAATGTACTGACAGAGTGTCTTCATCCAACCAGAATTTTTACTTACTTCTGAAACGATTGCACTTGCACAAATTTTCGACCGCAAAGGTACTTCCCTACGCCCTTTCTGCCAAATATTAGCCGTTAAAAACACAAAAAACGTCAGAAAGGGAACATCTTCATGCTGTTTTGTCATTTTTCTCATCCAAAATGACTACTTTTGTGGGCATTATTCCTTTACCCAACCATTATGTTACGTCACACACTAACTCTCGTTGTCTCTCTCTTTGTGCTCTGCTGCGGGATGTCTGCCGCCGAGCCTTTTGTTACGTTTACGTCGCAGTCCGACGCCCTCTCGCTGAAGGGCGCCACCATCGGTTACGCTGCTCAGGAATATGAAGGCGTGAAGATGGCCATTCAGAACCTGCGTCAGGACATGCAACGTGTCCTCGGCAGCCTCCCGGCCGAAAGCTCCGATGCCCCCACGATTCTTATTGGCACCGTGGGCAAGAACAAGGAGATCGACAAGCTGAAGCTTTCCGACCTGAAGGGCAAACGCGAGAAGTTCATCATCACCACCGTAGGCCGGCAGCTCGTCATCGCCGGCAGCGACAAGCGCGGCACCATCTACGGCATCTATGAACTCAGCCGCCAGCTGGGCGTCTCGCCGTGGTACTGGTGGGCTGATGCCCCTGTCGTTGCACACGACAACGCCTACATCCTGCCCGGTAGCTTCACCGATGGCGAGCCCGCCGTGGAGTTCCGTGGCATCTTCCTCAACGACGAAGCGCCCTGTCTCACCACGTGGGTCAAGAACACCTTCGGCACAGGCTTCGGAGGGCACCAGTTCTACGAGAAAGTCTTCGAGCTCATCCTGCGTCTCAGGGGCAACATGATGTGGCCTGCCATGTGGGGCTGGGCGTTCTATGCCGACGACCCCGAGAACGGGCGCCTAGCCGACAAGATGGGTGTGATGATGGGAACCTCCCACCACGAGCCCATGGCACGCAACCACCAGGAATATGCCCGCCGCCGTCAGGAATGGGGCGCCTGGAACTACCAGACAAATCAGAAGAAGCTCGACCAGTTCTTCCGCGAAGGCATCCAGCGCATGAACGGCACCGAGGACATCGTGACCATCGGAATGCGTGGCGATGGCGATGAAGCCATGAGCGACAAGGCCGACACCAAACTCATGGAGCGGATTATCAACAACCAGCGTCGCATCATCAAGGAGGTCACGGGTAAGCCTGCCGAGAAGACCACACAGATGTGGGCGCTCTACAAGGAAGTTCAGGATTACTACGATGCTGGCTTGCGTGTGCCCGACGACGTGATGATTCTGCTGTGCGATGACAACTGGGGCAACATCCGTCGTGTCCCTACGGCTGCCGAACGCACACGCAAGGGCGGTTGGGGCATCTATTATCACGTGGACTATGTGGGAGCACCGCGCAACACGAAATGGCTCAACGTCACCCAGTCCCAGCAGATGTTCGAGCAGCTGTCGCTGGCCTACTACTTCGGCATCCAACGGATGTGGATTCTCAATGTCGGCGACCTCAAGCCGATGGAATATCCCATCCAGCTTTTCTTGGATATGGCGTGGAACCCCAAGGAATACACCCTGCAGACCGTCACCGACCACACGCGCCGCTTCTTCAGCAGCGTGCTCAGCGGCTCTGATGCCGAGGAAGCCGCCGACATCTACAACCGCAACTGCCAGTTCATGGCCCGCGTTACCCCCGAGATGCTGGATGCAACCACCTATAATGTGGAGACGGGCGAATGGCGACAAGTGGCCGATGACTACCAGCGCCTGGAGCTGCGAGCCCTGCGCCTCTATCAGGACATCCCCGCCGCGGCACGCGACTTCTACCGCCAGCTCATCCTCTTCCCCGTACAGGCCATGGCCAACCTCTATGATATGTACTACGCCCAGGCAATGAACCATCGTCTGGCCAAGGCCGGCAGCCCCGATGCCAACGTATGGGCCGAGCAGGTAGCACGCTGTTTCCGTCGCGACTCGCTGCTCTGTGCCTCCTACAACCACGACATCGCAGCAGGCAAGTGGAACGGGATGATGATCCAGAAGCACATCGGCTACCGCTCCTGGAACGACAACTTCCGCCACGAGATCCTCCCTGCCACCACAGCCGTGCCCGCCACATCTCACGACGGCGGCTACACCTTCTCCCCCAGCGACGGCTATGTCTCCATGGAGGCAGAGCACTTCTATCGTGCCGTGGCCTCGCAGGGCACTGAGTGGAGCGTCTATCCCTACTATGGCCGCACACGGAGTGCCGTAGCCCTGACACCCTACACACAACCCGTCGGCGATGCCTCCCTCACCTATCGCTTCACCCTCCCCCAAGGCACCTCTAAGGTCAAGATTCACGTCATCGTCAAGTCCACGCTGGACTTCCTGAACGTGGGCGGCCATGAGTGCCTGGTCAGCATCGACGGCGGCGAGGCCGCAACCATCAACTTCAACAAGACGCTGCTGGATCAGGCACCCTACATGTACTCCGAGTACTACCCCACCGTAGCCCGTCGCGTCATCGAGAAAGTCGTGGAACTTCCCGTAGGCAGTGGTGAAGCCCACGAGCTGACGCTGTGTCCACGCCATCCCGGCATTGTCTTCGAGAAACTCGTCGTGGACTTCGGCGGCTACAAGCCCTCATACCTCTTCATGAATGAATCAGACTACCAGAAACAATAACCCTTCAAACTGCTACAGTCCAGAAAACTGCCCACACCAATATGAAAAAGTTCGTCCTGTCTTTTACCTTGTTGACCCTCGCCCTGGTGACAGCCACCGCTGAGGTTGACACCAATTTCTACATCTACCTCTGTTTCGGACAATCCAACATGGAGGGTAATGCCCCGTGGGAGAACGTGGACAACACCGTCAACAGCCGCTTCAAGATGCTCGCCACCACCCACTTCGACACCCCCTCGCGCACTCTGGGCAGATGGTACAAGGCCCTTCCGCCCATCGTCAGTCCCATTGGCAAGCTGGGGATGTGTGACTATTTTGGTCGCACCATGGTTGCCGCCCTGCCCACGGATGTCAAAGTGGGCGTCGTGGCAGTGGCCATGGGCGGCAGTCCCATTGAGATGTTCGACAAGGACAAGTGTGAGCAGAAGCTGGCTGACAACCCCAACGAATGGTGGGCCACAATCACCAAGAACTGCTATGGCGGCAATGCCTACCAGCGACTCATCGACATGGGGCGTAAGGCTCAGGAGAGCGGTGTCATCAAGGGCATCTTGCTGCATCAGGGGTGCAGCAACAACGGCGACCCCAACTGGCCCAATATGGTCAAGAAAATCTATAACGACATACTCTCCGACCTCGACCTCAATGCAGAGGATGTCCCCCTGTTCGTTGGCGAGACACTGCGGCAGGACCAGGGCGGCGCCTGCTACGGCCACAACACCGTCGTCGCCCGAATGCCCAGCGTGGTTCCAACAGCACATGTCATCCACTCCAACGGCTGTCCCGGCAACAACACCGACCCCTGGCATTTCTGCGCCGCCGGCTACCGCACCATGGGCAAGCGCTATGCCTATGCCGCGCTGCAGACGATGGGCGCTGCGACCCTGATGAACCCCGACTTCACGATGGCCAAAAGCCTCCAGAAGTTCTACACCGTCGATAGCTTTGATGACCACTACGATGCCAAAGCCCGTGCCACCGTCACCCTGCAGCTGTGGTGTACCTTTGCCGACGGTCATCGCGAGGATCTCACGGAAGAAGCCACCTTTGCCAGCACCGACTTCAAAATCACCAATGGCAAGGTGAAGATTCCTTCCAGCGGCATTGGCGGCATCGTCACCGCCACCTACACCGACTTCTTTGGCACCGAGCACAACGTGGATATCACCATTGGCAACATCCCCGTCCTCGTCAACGCCGTTCCTGCCGATGCCGACCCCAGTGCCATCTACGACCTTCAAGGCCGTCGCATGTCCCTGCACCCCGGCACACGTCTGCCCCGTGGCATCTACATCGTGGGCGGCAAGAAAGTCATAACCCGCTAACGTCGAAGCAAAGTCTTGATGGTGTCTATGCTTAGTCTCTATAGTGTCTAAGCGTAGTCTCTATAGAGGGTAAGGCGAGTGAGTAGTAGTGTCCTTCGTAATCAATTTTAATGTACTTTCAAAAAAGGTCAAGTCCTTCAGACCATAAGGACTTGACCTTATTTACAGAGGTATTTGGTCTTATTGACGGAAGAGCTTGGTCTTACGGGCTGAAGACCTTGCTCTTCTTGCTTTTCTCACCAGTGATAAAATGTTTTCTCACCAGTGAGAAAAAACGAGGGGTGTTGATTGTATTCCCAGTTTGATAGATACAAATAAAAAAGTGAGGGCGATATGCCCTCACTTTCATGTTATAGGATGAAGTGATTACTTCACGAGAACCTTGCTGACAGAACCGTCGGCACGCTTCACGATGTTCACGCCCTTCTGCATCTGGCCCAGACGAGTACCGCTGACGCTGTAGATGGTGGAGACGGGAGCCTTGGAAACGGTGTTGACATTCTGGATGCCAACAGCGGCTGTAGCGTAGTCATACTCAGGATAAGGAGCTACGAGATACATGCGAGCTTCACCTGCGAAGGTGTTGGTGTTCCACCAGTCTGTGGGAGCATAGTCATGACCGGAAGCCTGACCGGAGATATAGTGCTCGATGACACCGATGATGAGTGTCTGGTCTTCGCCAACCTTCACACCATGGATGACAGTCGGGTGGCCGTACCAAGAGCTACCAGCTGCGAAGGGAACCGTGATGGGTTCTTCGTCGCCCACCTGAGCGTAGATGTACTTATCCCAGAGACCTGTTTCGTCATCCTGTGCGTTGAAGACACCAGTTATACCTTCTACATCAGGCTGGTTCTTGATAGCCGTACGAGTAGCGAAGTAGATGTCATAGACACCAACAGGGACGTTCTCGATGACCTGATAGAAATCGTACTCGGAGCCACCGGCATAGGAGTTGATAGCGCTGGTGATGACGGGATTCTCAGCAGTTGCAGAAGCGTTGTTTGCGAGGTGGACGCTACCGCCTTCATACTGCTCGCACATCCAACCAACTACGGTGTTGTCCTTCAAGGGAGCAGCGCCATCGGTGGTGAAGGTGTAGAAGCGAGGATTCTTGATGATGCTGGTGAAGTCGATACCTGTTGTGGCTACTTCCTCACCCGTCATGTCGGTGTATTCGCCATCGACAACAATCTTCGTGCCTGCATCGTAGGTTACGGTGGTCAGCATCTCAGGATTGTCCTGTATGAAGTTGAGGTTCTCGGCAAATGCGCTATAGATGGAATACTTGGCAGCTTCGTTGCAAGCCTCGACAACTTCGTCGTCGTCCTCAACAAGGTTGAAAGCAGCATCAACAGCGGGAGACTCAGAGCCCAGCAGAGATGCAACCTGAGCAGCCTTGTAGCCACGCCATGCGAGGATGTCGGTAACGCTCTTCACATTAGCCATCTGAGCAGCAGCAGTCACGAGCTTCGGAGTTACCTGTGCAAGTTCTTCGTCGGAGAGGTCGGAAGGATCGGTTTCTGAATAACGGGAAATCAACTGGGAAGCCTCGTTGGCAAGAGGAGCATCGAGATACTTACCATCAAGTTCAGCCAGAGACAAGATAGCATTATCTAGAGCGTCTGCAAAGGCATCGATATTCGTGACACGAGCCTGCATCTTTGCGCCCAGCTGGTCAAGTGTAGCAATCATTTCCTGAATGGCAGAGGGAGCTGTGAAGTGACCTGTTTCAGCTTCGAGAACAGCAGCAGCGAAGGCAGTCTTGGTTTCGCCATCATATTTCTCTTCCTCAGCTGCGTCGAGGATGCCATAAGCCTTCTCGACAGCTGCAGCGAGCTGCTGCTTCCAGTAGGCAGCCTTAGAAGGCATCGTGATGAGGTCAACGCCACCGAGCAGGTATTCGCCGTTGGGCTGTGTGGTGGAGAACTTCAGCATGTAGTAACCGGGCTTGTCCACAGTGAAGTCAGTCTGAGAACGTGTCACACCGCTGACGGCAACGTTCTGTTCGCCATTGACGTTAGGCATAGCGATAACATCGTCGAAGCGTGCATAGACATTGCCTTCGAGGTCCTCGAGGGTGAAGGTGTACTTAGGAGCATTGTCGGGGTTCACCTTGTCCGTGTTACCATTGAGGTTCTTCCAAGCACACATGCGGATGGTAATCTGGTACTTGCGAGCATCCAGCTTGAGGTCGATGCCCTCGGGCATATCGGGATCAAGTTCTCCACCGGGGAGGATGTAGTCTTTCACCTGTTCGCCATAGGTCAGTGTACCGAGCTGGTTAGCGCCGTTCATAGAACGCCAGTAGATAGCAGCGCCGTTGAGGTCGCCGCTGTAGCCCGTCATGGCACGGCAGCCACCACCGCCGACATTGCCACCCCAGTTGTAGTTCCAAACCTCACCCTTGTCGGTGAGACCGTACTGGTGGATGGTGCCGTTATCATTAGAAACCCAACCTACGGGGAAGGTGCCGTTGGCAGTGCTTGAGAATGTCTCATTGGTGCTGTAGATGACTTCAGAGGTGGAGGTGTCATGGTCTTCACCAAGAGCGAAGGTGATTGTCTGGTCGGTGAGGCAATCTACGCCATAGCTGTTGGCAACGCCAGCAACAACGAGGGTGTATTCACCTTCGGAGAGGCCTTCGACAGCGATGTTGATGGTCATGCCATCCTCGCTCAGTGCCATCTTATCTGTGAGGTTTGTGTCAACGCCATTTCTGGAGAGTGTGGCAGAAGCATAGGAGAGATCCAACTTCTTGTCGTAGGTGAGAGCGATGTTCTTGAACGTAGCAGGATCAATCTCGAAGCTTTCGTTCTCAGGAACGGTCTTGACGAGCGTAGCGGGTGACCAAGCATCGGGCAATGCATCGATGTCATCATCGAAGTAAGCGACCTCGTTCACGAAGCCCAGAACAGGCATGTCAGCCTCGGTGTCAGCGCTGGGGCGACGGTCGGAGTTATACACGATAGGACACTTGTCATCGGGGATGAAGCTGACGAGCACTTCGTCAGTTTCTTCCATTGTGACGTCATCATCCATGAAGAGATAGAGGAAACCGTCGGACTTACCCTCGAGGTACTCAACAGTAGCGGGCTCACCATTAATAGTTACCTTCACGCAAGCGGGATCGAGCGAGAAGGAGCCATTGCTTTGGTTGGCCAGATCCTTGATGTTGGTCTGATAACCGAAGTCAAGCTTGATGGCGTTAGCGCTTTGGGAGAAAGTGGCAGCGTTGAAGGTGACGCCCTCCTCAATCTTGATGTCGTCAAGATAGTACTCAGTGGGGCTATACATGTTGACCACGAGGAAGAACTCGTTGGGCAACTTGTGGTCGAAGTACTCGGCATAGGTCTGTGTGCCATCGCCACCGAAGTCCTCGGGGAAGACAGCGTTACCGACCCAGCTCTGGTTGGCGATGATGTTGTTCAGGACATCGGCATTCGTGTAGAAGGACACGAAGGAGATGCGCTGCCATTCGCCAGTGAGGCCGCTGGTCATCTGAATGCCATAGTTGAAACCGCTCTTGGAGCAGATGCTCTTGTCGAAGTTCTCAATACCCTGAGACAGCCACGAGGTGAGTGCGGTGTTCTTAACGCCTTCGTCATCGGTGTAAGTGCCATCAGCCTTGATCCAGAAGCTGACACGGTAAGGAGTGTTCTCCTTGATGGGCAGCTTGGCAATCTTGAAGCCACGGTCCCATGAGTTGCCGGCAGTAGCGCCGTTCTCGGCGAAGAGGCAGAACTGGCCAGACTTAGGTTCATCGGTGCTTTCTTCGTCCCAGGAGTCTTCGTCCTTCACGTTGACGAAGTCGCCGAATTTGCTCTCGCCGGGAGTTAGCGCATACTCAGAACTCTTACCTTTTTCATCACCCGCCTCAAAACCTAAGGTGGCGATGGTGGTCTGTGCAAAGAGTGAGCCAGCGCCCATCAATGCAGCAGCCAATGTTAAGTAGAATCTCTTCATAAGTTAAAAAATTAGTTAGTAAAAAAGAATGATTTGGGTTGATTTCTTAATTTCGTCGATGCAAAAGTACAACCTATTGTACATACTATATATATAAAGATGTCTCATAGAATTGCGATTTTGTATCACCCCTTGGAATTTATGATTTATTCCAAGGGAAGATACCAGTTCTGTTTGTCCAGGAGACGTGTATAGAGCGCGTCGTCAAACTGGCCAGCGCCATTGCGCGATGCTACCTTACGCGCCAGGAATGATGGATCATTCCGGTGCATGGACAGGCGCATGAGATCGGGGAAGCGCTGTCCCTCGGAAGCGGTCTCCAGTGCCATTTCATCGCAGATTCGCTCCTCGACGAAGAGGATGCTGTCGGCCTTGGTGGCAAGGGGCGGGATGACATAGTACTTGTTGGCATCGGCATTGCCGGACCCACGTGAATGGATTCCTATGGTGTTGTCACGCGTGAAGACATACTGGCTGAAGGAGAGGAGTTCTCCGGCCGAGCTGCGTTCTTCCTGCGAGATATACTTTTCGATGTTGTCCTTCCAAAGGCCGTACTTGAGCACGGCGAAGGCTGTTTGCGGGAAGCCGGCGCGGTTCATGGCCTCGGCATAGTGGAGGTAGGCATACTGAAGGCGATAGAGCGTGACGGCAGACAGGAATTCGTTGTTGCCCGTTGTGCGGTACTTCTGGCAGGTCTGACGGATTGAGGACTGTGTGTTGGAAGCCGTCGGCACACTACGCAAGCGGTAGGAGCTGAACATGCGAAGGTCGCCCCTCTGGATGTCGCTCTCGTAGTGGATGGTGTCGGAGGCATAGACGGTGTCCGGCAGAAGCGTGACCGGGTCCGTGCGGACGAGGGCATACTGCTGGCCCTGTGACAGCGCATCGTAGGCGCTGGAGTGGGTGGCCTGATAGTAGTAGTTGTTGTCCTCGGTGGAGTTGAAGACATCGGTCAGGCGAGAGACAGTGCCGTCGTACTCCCGAATTTCCATGGGGATGAAGGAAAGGGTCTCCCTGCTGGACGACGAGAACTGCGAGGCGTAGCCGTCGAAGATGGTGTTGAACTCGTAGGAGCCCCATTCCACAGTATTGACGGTGACGGGATGTGTGTCGCCCTGTTTGGTGAAGAAGTCGTGGTAGTACTTGGCGGCTTCACGGTAGCGGCCAGCCCAGAGGCACAGGTCGCCGAGCACGACGCGCACGGGGAGGTAGAAGCCCTGTGAGCGGAGACCGCCGACGCTGCCGTACTGCGGGAAGTCTGTATCGACGTATGGGGCGAGGTCGTTGATGAAGTAGTCTGCAATCTGTTCCACGTTGTACGAGGGGAAGAGCTCAGGCTGTGCGTCCTTCTCGGCCAGCAACGGTTCGGTGTAGAAAGGCACGGAGCCGTAGTTGATGGCCAGCTGGAGATAGGTCCAGGCGCGATAGGTCTTCACGACGGCGTACTCCTTCTCGAAGATGCGACGGCCCTGCTTGGTGAGTTCCATGTCAACATTGGCCAGGAAGTAGTTGCAGTTCTGGATGATGGCATAGTAGTCACGTGCATTGTTGTAGGGGTTGCTGGCATCGGCTGTGAAGTTGGCGATGGCCTGCAGGTTCACGTTGGCGTAGTTGGTCAGCGTCGTGAGGTCTCCGCGGAGCTCGCCCAGGAGTACGGTGCGGTCAGCGATTTTCTGCAGCTTGTTCACGATGCCGATGACGGCATTTACGGTGTCGTTGGGTGAATTCAGCTGGTGCTCATCCTCGAAGGATACCAAGTCGCTGTCTGCCTTGGTGCAAGCATTAAATCCGCCCATTCCAACGAGGGGGAAGATGAGAGCGATAAAGGCTTTATATATATGTTTCATATCCTTATTGAGTTTACAGATTAATCTTCACTCCCAATGAGAAGTTACGTCCTGCAGCTAGCAAACCACGGTCGATGCCCATGCCGACGATGGCGTTGGTGTGGGCGAACTCGGGGTCAGCACCCAGATACTTGGTGAGCGTCACCAGGTTGTTGGCAGCTGCCCACACGGTGATGCCGTGGAGGTAGGTGTTGCTGATGGGAATACGGTATGAGAGGGTGATGTTCTTCAGCTTGAGGTAGGAGCCGTCCTCAATCCAGCGGTCCGAGAAGCGGCTGTTGCCCATCGGGTCGAGGAATGAGGCACGAGGGATGTCTGTCTGTTGACCTTCGTGTGTCCAACGTGAGAGCATCGCCGTGGTCTGGTTGTAGAAGTAGGAACCGGACTCGAGGATGCTACGCTGGTAGTTGTAGATGTCGCCTCCGACAGAGTAGTTGAAGGTGGCGGCCAGCGAGAGGTTGCGCCATGTCAGATGTGTGCCGAAGTTACCGTAGATAGACGGATTCGGGTCGCCGATGACCTGCATGTCACGCGCGTCGATGCACTTGTCACCGTTGACATCTACGAAGCGGACGTCGCCGGCCTGGAAGTAGTTGCGGGCACCCGTTTCACTGAGCTGATAGAGACCTGCAGCCTCTGCCTCGGCAGCGGTTGCGAAGACACCAGACGTCTTGTAGCCATAGAACTGACTGGCGGCGAGCCCTACCCTATTCAGGATGTTGGCACCATAGAGTTCGGTGATGATTTCCTGGCGTCCAGCGGGGAGGCTGGCAATCTCGTTCTTGTAGTGACCCAGGCTTCCGGAGATGTCCCAAGTCCAGTCCTTGTTATACAGCAACTTGATGTTGGCGCTGAAATCGACACCGAGGTTGTCGAGGCTGCCATCGTTGACCCAGTTGCTCTCAAGGCCGGAGACGTAGGAGAGTGTGCCCATGGAGAGCAGGTTGTGTGTGTGGCCCTTGAAGAAGTTCAACGCCAAGGAGATGCGGTTGTCCCAGAGGGCAGCCTGCAGGCCTGCCGTGAAGCGGGCTGTGGTCTCCCACTGCAGGCGTGTGTTGCCGATGTTGGCCATCGAGATGCCCACGATGCTATTCAACATCCTATTGGCCGTGAAATACGAGCGGGATGCGATGCTGTTGATGTCATCGTTGCCGACCAAGTCAAAGCCGAGGTTGAGCTTCAAGTAGTTGAGGGCGCGTGTGGGCTTGAACCATTTCTCGTTGGTGAGCACCCATGCAGCCTGCACAGAGGGGAAGAAGCCAAAGGCATAGTTGCCAATCTTCACGCCCTCACTGGCATCGACACCGAACTTGCTGGAGCCGTCCATGGCCACCGTAGCTGAGACGTAGTAGCGCTCGGCGAAGTTGTAGTCGGCGGTCAGGAAATAGGTGAGATTGACATCTTGATTGTCCAGACCATCGGTCTCCTTGTTCTCGAGGGAGCTGCTCATGTTCGGGGTCTTGTCGTTGCCTGTGTTGTAACCAATCTGTGTTGTCAGGTGGTAGTTGTCACGCAGATAGCGGAAGCCGCCTTTGGCCAAGAGGTTGTGGCCTTTCTTCTCCAGACGATAGGTGCCGTAGAGCTCGTTCATCAGCGTTGTCTGACGGCCTGCCAATGCGCTGGCGCAGTTCTGCACGAGACCGATGTTCTTGACTTCGTATTCGGGCACACCGTTCGTAGGAATATAGTAGTTCTCATCGGTGTTCACCAGCTGGAAGGCGAAGTGGTCGCCGACGTGCCAGTGCTTGTTGATGTCCCATGTGGGTGTCACAGCGATGTTGACGACACGGTTGCCGAAGTAGTTCTTGTTGCCGCCATCGCCGTTGTCGAGAATGGCAAGAGGGTTGGACAGCGATGTCACGTAGTCGCGACGTGCCGTGACGACATCAGAGAGATAGTCGTCGGCCTCAGAGAGGAAGTGGGACTGCCTGCCGCTGGTGTCGAATGCATAAGGCGAGAGGAACGGAGACTTGATGAGGGCAAGCGTCGTGGGTGACGAGATGATGCCGGTGGTGACTTCATTCTTCATGCCGTCGTCGCGCATGTTGCGTGTGACATCAGAGTAGGAAGCGTCAAAGCGGGCCTTGACGTGCTTGGCCAGGACGATGTCTGAGTTCAGACGCAGGTTGAAGCGCTCGAAGGAAAAGTCCTTGATGGTGGCATCAGAGCGGACATAGCCCACAGAGAGGTTGTAGTTGGCGACATCATCACCACCCTGTACATTGATGTTGTAGTTCTGTGTGAAAGCATCGCGATAGACAACGTCGTTCCAGTCGGTGTTGTTGTGGTACATATTATAATAATAGTACTTGGGATCGGTCTGCAGGAACTTGTAGGAGTTGCCCTTGGAACCTGTGGTGCCGATGAGTTCAGAGGCATAGACACGGAACTGGTTGGCGTTCATCATCGTCGGCATCGTGGGAGCCAGCTCATAGCTGCCGCCTATGCTGACGTCGATTTTCGTAGCCATCGACTTGTTGCGCTTTGTCTCAATGATGACAACGCCGTTAGCACCCTTGGCACCATAGATAGCTGTACCATTCTTGAGAATAGAGATGCGCTCGATGTCCTCCACCATGATACCCGTGAGAATGTTGTTGAAGAAGCCATCGTGCAAAGACGGAGAATTCAGCTGCATGTTCTGGATGACGCCATCGATGACCACCAGCGGCTGTGCGTTGGCGTTGATGGAGTTGATACCATTCATCAGCATCTTCACGCCGATGCCCGGCTGACCGCTGCGCATGGTGGTGAGCATGTCGCCGCCCAGGTTGCGCTGAATCTGGTTGTCAATGCTGACGTCGTTGCACTCGTAGGTTGCCAGCGTGGCCTTGCGGCTGATGGCAGACGTCTGGGGTGCATAGATCTCAGCGAACTTGGCGGAGAGCATCCTTACGTCGGGCACCTGTGTGTCCTTGCCCAGAGCCTGCTGCACGAGGTTGTAGCCGTCGGCAGAGAATGTCAGCGATGAGACAAAATCAGGTAGCTTGATGGTGTAGTTACCGTCGTCGTCAGTCATGGCGGCGTAGCTGGGGTTGTTATAGGCCTGTACCTTGACACCTGCCGCAGGCGTTCCCGTGGCGGCATCAATGACACGACCCTTGAATTCTGTCAGTTCCTGACTGAAGAGCTGCAGGTTCATTGCCATGCAGGCAATAAGAAATAGGAAACGTCTCATCGGCGAGCCTCCTTTCTGGACTTAGTTCCGGCAGCTACAGCAGCGGAAACGGGTTTTAAATAAATGCAATCGAGATACATTTCACGTGAGAAGTTAGTCTGTCTGTTGCCAATGGAACACTTCAGCTGGAGCGTGGTTGTCACATCCGACTGCTGATAGTTGCATGTGGGGAAGGTGAAGCGACCGATGACGACAGTATCTACGACGTATGGGTTGTTGCTGATTTCATTGCCATATTCCTCCTTCTTGCTCTCGCCGTCGAGGTCCATATAGGTGAGGGTTGCCTTGAACTTGTTCGGCTTGAAGTCACGAGAGTTGGGGTTATAGACCGTTTTAGGCAGGATGACAGCACAGATGTCATAGGTGCCGGAGAGCGTGTTGGGAATCTCAAAGGTTGCCTGCCAGTTGCTGGTGCTGGTGCGTGGGGTGATATGGAGATAAGCATTACCTGAGACGGAGTCGGCAATGACGGCACGATAGTTGAGTGTGCAGTCCTTGTACTCGCGCAGACTGGCTTCACGCTCTCCCTGGGTGATGATGGGATGGAAGTAGAGATCCGCAGGCGTGAACGGCCAGTTGTTCAGGCGGTAGATGTCGCCGTTGGAGCACTGCAGCACGTCCTTGATGTTGTTGGCATCCAGCACGCCTCCGGCAGCCATAGGCTTCTGATAGACGTGATAGGGCCAGTTAATGGGCCTGTACGATGTGCTGAAGATGGAGTCCTCAGGATGCTGGATGTTGCGGTTGTACACGAGGTCGCTCATGAGGGAAACGGTGGTCCAGTACTCAGCGATGGAGTCTGCCTTGGGCATGGAACCATAGTTGAAGTACTGCACAGCCTCGTTATAGACCGTGTTCCACATGTCAGCATTGGGAGCCAGCATGAAGAAGGCAGAGTCCTCGGACATAATCTGGTCGAAGACACGGAAGAGCGCATTGTCCTTGATCATGACGGAGTCGGAATAGACTTTCTGTCCATCCACGATGCCCGCTTGAATGGAGTTGACCTCGTCGAGTTCCTGCTTCTCGTAGTGAGAGAGGAATTTTCCGAAGTGCTCGAACTCCTTCATCGACGTCAGCGCCTCGTAAACATTGTAGGTGTATTCCACATCATCGGACATGACATGAAGCAGTCCGTTTGTGGATGAGAGGTTGAAGTTCTCGGGTACGACATTGGCGTTGTACAACGCATTGCCATGTAGTGGCAGGAACTTGTTGTTGAGCATGAGCACTTCCTGCACCTCCTGCCCGCTCATGTTATAGAGGTTGTGGGCGATGTGGTTCATGACGAAGTGCTGTCCAACGGTGGAGTCGCCTTTCACGGTCTGGCACAGCTGCAGAAGGGAGTCCGCATTGAATGTACCATTGACGGGTGCCCACACCGTGAGCGTCTGGTCGGCTCCGAGCAGTTCTGCGAAGGTCACGCTGGTGGCATGGTTGTTGTTGTACACGTGTGTCTTCTGTAGCACAGAGAGGAAGTTGCTCAACTGTGGCTTTTCCTGAACGCGATCCAGGAGGGTGGTCGTGGAGAAGTCTTCGGCTACACCATAATGATCATCCCACGTGTCTGTGCAACTGCACATCCCGCCCAGAACGAGAAGTGGAAGTATGTATTTGGATTTATTTTTCATTGCCAATTATCTAATAGTAGATTGTTAATTGTCAAGTAGTAGAAATCAATGCGTGTCTTCAGCAGTAAGTCCTGCATAAACGCTCTTGGGACAGAACTCGAAGTAGTTGATGGGGAGCTCAGCCTCGGGATTCTCGATGACGAGCTTGATGCGCAGCCAGTACTCCTTGGAGGGATCGAGGGCCTGTGTGGTGAGAATCTTGCGGTATTTACCGTTGTTGGCACGCAAGTTGTTCACGCCACCCTGGTTCCAGGAGTCCATGTCCTTCATGAAGCCACGGTTATGCATAGCCTTGTCGATGGCGCGATTCTCCTCGTTGTCATCGGTGTCTGCCACCCAACCGATGCTGGGGTCACCACCCCAGATGCGGAAGTCGATGGGAAGGCCCATGGGCTGCATCTTGTTTTTCTCGCCGAAGTAAATCTGCACGACGCCACGGTCGTTGCCGGCACCGTAGGCAAAGCGGATTTCATAGGTATTGGCGGGCACGGGCGGCAGCTTGAAGCTGATGTCGAACTGGCCAATCAAGTCAACGGCATCGGAGTACGTGGCATTCCATACGCTTCGCTCGCGTAGGGCCAAGGTGGGATTGACACCGTGGAAGTCCCAACCGTCAACCTGCTTGAAGCCCATCAGGTGCTGGCCGTTGGTGTTACCACGTGCGCCGGCATTGAGGAATTCGTTGCTGATGGTGACCACATTCCAGCGGATACGGTCGTTGAAGACGATGTCACGGGTGGTGGTGTTGTAGGTGAGGACACCGTCGATGTAATGGTAGATGCCGTTCAGGGCCTGCTGGTTCAACGTGTCAATGGGGAGACCGGCGTCTTCGAGCTCCTGGTTGTGGATGGTCTTCATCTCAGAGGGCGTATAAACCATGGTACCACGGACAGAGTAGTTGGTACCCACACCCTTGCGGTTGATGAAGAGACCTTCTGACGGCGATGACATCTTCATGATGGTGCCAGGCATCATCGTGGTGTACCAGTCTGTGCAGTCAATGAGGTTCGGCATCGCGCAGGTGGTTTTGTAGTCGATACCACTCTCGGAGATGGTGAAATCGTTGATGGCACCATAGTATGGCAGGATGTGGTATGCGATGAAGCGGTTCAGGGGGTTCTTGCGATGTGTCCAGTCATCGTCGTACATTCCGGCATCATTGGGATACATGACGTCATAGACCTCCTTGGCATAGTGCTTGAGGTCGTCAAGGTTGTTGATGCCTGCGTCGGCAAAGACCTTGTTCGTCTCTACCAATGCTGTAAAGCGCTTGGTGCGGGTGGCCGGATAATACATATAGTAGTTAGCGCCCGAACGGTGGAAGACAATACCCTTGTTGATGGAGTCGAGCCCTACGGAATAGGTGTTATCCATGTAGGCGTAGAGGCTGTCGCTCAAGCCCGTGAGGAAGAGCGCCTGTGTGAAGAGCGAGATGTTCTTGTCTTCGCGCAGGAGTTCGGGGAGGTAGGAGCTGGAGGGCTGAATCACACGGTCCAGTGTGTGAACCACGCCGTTCTCCACGGAGTCGTCGCGGAGGATGAGCTTGGAAGCCATGTTGATATAGTACATCACATTGCCACCACGAGCGGCATCGCTGTCACATGAGAAGGTGAGGAAGCGGTCGTTCATGTTGGGTGTCGGGATGTTACCGTCGCTGAGGTCGGTGGTGAAGTAGGTAGCAGGGATGATGTGGTTCCACGAAATCGTGTCACATTCCTCCTGTGTCAACTCCGACACGCTGTTCTTGCCATGCTGGTGGAGGTAGTTGTTGATGGCGTCGTTGGTAGGAGCCAGACAGGTGTAGGTGCCATAGGTGGCCATCATCCCGAACAATCCGGAGCGCTGCAGGATTTCTACGAAATCGCTATAGACCTCTGGCCTGTTCGTGAGATAGTCGCTGACCATCTCACCCGTGAAGGTGTAGTAGTTCTCTTCCGTGGGTTCGTCGGAGCAAGCGACGAAGGACGAAGAAAAGAGGAGAAGAGAAAACAGATAGATAGTATATTTCTTGAGTCTCATAAGGCCAGGGATTTAGAAGTTCTGTTGGGTATCATCGGTCTCGTAAGCAGGATTCTGCTTCAAAGCGGGATTCTGCTTGAGTTCTGTGCGGTTGTAGGGCCAATAGAGGATGTCCTGCGTAGCCAGTTTGATGCGGATGGCGCTGGCATTCTCCTGGAACTTGGGCAGCACTTTGTTGATCATTCGGCTGTTGTCGCCTTCGCGACGTGAGAGTCGTACGAGGTCAAACCAACGTTTGCCCTCGAACATCAGCTCACGCTGACGCTCGTCCAGCACCAGGTCTTCCATGGCAATGCGCGAAGTGGCATAGTCAGCATAGACGAGTGTGTCGGAAGAAGTGCGCTTGTTGTTACCACGCTTCCAAACAGCGATGACGCTGGAGAAGGCATTGCGGTAGTGGCGTGTCTGCTCGTCGGTGAGTGTCTCGCCCGTCTTGACATCGCCTGCCAGTTCTACTTCTGCCTCTGCACGCATCAGCATGACATCGGTGAGACGATAGATAATCCAGTTGGCGAAATTGTCGGAGCGTCGCTCTGCGTTCACAGTGGGCGCAGCACCTGTTGTGGTGCTTGTGCGGAAGCTGACAGACTGGTTGACATACTTGGTGATGTACACCTTGTTGCTGGATTCCGTCAGGTTCTCCAGGTAGCGGCAGTCGCTCTTCTTGAAGTACTTGTTTTGTCCGGTGAAGACCTCGTCGTAGAGATAAGAGGGTACGCCAATCTGTCGGGTTTGCGAAGCCGTGCTGGAGCCGTAGAAGTTGGCAACAGTGCTGTTGGCTACCGACTGGTTTCTGACAAAGTTCAGCTCGAAGATGGACTCGAAGCTGTTGCCTGTGCCGAAGATCTCTGTGTAGGCATTGCCGGCGTAGTTGCTGTTGCCGGCGGATTCCGAGATGAGGGGGAAGCGTCCGTAGAGCTCGGTGGTGATTGTTGTGGGATTCTCCTCGAAGTCTTTCTCGTATTCCTTAATCTTTTGGTTGATGATCAGGTCGCAGTAGTCGATGCACTTCTGATAGTTGCCACGCCAGAGGTGAAGGTCGGCCAGCAGGGCGTAGGCAGCCCAGCGCGTGATGCGGGTGGTGTTCTCCGTCGATTTCTCGCCATAGCTGCGTACTGCGTCGTTCATAACGCCTTCGACATCATTGATGAGTTTGTCGAGAACCTCTTCGAAGGGCGATGCAGCCACTTCGAAGGACTCGCTGTCGTCAATGGAGGGCTTGGTGACATACGGCACCTCGCGGAAGGCGCGAATCAGGTAGAAGTAGCACAGCGCACGGATCACGGTGGCTTCGGCCACGGTGGCGCGAAGTTCGGAATCCGTGAAGTTCGGGTCTTTCTCGTTGACAGACGGAGCGTAGTGGATGACCGTGTTGCAACGGTTGATGCACTGGTAGAAGCTCTGCCAATTGGTGTAGTTGTTGGTCTCGAGGATGTTCTCCTTGAAGACTTGCTGGAGGGCATAGGGCGTGCCGGAGCCCGTCGTCATGTTGTCGGAACGGACCTCTCCCCAGACAAGCATGCGGCTGATGCAGTCAGGGCTCTCTAACTGTGCATAGCATGCGTTGAGAACGCTATATACATCGGCTTCCTGTGTCCAGTAGTTCTCGAGAACGATGTCATTCTGCGG
Organism: uncultured Bacteroidales bacterium; assembly: GCA_902779845.1. Classification (GTDB taxonomy): domain Bacteria; phylum Bacteroidota; class Bacteroidia; order Bacteroidales; family Bacteroidaceae; genus Physcousia. Next base: position 196,783 of record CACZCZ010000004.1, on the reverse strand, counting down.
CTCAATGGAGAGAAAGTCGTTGCAGGAGGTGAGCAGAGGCAAAAGGAGGAGTTGCAATGATAATGCAACAATCACTACACTGCTGTTATGTTTGTTTCTTGTCTTCATATCTATCATTGCATTTTAGAATTGAATAGTTGCACCGACGGTGAAAGAACGTGCGGGCGGCGTCTTGGCACTATCCATGGTGACACCGTAGCTTCCGTAGCCCACTTCGGGGTCTGCACCTGAGTAGCCTGTCAGACAGAACAGGTTGTTGGCGCTGACGTAGAAGCTGAGTTGTGTGAGACCGGCTTTCTTGATGATCTTGGGATCAAGAGAGTAGCTGAGCTGCATATAGTTCAGGCGCATGAACGAACCGTTCTCGATGAAGCGGTCGGAACCGAGCCAGTTGTAGCCATCGCGGTAGAGGGCACGTGGAATAGGAGCATCGTCGCCCTCCACACGCCAACGCCAGTTGACGGCGGTGGACTGGTTGTCGTTGGTGTGCATGTTCTCGGCCAGCATACGTGCACGGTTGATGATCTTGTTGCCGGCACGGAAGTTGAACTGTGTGTTAAGGCTCCAGCGTCCGTAGTTGAGTTTGAAGCCCCAACCGCCGGTGATCTTTGGCAGTGAGCTGCCGAGGTACACGATATCCAGTTCGTTGATGTTACCGTCGTGGTTGATGTCTTCGTAGATGGCATCGCCGCCCTGGAACTTGTAGATGTATGTCTGGTCGTTGCTGTCATAGCCGAAGAGCATGGGAATGGGATAGCCGTTCTTGTCAACGACGACACGTCCGCTCTCGTCGCGAGCCACAGGAGCATTGGGGCCGCTGACGCCCGGCACTTCCTCGGGTGAATACTTGGTGTACTGATAGACGCCCTTGTAGCGGAAGCCGTAGATACTACCGAAGGCATTGTTAAGCTGTACGCGTGTGAGGTAGGAACCGTTGTTCTTGTCAAACTCCTTGTTCAGAGAAGCGAGCACGGTGGGATCCATCTTCGTGATCTCGTTCTTATTGTTGGCGAAGGTGACATTGAAGCTGGCACGGAACTTGCCTTTCTTGATAATGTCGTTGGCATTGATGTTGAATTCCCAACCGATGTTCAACATGTCGCCCACGTTCTGATAGTTCAGTGCCGTGAAACCAGATGATGTAGGAATCGCACGGTTCAGCATCAGCAGGTCGGTCGTCTTCTGGCGATAGACGTTGAAGTCAGCCGTGATCTTGTCATCCCACAGGCCGAGGTCGAAACCGAGGTTCCAGGTTTCCTTCTCCTCCCACTTGAGGTTGCTCAGGCGAATGTTGCTGGGATACACGGATGTGTTGGAGTTGTAGGCTGCAGTGTTGGTGTACTTCGAGAAGTAGAGGTATTCGCCGCCCGGCTGGTTACCGACGATACCCCAACCCGGACGAATAGACAGCATACTGATCCACTTCACTTTCTTCATGAAGGGTTCGTCGCTGACATTCCAACGCAGTGAGAATGCGGGGAAGTTACCCCAGCGGCTGTTGTCACCAAACTTGGTGGAACCGTCGCGACGGATGCTGAAGTCGGCGATATACCTGCCCTTGAAGGCATAGTGTGCAGAGAAGGTGAGATAGACGCTGCGCCACTGGCCGGAGCTGGTGTTGACGTCGCTGATGATACCGTCGGCTGTCGTGCTCTTGATGCTGCCCGGCAGGCCATACACCTTGTTGCCCGTAGATTTCGAGGAGCCACTCGTCAGCTGGAACTGTGCCATAGCCATGAAGGAGTGATCCTGGTTGCGGAAATGCGGCTGGAATGTGAGACGGTGTGTTGTCGTGATGGCGGTGCTCTTGTGAGCTGTTGTCGTCGTGAGGTTGTTGTTGGTGTCAGCCCAACCTGCCGTTACGAGGCTGGAGGGGTAGAACGTGTCGTTGTACTTGTTGAAGATGTTGAACAGGATCTTACCCTCGTACTTCAACTGAGTCTTGTCGCGATCGATGCCGAGCAGGTTATAGACGAGCTGGAACTCCGGCTGAATCTGATAGGTGGTCTCGTCATTCTTCGCTTCCTTGGCAAGGGCCACAGAGTTGACATATTTGAACTGGTCACGCTTGAGTTCCTCAGAGCAGCTGTTCAGCATGTGGTAGTAATCCGAGAGGTTGTTGCCCTGGGCGTCTTGCTCGTAGATGGAGATGTTCGGCATCTTCTGGTAGGCCACACCCAGCAGGTCGTTGTAGTTCTTCTCGTTGTTGGTGTAGGTCATGTTGAAGTTCGTCACGATCTTGATGCGGTCACTGACGAAGTAGTCCAAAGCCACACGTGTAGTGAAGCGGTCCAGACGCTGCTCGATGATGGTACCCGTCTGGTGGTCGTAGCCGGCAGCAATACGGAAGTTGGCCTTCTCGCCGCCACCCGAGAGACTCAGGTAGTGCTTCTGCAGGACACCCGTCTTGGTGATGGCATCGCGCCAGTCGGTGTTGTTGTTGTAGTGCTCATACTCGTTCCAGCTCTTGTCGTAGCTGAATTCGCGGATGTTGGAGGCAGCGTCGCTGAGTGCGGGGTTGAAGTAAGCCTCCTTCATCAGCATCGTGTATTGGTCGCCGTTGAGCAGGTTGATGCCCTTCGGCTGGTGGGTGAAGGTGGCACGGTAGGAGTACTGCACCTTCGTAGCGCCACGGCTACCACGCTTGGTCTTGATCTCGATGACACCATTGGCACCCTGCGAACCGTAGATGGCCGTACCGGCAGCATCCTTGAGGACGGTGATGTTGGCGATGTCATCGGGGTTGACGTTCAGCAGTTCAGCGAACTGGTCCTGTGTTGCATTGGCATAGTCGAAGCTGCTGTTGTAGTCGCTCTCGAAGATGTTGCCATCAACGACAATCAGCGGCTCGGTGTTGCCGTTGATGGAGCTAACACCACGCAAGCGCATGCTGGTGCCGGCACCGAGGTTACCGGAATTGCTGACGATGTCCAAGCCGGAGATACGTCCCTGCAGGGCTTCGTCCACGCTGGTGATGCCGAGTCCTTCGAACTCCTTGGCGTCGATGGTCTGATGCGCCGTTGAGAGCTCGCGCTCGGGGATTGCGAGACCGCTGGACTGCGACATCTTCACGGCCTTCACCGTCACCTCTTTCATCATCTTGTCGTGAAGGGTGATCTTGTAGCTCGTTCCCTTGATGGGGATAATCTGTGTCTCATAACCCACGAAGCTGAACTTCAGTTTGTGCTTGGGGTCAACGATGCGGAATGAGAAGTTACCGTTGATGTCCGTCGTGGTAGCCGCCACGATACGGTTGCTGGCGTCAATCTCCAGAACATTACATCCCATGAGGGTCTCTATCTCATCCTGCACGACACCATGAATCATGGTGCCTGCTGTCTGAGCCATAACATTGACAATTGACAATTGACAACTGACAAGTAATAAGAAAGCAAAAATCTTTTTCATTTTCGATGTTCCAATTTTCAATTATCAATATTATTTGTACATGAGCGCTCCGTCAATCTGATGGACCACGGCAAAGGACGACGTATAGATGTTTCTGGCCGTCGAGGCATCCGGAGAGTCAAACTGGTACTCGCGTGCCATGATGTTATACAAGCCGGGTGTCTGCACCACGTTGTAGGTCTTGCCGGTTCCATCGGTGATCTGTATGCCGTCGTTGTTCACGTGCGTACGCAATTTATAATAATGTAGGTTACCCTCTTCAACCTTGTAGGCTGAGGTCTCAAACTCACCATCCACTTTACCCTGCCCTATATAGTAGGCATTGTCCTGGATGTGGTACTTGATGAAGTTCTCAATCTCATTGGTGAGGCTGTCTCGCTTTTCATCGTCCTCCTCCATTTCCACCATTTCCCATGTCGGCAGCTTGCCGGCATTCTGCAGGCTGAGGATGGCTTCGTTCGAAGGCACGTAGATGGTGTAGCGGTAGGTATTGAAGATGGAGATATTCTCGCTGGCGGTAGCGTGTTCGTCGGTACCGATGACGTGCTTTGTCTCCAGGAACTTGGAGCTCATCAGCAGGTCGCGGAAGCCTGAGAACTGCTCGTGCTCGTTGAGGATGTCAAACACCGACTTACGTGCGGTCATGATGGGCGCATCATCGAGGATGTAGGTCTTACCATTACCTTCGAGCGACTCGTCGTAGATCTTGGTGATACGCAGGTTCTCGCCGTTTTCAATTTGCAAGCCGCCCTGAACGGTCATGCCGGCCACGCCCTGCGACACATTCTTCACTTTCACCATGCTGCCGCCTTTGGTCTGGTAGAATGTATTGCCGTCCTCGACATCACCGATGACGATGTGGTTGTTTAGGATGTCTTCCAGGCGGTTGGTGATCTGGTTATAGGAGGCCTCGCCAATAGAGTCGGTGACGGTCTTAGTCATCAGGTCATAGTTCCAGATGCTGGCCTTCACGCGTTCGCTCTCGGTGAGCGCCAGTGGGTCGTAGCGGAATCGGAACAGCTGTGTCTCGGTCTTGCCGAAAGAACAGGGGTCGATGTATTCCAGCAGCGAATTGTTGTTAGGAATGAACATGCTGTAGTAGGTGTTCTGGGAGTTCAGATAGACATCGAAGCCCAATTGCTCCACAGCCCAGTAGAGGATGTTCATGGAGGCATCAACCAATGCCGGGAAAGTGACAGAGATGTAGGCCACGGGGTTGAAGACCTTGTTCGTCAGATAGACGGCACCATTGCAGGCGAGATATACAGAATCCACGAACTCTTCCTCCAGGCCCAGCTCGTCGTTGGCATCGTTCAGCACCGTGTTGAACTTGCTGGGAACGGAGTTGGTGAAGGAGTTGAGCATGTTCACGTTGAGCATCTTGGAGATCACTTTGTCAGGCACATTCTCCCATGTGCCGTAGTAGTCCTTCAGCACGCGGCCGGCGCCATCGTTCCAATAGCGTTCCAGGGCAGCATCGCTAGGCACCAGCATGACACCCATGTTCTCCTGCAGTGCCACGTCAATCGATGTGCTGGTGGTCGTCATTGAATAGAACTGGTTCCATCCCGGGTCGAACTTCAGCAGGCCGTTCACGGGACCCTCGTCGGGCGTCACTTCCAGGGGCATGCCACGGCGGCTACGCTCCGAGAAGAAACGCTTGTCGAACAGCGAGTCGATGTTCGTGCTATACAATCTATTATACTCGCGTGTGGCATCATCGCCGGCATAGTAAGGTGCACAATAGCGGTTCAACAACTTCGCCCAGCCTTTGGTGTTGGACTTATGGTTGATGATTTCGGACATGTTCTGCAATGGCGTGATGACATCTGCCATGCGATGAACGAAACCATTGGAGCACTTGATGTTCTGCTCCACGATGGAGATGCCGTTCACGTTGGCGTCACCGGGACGTCGCTGTGTCGTGTGGTTGAACAGGAAATTGCAGTCCTCATTGGTGATGAGCTTGTTGGACAGGAACGCCTCGATGAAATGGATCATAGGCGGCGCTGTGATGTCTGTCATGCACACCATGTTGCGCCCTCTGTCGCGATAATAGGCCCAATAGGGGTTGTCAGGCATCTGTGAGGGCTTGAGCACCGTCACGGAGTCATACTCGCTGGTGGCCGTCAGACGGCGCATGCAGTCGCCTTCTGTGGGCCCCATGCTGCTGCTGAGGTACGCAACCTGACAGGAGTTGTTAATCATGCTGCCGAAAAGCAACAATTTCTTCTGCGCCACCGACAAGTCGTCATAGCGGTGAACGCCCCAGGCATTGTTCTGGAAGAAACGGCCAAACGCTTCGTCGTCTGCCACGAAAAGGGTCTTGCTGCCCGTCTGAGCGAGCACTTCGCTGTAACCCAGGTCGTCAATCAGCCGAACCGTGTTCGTGAACGTCCCTTCAGACTGGAGATAGTCGTAGATGCTGGAGCCCAGCCACGACGGATCTTCCTTTGCCAGGTCGTAGCCCTCGCAAGCTGTCAGGCCACCCACTACAACAGCTGCAGCCGCCATCAGCTTAGAAAGCATTCGAAAACCATTGGTTTTGTTTTGTTCCATAAGGACAGAATTCAGTTTTTTTAGTTGTTTTTATCAAATTTTCGGCACAAAGTTATTGTTTTTTAATATCTACACAAAAAATTAACGAATAAAAAGTTTGCGAAATATTATGTTTTGCCCTGTGTGAGACAAAAAACATGTCATTTAAGACAAATTCGAAAAATGTCTCATGATTTTTTTGGAGAGAAAGATGGAAGTCTGTAACTTTGCAACGTCAAAACAACAAAAACATCCTTCAACGGAAATAAATTCGTTTATGCGACGCCTTATATTCTTCTTATTTTTCCTGCAGACGCTGCTTGTCCGGTCCATTGCCCAGACAGGTGTTTTCCTGCCCTCGGAACGTTTCTCCAGCATGCTGATTAACGACCTTTGTCAGGATCGCTATGGCTACATTTGGATAGCCACCGACTATGGTCTGAACCGCTTCGATGGCTACCATTTCACCACTTACTACCATTGCAGCAATGACAGCACTTCGCTGGGCAGCAACATTATCACACAGCTCTATCAGGACAGCCAGCAGCGTTTCTGGGTGGGCACACGTTCCGGTCTCTACCGCTACGATCAGGCAACCGACCGTTTTGTGTACTATCCTACGGGTGACAACCGTGTGACACGTATCACCTCGCTGCTGGAACGAAAGAATGGAGAGATGCTCGTGGGCACTTCCGGTCATGGCTTGTGGGCCGTCAGCGCCGACAGCTTGCGCAAGATACCTGATGGCTACACCACCCCCTCGGGCAACTGGTACTACAACCAGATGATGGAGGACAGTCAGGGCCGCTTCTGGAAATGCGGCTATGGCGACGAACTCACGATGAAGGATGACAAGGGCGTCCACCAGATGTTTGAGGATCAAGGCATCATCTGCGGCATCATCGAGCGTGACAGCGAGATCCTCATCATCGGTCAGCACGGCATCTCCAGCTACAGCAACGGCCAAGTCTCGCACGCCGACATCGAATTGGGCGACTTGGGTTACAACGAAATCGTCGTCTGCAGCGCTATGAAGGATCACGCAGGCAATATATATATAGGTACGATGGGCGACGGCCTTTTCCGTCTGCCTGCTGGAAGTCGTAAGGTAGAGCGCGTGGAGTGCACGCTGTTGGAGATGGACCTCAACACCGCCAAGATTAGCTCCATCAGCGAGGACCGTTATGGCAACATCTGGCTCGGCTGTCAGTCCAAGGGCCTCGTACTCCTGCCCAGCCAGCAGCCTCAGTTTGCCGCCTGGAGCTTCTTGGCCCAGCACTACTTCATCGGCTCCACCATCACCTCGGTCTGCGAGGGCGACGACGGGCTCACGTGGTGCACGGTGCCGGGCAGCGGTGTCTTCGCCTTCGATGCCACCGGCCGTATTGTCAGCCATCCCGCTGCTCCCATCGCCACCGAGTACCTGTTCCACGACCGCCACGGGCGCTACTGGCTGGCCACCGACAAGGAGCTCTACAACTACGATCCTGTCACAGGGCGCTTCAAGCATCACATCAATCTGACGGCCGAGAAGGTCAATGCCATCGTCGATGACGAAGCCGGCAACCTCTACATCTCCACCTACTCACGCGGCTTCTGTGTCTATAACCCCACGACCCACGCCCAGCGACTCTTCAATGCCACCGACGAGCAGTCGCCCAGGGGCAATCTCTGGAACAACTGGATTCAGGCGATGATGTGCGACAGTGGCGGCCACATCTGGCTGGCCACGGCCGTGGGTGTCTCATGCTACGACCCTGCCACGGACAGCTTCCGTGCCCTGGGCTTCGACCAACTACTCGATGGAATCATCTGTTTCTCGCTCTGCGAGACACGCGACGGCAACATCCTCATCGGCACCGACCAAGGCCTCTACTGCTACCAGCAGGGTGCCACGGCCGCTGTCCCCTACCCCGACGACGATGCGCTTCGCGACAAGACCATCAGCTACATCGCGCAGGATGACAACGACGACCTCTGGTGTGCGACATCCATGGGCATCTGGCAGTATGATGCCCAGAGCAAGAAGCTCATCGGCCATGTCAACGGCAACGGCCTCAATGCCAAGGAATACATCTGTGGTGTCGGCATGGAGACGGCGGATGGTGTCATCTATTTCGCCAACACCTACGGCCTCACCGTCTTCCGCCCCTCCGAGGTCACCGGCAGCCACAAGGAGCTCCCCGACGTGAAACTCACCGCTCTCTTCATCGCCGGCAACCCCGTCAGTTCGCTGGCTGACAGCTACACGGTCTCCTATCTCGACAACAGCATCACCCTGGAGTTCTCCCTTCTGGACTTCAACAACCCCCGTAACATCATCTACGAACATCGCATCAACGATGAACCCTGGCTGCAGCACCCCGAAGGCGACAACAGCATCGTGCTGAGCCATCTGCAACCTGGCAGCTACAACATCGAGGTGAGGGCGAAATCCGGCACCACCTATTCATCCGTGAAAACCATCCTCCTCACGGTGACGCCGCCCTGGTACCGATCGCGATGGGCTCAGGCCATCTATGCCCTTGTGTTCCTGTGCCTTCTTGTCATCATAGGATATGTCTATCACCGTCAGGCTATCCTCCATCTCGACGAGGAGAAGATGCGTTTCCTCATCAATGCCACCCACGACATCCGATCGCCGCTGACCGTCATCATGGGGGCTACTGAGAAGCTGAAGAATCTGAATGTCGAGAAGATGAAGGGGCTGCCCGGCGAAGCGCTGTCCTCCTCCCTCGATGCCATCGACCGCAACGCCCAGCGACTGCTGGAACTCGTCAACCAGATCCTCGACCAGCGACGTCTCGACAAGAACCAGCTGCAGGTGCATTGCCAGGAAACGAATCTCGTGGATTTCGTCGGCGACGTCTGCAAGCTCTACCAGTTCGTGGCCGACCAGCGTGCCATCACCTTCACCTTCGAACATGAGAAGCAGAGCATCCTGGCATGGGTTGATCACATCAACTTCAACAAGGTCATCTCGAACCTCCTCTCCAACGCCTTCAAATACACCCACGACAGCGGCGAGGTCAAGGTCGTTCTGCGTGAGATGGAAAAGAGCATCGAGATCTCCGTCATCGACGATGGAATGGGCATAAAAGAAGACAACCCCGACCGCCTCTTCGACCGTTTCTACCAAGGACGCAACCGCACCAATCTGGGCATTCAGGGCACAGGCATCGGACTCAACCTCTGCCGCGCCATCACCCAGATGCATGGCGGCACCATCCGTGCACAGCGCCGCACCGACAAGCAGGGCGCCTGCTTCATCGTCACCTTGCCCAAGGGCAACAAGCACCTCACACCCGAACAGATCGTCACCGAGGCACCGGTGCGTGAAGTCCTCTCAGCCGGTGACAATGCCAAACGTCCTTCCACCAGTTTCCGCATCCTCATCGTCGATGACGACGCAGAAATCGCCCGTTTCATCATCTCGGAACTCGGATTCCGCTACAAGTTCACCCATGCTCCCAACGGCAAGGAAGCGCTGAAGATGCTGATCGCCTCCAATGCAGAGGACGACAACAAGGATGCCGTGCCCTTCGACCTCGTCATCAGCGACATGATGATGCCCGAGATGGACGGTCTCACGCTGCTCAAGCACATCAAGGAGAATGCGCATCTGGCACAACTGCCCGTCATCATGCTCACCTCCAAGGCCGAAGTGGAAAACAAACTCGAGGGTCTGCGCTCCGGTGCCGATGCCTACATCGCCAAGCCCTTCGACATGGAGGAACTCCACGTGCAGATTGACAACCTCATCGACAATGTCCGTCGTCTGCGTGGCAAGTTTAGCGGTGCCCTGCAGCAGGAAGAACGCGTGGAAAAAGTGCAGGTCAAGGGCAACGACGACGCCCTCATGGAACGCATCATGCGCTCAGTCAACGCACACATCTCAGAGCCTGGCTACAATGTCGATGAAATGGCCGCAGAAGTGGGCATCAGCCGTGCGCAGCTGCACCGTAAGATGAAAGAAATCACCGGCATCTCCACGGGTAAATTCCTGCGCAACATCCGCATGGAACAGGCTGCCCGCTTGCTGCGCGAAGGGAAAATCAACATCTCGCAGATAGCCGACTGCGTGGGCTATGCCGACAATGCACACTTCTCTGTCGCCTTCAAGAACCACTTCGGAATCTCACCTTCGGAGTACGTGGAGAAACACAAATCATGAACACCCACCTTGCCACCATAAAGATGCGAAAGACGCTCGTTCTATCGAGTCTCCTGGTTCTCGTGCTGCCCCTGCAGGCACAAGACTTGGCCAAGCGCCTTGCAGCTTCCGACCATCGTCTGGATTCAGCCGCCGTCACCACTTTGTCCCTCGAGATCGACAACATCTCCTTTTTCAAGGACAACGAGTTCGATGGCGAGCAAGCCAAGGGCTATTCCCTGCCTGGACTTTGGTTGCAGCCCAAACTCGTGTGGCAGCCCCTGCAGAGCGTGCGTCTCGAAGCTGGTTGCCATGCATTAGTGTTTAACGGTGCCAACAAATACCCCTGCTATGTCTATCATGACATCGGCACGTGGAAGGGCAACCAGTACCAGCGTGGCTTCCACATCCTTCCCTTCTTCCGTGCTCAGGCACAGCTGAAGAACCTCTCCTTTGTGCTGGGCGACATCTATGGTGGCGCCAACCATCGTGTGATGGAGCCCCTGATGAATCCCGAAATCAATCTCACACAAGACCCTGAGATGGGCTTCCAGCTCCTGCTCGACCTGCCACACTATCAGATGGATGCGTGGCTCAACTGGCAGAGCTACATCTTCGAGGAAGACACCCATCAGGAAGCCTTCACCGTTGGCCTTCACCAACGCATCTTCCTCATCCCTCATCCCTCAACCATAAACCATAAACCTTTAACCCTCAACCCTGCCCCCTCCTCCCTCACCCTCTACATCCCTATCGACATCCTCATCCAGCATCGTGGTGGCGAACAGGATGTCACCAATTTGGGCGTGCAGACCATCACCAACGGCGGCATTGGCTTTGGCCTGCAGTGGCACACAGGCCGTCGTGTGTTCCGTGCCCTCACTGCCGAGGTCGGCGCCTTAGCCTGTTGGCAGCAAAGCGGACGTCTCTGGCCCTTCGACTTCGGCGTGGCAGGCTACTGCTCTGTGGCCGCAGATTTCGTGCGTGACTTCCGTGCCTTTGCAGGACTCTTCTATGCGCGCGACTTCGTATCTCTCTATGGTGCACCGTTCTACAGCACCGTTTCCATGAAACACGATGGCGCCCGTTTCGAAAGTATGCTGACCCCTCATGTCGGTGTTGAGTGGAGCCACACCTTTGCGAAGAACTACATCCTGGGTGCCAAGGTCGATGCCTATCCGCTCTATGCGGGCCAGCTGACGAAAGCCGACGGCAGTATCCTCCCCTCCACCTTCGCCAGCAACTTCTCCTTCGGCATCTACTTCCGCTGCCATCCCCGCTTCCTCCTTCTCAACTACGCAGCTAAGCGCTAGCGCGACAACCGCTGTTTAAGGAGTTTAAGATGATTAAGGAAAATCATTTAAAGCTTACGGGGAGTCAACCAAATTCAGGAAAAGACAGACATTTCGGCCATTGTCGTTGTCATCATTGTCATTGTCACGATTGTCATTAAGGGTTTCTAAAGGGGAAAACACCCCGCAATTAGTATATAATAAAATAATATATTTTTTATATACTAATTGTGACCATTCTTCTGGGTTCTGAATCTCTTAATGACAATTGACAATGATGACAATCATGACAACCACATTAAAATTTTTTAAAAAAGTTGGTAAAACATTCGAGAACCGCAATGGGAATGGTGTATCATTGCAGCATCAAAAAACAAGGCACCAAGCATCGAAGCGCGATGCACCAAGGTGCAAACGCCAACGCACCAAGGTGCATCCTACGTTCCAGTTTCTCAGTAACTCGACAATGCTAGGCGTCAGCATTCGAGAGAAAAGTGATGTGCAGGTGAAGTTTTTTGTGGAAAAAATGCGTGAGACGCAAGATTTTTAGTACCTTTGCGCCCGATTTCACGCACACGCTCGTAGGCATGGGTACATTATAAATTAAATATTGAAGGATGAAGGTAGCTATTATCAAATACAACGCAGGAAACATCTACTCTGTGGTTCACGCTCTTAAACGTCTGGGCGTGGAGCCTGTGCTGACAGACGACCCGGCCGAATTGCTGTCGGCTGACAGGGTCCTGTTTCCCGGTCAGGGTGAGGCTAGACAGGCGATGGGCTACCTGCGCGAACACCGTCTGGACGAGGTGATCCGCAACCTGAAGCAACCTGTGCTGGGCATCTGCATCGGACAGCAGCTGCTGTGCCGCCACACCGAGGAGGGCGATGTGGATTGCATCGGCATCTTCGACGCTGACGTGAAGCGTTTCTGCCCAGAACGGCACGAGGACAAGGTGCCTTGCATGGGATGGAACGGACTAAGAGTTAAAAGTGAAAAGTTAAAAGTGAAAAGTGAAAAATTAATAGTCAACGAAGTTAAAAGTGAAGAATTAAGGGGCAACGAAGTTAATGAAGGGGTGAATCCGCTGTTCCAGGGGGTGAATGATGGGGACTACGTGTACTTCGTGCACAGCTACTATGTTCCCCTGTGCACTGACACCATCGCCACTGCCAACTACATCCTCCCCTACTCTGCCGCCCTGCACAAAGATAACTTCTACACCTGCCAGTTCCATCCGGAGAAGAGCGGAGCGGTGGGCGAACAGATCCTGAGGAATTTTTTGAAACTTAAATAACGAAAACATTTTTCACCACAGATTACGCGGATGACACAGATTTTTCTTTGAACAACGAATTATACAAATTATACGAATTAAATATACTCCTTAAACTCTTAAACTCTTTAACCCCTTAAACTCTTAAACAGCACGATGCTCCTCATTCCTGCCATAGACATTATCGACGGTCGCTGCGTAAGGCTGACCAAGGGCGACTACACGCAGAAGACAGTTTATGCCGAAGACCCCGTTGAGGTGGCACATCGCATGGAAGGCCTCGGTTTCCGTAGGCTTCATGTGGTTGATCTCGACGGCGCACGTTCCAAGCATGTCGTGAACCTCGACATCCTCCGGCGCATCACCCACGAGACGAACTTGGTAGTGGATTTCGGCGGCGGCGTGAAGACGGAGGAGGACATGAGCAAGGTGCTGGAGGCAGGGGCACACATGGTGACCGTAGGCAGCATCGCCGTGACAGCGCCGGAGACGGTGATGCAGTGGCTGCTGACATTCGGCGCAGAACGCATCGTGCTGGGCGCTGACGTGAAGAACGGACGCATCAGCATCAACGGTTGGAAGGAGGAAAGCGCTCAGGAGCTGCTGCCTTTCCTGGACGGATATCTCAGCAGGGGCATCAGCCACGTGCTGTGCACGGACATCAGCAAGGATGGCATGTTGCAGGGCCCTGCTACCCCACTCTACCAAACCATCATGCAGGCCTTCCCCCACTGCCAGCTCATCGCCTCGGGCGGCGTAAGTGGCATCGAGGACATCAGGGCGCTGGACGCTGCCGGCATCCCCGCCGTGGTTTTCGGCAAGGCGATCTACGAAGGACGCATCAATCTGCACGAACTCATTGAGGAATTCCCTCAGGGGGTGAAGAATGACGAATGATGAATGAAGAATGATGAATGAAGAATGAAAGATTGAAACATTGAACTTCAATTATACATTATCAATTATACATTAAACCCTGCCCCCTTAAACTCTTGAACCCTTAAACAATATAAAGTGTTAGCAAAACGCATCATACCCTGCTTGGATGTCAAAGACGGTCAGACCGTCAAGGGCACGAATTTTGTGAACCTGCGCGAGGCGGGCGACCCCGTGGAATTGGGTAAGTTCTACAGCGAACAAGGCGCCGACGAGCTGGTGTTCCTGGACATCACGGCCTCGCATGAGGGCCGCAAGACATTCGCCGAGATGGTCTCGCGAGTGGCGGCAACAGTGAATATCCCCTTCACCGTGGGCGGCGGCATCGGCGAACTGAAGGATGTCGATAGGCTGCTGAATGCCGGCGCTGACAAGGTGAGCGTGAACAGCGCCGCCCTGCGCCGTCCGGAACTCATCGACGAAATCACCAACCACTTTGGCTCGCAGGTGTGCGTGGTGGCCATTGATGCGCACGAGGATGAGCAAGGCCAATGGACCTGCTATCTCAACGGCGGCCGCATCCCCACAGAGCGCGGCCTCTTTGAATGGGCGCACGAGGCACAGGAACGAGGTGCAGGCGAGATCCTGTTCACCAGCATGAACCACGACGGCGTGAAGACAGGCTTCGCCAACGAGGCACTACGCCGGCTGTCCGATAGCCTGTCGATTCCCATCATTGCCTCAGGCGGTGCAGGTGCCAAGGAGCACTTCCGTGACACCTTCCTCGAAGGCCACTCGGATGCCGCCCTCGCGGCCTCGGTGTTCCACTTCGGCGAAATAAAGATACCAGAACTAAAGAAATATTTAAAGAGCGAGGGGATAACCGTCAGATAAGGCCCCCAACCAAAAAGAAAAATATATGGAAAAGAACACTAATGGTCAGAATCAAGCTGCTCTCCTCCTTGGCAGGGACGGGCAGGAGGTGATCCCTGACTTCGAAAAATGCGGCGGCCTCGTGCCTGCCATTATCCAAGATGCCGACACAAAGACTGTGCTGATGCTCGGCTACATGAATGAGGAAGCGCTGCAGAAGACACTGGACACCAAGAAGGTGACGTTCTGGAGCCGCAGCCGAAACTGCCTGTGGACAAAGGGCGAGACGAGCGGCAACTTCCTGCACCTGGTGGACATCAAGGTGGACTGCGACAACGACACATTGCTCGTGAAGGCTCACCCCGATGGCCCCACCTGCCACACCGGCACCGACACCTGCTGGGGCGAGAGCAACGAGGGTGACAAATTAAGAATGAAGAATGAAGGATGTGAGGGGGATAATCCGCTGTTGTTCCTCTCGGACCTGCAGGACTTCATTGAGAAACGCCATCAGGAGATGCCGGAGGGCAGCTACACGACCAGTCTGTTCAAGGACGGCCTGAACCGCATGGCACAGAAGGTGGGCGAAGAGGCGCTGGAGCTGGTCATCGAGGCCTGCAATGGCACTGACGAGCGCATGATCTACGAAGGATCGGACATGCTCTATCACCTCATCGTGCTGCTCACTTCCAAAGGCCTGCGCATCGAGCAGATGGCTAAAGAGCTACAGGAAAGGCATCAGCCAGGTTGGAAGAAACACTGAGGGATTTAAAGATTTAAGGATTTAGAGACTGAAACTCTTGAACCATTTGAACTATTGAACTTTTCTTATAAACATGATTATCGAGTATAAAGATGTTGACATCCAGCGCGATGACAACCTCATCCTCTACAACGTGAACTTCAATGTTCAGGAAGGTGAGTTCGTCTATCTCACGGGCATCGTGGGCAGCGGCAAGACATCGTTGCTGAAGAGCATCTACGGCGAGCTGGACATCCTGACGGGCGAAGCCGAGGTGCTGGGACGCGACATGCGCCGCATCAAGCGAAGTCATATCCCGGCCCTGCGCAGAGAGCTGGGTATCGTGTTCCAGGATTTCCGCCTGCTACCCGACCGCAACGTACGCGAGAACCTGGACTTTGTGCTCCGTGCCACCGGATGGAAAGTGCGCGCAGAGCGTGCCGACCGCATCAGTCAGGTGCTGAATACGGTGGGGCTCGCTGACAAGTTGGAGAGTATGCCCCATGAGTTGTCGGGTGGCGAGCAACAGCGCGTGTGCATCGCACGTGCCATCCTGAACTCTCCGAAGCTGATACTGGCTGACGAGGCAACGGGTAATCAGGACGAGGAGTCCGGCATTCGCACAACAAAGCTCCTGCATGAATTGTCAGAACAGGGCACGGCAGTCATCATGGCCACACACAACAATGCCCTCGTCAGCATGTTCCCCGGCAGGGTGTATGAATGCAAGGACCACCGACTGATGGAATCCTCCGCAGAACAGCTCGCAGGCGGCAAGGCCAACGAAGATGCTGACATCCCCGTTGCCACTGTGGCGGAACAGGAGGAAGAGAAATAATGTAGTTAAGAAATCATAGAAAACATAAAATAGAAGAAGCATGAAAGTCATGAAATTCGGCGGCACCAGCGTAGGCAGTGCCCAGCGCATGAAAGAGGTTTGCAAGCTCATCACGGACGACAAAGAAGCTAAAATCGTTGTTCTATCAGCCATGAGCGGTACTACCAACACCCTCGTGGAGATTGCCGACTATCTCTACAAGAAGAACCCCGAAGGGGCTCACGATGTCATCAATCGGCTGGAGCTGAAATATATGGAGCATATCAACGAGCTCTATACCACCGATGAATGGCGCGAAAAGACCGCAGAGTTCCTGCGCAAGGAGTTCAGCTATCTGCGCTCGTTCAGCAAGACGCTGTTCACATCGTTCGAGGAGAAGGTCATCCTTGCACAGGGTGAAATCATCTCGACAAACATGGTCACCAACTACCTGCTGGAACAGGGCATCAACACCGTGCTGCTTTCGGCATTGGACATGGTACGCACCGACAAGAATGCGGAGCCGGACTTCAACTACATCCGCGAAAAGACACAGGAGCAGCTGGCGGCCAACCCCGACTACCACATCTATATCACGCAGGGCTTCATCTGCCGCAATGCTTACGGCGAGATTGACAACCTGCTGCGTGGCGGATCGGACTATACGGCTTGTTTGCTGGGCGCTGCCATCGAAGCCGAAGAGATCCAAATTTGGACCGACATCGACGGCATGCACAACAACGACCCACGCTTTGTGGAAGGTACGGAGCCCGTGCGACAGCTCTACTTCGAGGAGGCTGCCGAGCTGGCCTACTTCGGTGCCAAAATCCTGCACCCCACCTGCATACAGCCCGCGAAGTTCGCCGGCGTACCCGTGAGACTGCTGAACACCATGGACCCGACAGCCCCCGGCACCATCATCAACAACAAGATGCACCGTGGAACAATCAAGGCTGTTGCGGCCAAGGACAACATCATCTGCATCGGCATCCAGAGTTCAAGAATGCTGCTGGCTCACGGTTTCCTGCGCAAGGTGTTTGAAATCTTCGAGACCTACAAGACCAGTATCGACATGATTGCCACCTCGGAGGTAGGCGTCAGCGTAACCATCGACAATCAGGCACAACTGAGCAATATCGTGGACGAACTGAAGAAGTACGGCACTGTCACCGTGGATAAGGACATGTGCATCGTGTGTGTCGTTGGCGACCTCACCAGTCAGAACATCGGCTTCGAGACGCTGACGATGGATGCCCTGAAGCAGATTCCGGTGAGAATGATCAGCTACGGCGGATCGGCACACAACATCTCTTTCGTGGTCGCTCAGGCCGACAAGAAGCGCACGCTGCAGGCGCTGCAACAAACTCTGTTCCAATATGACGGCCACGTGCGCCGCGATGTATGACACGCCTCATGAACATCAATATCACACAACTTAAAGACATCCAGACGCCATGTTATCTCTATGACATGAAGCTGCTGGCTGACACACTGGCTGCCATCCAAGGTGAGACAGCAGGACACGACAACTATCACGTTCATTACGCCGTCAAGGCCAACGCCAACCCCGCCATCCTGCAGGCCATCGCTGCGGCCGGCTTCGGAGCCGACTGTGTCAGCGGCGGAGAGATAGAGGCAGCATTGCGTGCTGGCTTCAAAGCCGAGGACATCGCCTTCGCCGGCGTGGGAAAAGCGGACTGGGAGATTCAGCTGGCGCTGGAACAGGGCATCGGAATGTTCAATGTGGAGAGCACCGAAGAGCTGGAAGTCATCAATGAGCTGGCAACGGCGATGAACAAAACCGCCCGTGTCAGCTTCCGCATCAATCCCAATGTGGGCGCTCACACACACGCTCACATCACTACCGGCAAGGCTGAGAACAAATTCGGCATTGACATGGAGGACATGGTGATGGTCATCCGCAAGACAGAGACGATGCCGCTCATCACCTTCACCGGGCTGCACTTCCACATCGGTTCGCAACTGCTGGTGATGGATGACTTCGTGGCGCTCTGCTCGCGTGTGAATGAACTGCAGGACATCTTAGATTCTGAGGGCATCCGTGTGCCGAACATCAATGTCGGCGGCGGACTGGGCATCGACTATGACGAGCCCGATGCACACCCCATCCCCAACTTCCGTGCATACTTTGACACCTTCAAGCAGGGTCTGCGTCTGCGTGAAGGTCAGCAGCTCCACTTCGAGCTAGGACGTGCCATGGTCGGACAGATGGGTTCGCTGCTGACGCGCGTGCTCTATGTGAAGCATGGCAAGCAGAAGCAGTTCGTCATCGTGGATGCCGGCTTCACGGACCTCATCCGCCCCGCCCTCTATGGTGCTCACCACAAGATTGAGAACTGCACGGCAACGACCAAAGACACCGTTGTCTATGATGTCGTGGGCCCCATCTGCGAGTCCTCTGATGTCTTCGCTAAGGATCTGGAACTGCCCGAGACACATCGTGGCGACCTGCTGGTGCTGCGCTCTGCCGGAGCCTATGGCGAGACCATGGCTTCGTGCTACAACTGCCGCTCGCTGCCCAACGTAAAGACGATTTAACTCAAATAAAACTGTAAACCCACCGATGCTGTTGCTGCTGAAGATACTTCTGATCACTGCCCTACTCATCTGGATATTGGCCATCATCCCTGCCTACCAATATGGTCAGCTGGGACGCAGCCTCCAGAAAATTGACAAAAAGTTGGATGCTGTCGAAGAGGACTTGCCACCGCTGACCGTCGTCATCGCAGCCCATAACCAGGCACCGGCCCTGCGACGCCATTTGCCTGTCATCCTGAATCAGGACTACGCCCGCTTCGAAGTCATCGTCATCGACATGGCTTCCACGGATGAGACCAAGGACGTGCTGGAGCGATTGGAGTTGCAATATGCCTATCTGCGTCATACGCACACGCCCTCGTCAGCTCGTGACATCAGCGTGCAGCGCTTGGCCTTGACACTCGGCTTCAGGGCAGCGGCATATGATTGGGTGGTGATGACACGCCCTGACTGTGAACCCATCTCCCCACACTGGCTCACACGCATCGGCGAAACCATCATTCATCCCAAGCAAGGGATTCAGAGCCCACGGCTGAAACAGCCCGACATGGTGCTGGGGATGGCTCGCTTCGACGAGCAGCGTTCGACATGGCTCGACTACAAGATGGGGTTCTATCGGCTGTGGTACACCATGGAAGGAAGCCGCCATGTGCTCAACGGTCATGCTGCCGTGCGCGCCGACGACTGTAACATCGCCTTCCGCAAGAGCTACTTCTTCGAGAAAGGTGGCTTCGCAGATGCACAGGGGCTGAAAGCCGGTGCGGCAGAGCTCCTGGTTAATCACACATCCACGCCCTCCAACACGGCATTGCTGGTGTTGCCCTCGGCCATGGTGGTGCAGGACATGATCAACTCTGGAAGTCTGTGGGCCAAGCGTCGTGTGTTCTATGCTGAGACGCGCCGCCACCAGCGCCACACATTCATCTACAGATGTGTTCAGACGTGGCACCAGCTGATGCCTTGGCTCGTTGTCTTCGCAATGGTGCTGCCGCTGCTGGTGAGTCTTGTGCTTCTCTTCACGCACCAGGAATCCGATGTGATGGTTTATCTCATTGTGCTCGCTGTCGTACTGACAATCCTGCTGGCGACCTACACCATCACGAAGATTTCCAGCTTACGTGCTACCACACGTGCCTTAGGCTGTCGTAGCTACTACCTCACATTGATACCCTTGGAGCTTCAGCTGCCGTTGCAGAACCTCCTGGCACATCTTGCACGGCGCTTCTCCTCGAATAAAGAATTCCGCAAGAAATTCGTCTGAATCTGCAAATTGTCAAATCGTAAAATCGTAAAATTAAACAATGTCTTCACTCATAGCTTGGTTTGGTGACCATCTCAACTACTGGACGATAACACTGCTGATGACCCTGGAGAGCACCGTTGTGCCGGTGCCCAGCGAACTTGTGGTGGCTCCTGCTGCCTACAAAGCGGCTGACGATGGCGAGCTGAATGTCATTCTGATTGTGCTGTTTGCCACCATTGGAGCCAACATCGGCGCCACCATCAACTACATTGTTGCACGCTTTCTGGGACGCCCCATCATCTATTCTTTTGCCAACAGTCATCTCGGGCATCTCTGTCTGCTCAACGACAAGAAGATACAGAAGACCGAGGATTATTTCAACGAGCACGGTGCTGTCGGCACCCTCATTGGTCGTCTCGTGCCCGGCATCCGACATCTCATCAGTCTTCCTGCAGGACTGGCCAGAATGCCCTACCTACGATTCTTGCTATACACCACCATCGGCGCAGGAGTCTGGAACATCATCTTGGCTGTAATCGGTTACAGGTTGCAAAGTTACATCCCAGAGGATGAGCTGTTGGAGACGGTCGAGAAATACAGCCATGAAATTGGTCTCGGCATGGTAGCCCTCTTCATAGGGCTCATCGCCTACCTCATCTTCAAGTCAAGAAAAGGTAAGCAATAAATTCGTAAATGGCGGTTAGGAGAGTAAAATGGGCAAAAGCCCATTTTAGATATGACTGAATGTCATTTTGGCCCGAAAGGCCAGAGCAAGTGCCTATAGCGTTACCGCCCCAAGAACTTCGTGTCCAGATACTCCTGAAAGGCCTCCTTGTAGAGGTCGCCAATGGGTATGTCAGTATCTGAATCAAGGGTCACGCGGTTCTTGGTAACCTCTTGGATCTTGGTGAGATTGACAATGTAGGAACGGTGGATGCGCATGAAGTAGTTGGGCAGATACTCCTCCATCTTTTTCATGGACAGCAGCGTGATGATGGGCTTGGGCTGGCCATCAAGAAACACCTTCAGATACTCGCTCATGGCTTCAACGTAGCGAATATCTGGAACGTTCACATTGATGATACGATGGTCCGACTTTAGAAAGAGTGTCTCCACTTGGGGCGCTGGCTTCTCGTCGGCCGCGCGAGCACCATCTACCCGCTCCAATAAGCGTTGTGCTGCACGTTGGAAGTCCTGCAGACCAAAGGGCTTCAGCAGATAGTCAACGGCATTCACCCGAAAGCCCTCGACAGCATATTCCGAATAGGCTGTAGTAAAGACAACAAAAGGCGCTACGGCCAATGACTTCACGAAATCCATGCCATTGAGGTCAGGCATATTGATGTCACAAAAGATGGCATCCACACAATCGTGTTCCAAGAAGGCACGTGCTTCGACAGCACTCTGGCACTGGGCCGCAAGTTCAAGGAACGGAACTTTCTGAATATAAGCCACAAGTTGCTTCAGCGCTAGCGGCTCATCATCAATGGCAAGACAACGTATCATAGGGAAGTGTGATGGAATAGATTTACATTATTATAGAAGAGGAAGCGTTAGCTCCACCTCGTACTCGTTGGGGGTGTCCTGGATGTTGAGGGTATAGCGGTGACCAAATAGAAGATACAGGCGCTTACGGACATTGGCAAGACCAACACCACCCTTCTCTGGGTTGGGATTTTCTGTCTTGGAGTTGCGGCAGACGAAACGGAGATGACCATCCTTGGCCACTACTACGATCTCAATAAATGATGTGCTTTGATAGCTGATGCCATGTTTGAAGGCATTCTCGATGAAGGTGATCAGGATCAATGGCGGTACATGACGGTCGGGAACTTGGGATGGAATCGTGAGGGTGATCTTCACCTTTTCCGTATAGCGCAACTGCATCAGCGAGACATAGTGCTGAATGAAATCAAGCTCACGCGAGAGTGGCACACTTTGTCTGTTGCCCTCATATAGAACGAATCGCATCATCTTGGACAGTTCCAGGATGGTGTCCTTAGCCTGCTCAGGGTCTATATCCACCAAGGCGTGGATGTTGTTGAGCGTGTTCATGAAGAAGTGCGGATTGATCTGATAGCGCAAGTACTCGAGTTGCTGTTCCAAATTCTCCTTCTCCAATTCTGCCAGCCGCTTCTGGTCGTCGCGTGTACGGAAATACCCTTTGATGCCAAGGTTGGCACCAAAGATGAGAATCAGAATGACAATTGCCATGATGTCGTGTTCTCCCACGATAGGCGGTGGCGGAGGTGGATTATCAAGCTGTGGACGATGGCGCTCCACGCGCTCGCAATCCGGCTTGTGGCCGCGACGATCAGGACGAGTATTGCATTGGTACAACGTAAAGGCAACAAGCAAACTGAAGACAACAGCGACGTAGGCTGTACGCCTGTGTTGATACACCAGCAATGGGGCTAACAAGAAATTATGGACCAGGAACAAAATCAGATAGAGTGCAAAATGCCGCCACACGACGAAAGCATCGTGCCAGCTGAACATAAAGCCTGCATCACCGACACTACGGACATACATACTCAGCAGTGGAGCCGCAAAAAGCAAGCTCCACACTGCTAAGTAGATGATGTTTTCTTGCCGTGACTGTTTCATCTGCCTGAATAGCTTGTTGATGCTTTACATGAAGATGAAGAGGAACCTATGGTCACGGTGTAGCTCGTGCCAGAAGTCAGGCTGGGACAACTCAGCAGATAGCTGAAGCTTCCACCCTCGCCAGGCCTTTTGCCACCAGGACCGCCAGGACCACCGCCACCAGATGATGGAGAGTAACCTGTTGGAACAGTGAAGGAGGCCAAAGAAGTAGTACCACTCTTCACGCTGACAGCAGTTCCTGCAGTGGTACTGCCCGTTGCACTTAGCACGCATTGCGAGCTAGTAGTAGCAGTGACGCTGTTGTTGCCGCCGCCAATGCCAAGAACGGTGCCGCCCGTGATGTAAAGATAGTAGCGCTCGGCTGCGTCAAGACCACACTCAGGCTGTCCTGCGCCACAGGCGAGAACGGTGCCGCCAGAGATGTACATGTTGCCATTGCTGTCGATGCCGTCGTTGCCGTTGGAGACACCTGTAACGGTGCCGCCCTTCAGGTACATGTGGCTGGCGGAATTGATGGCATCGTCCGAAGAGCTGAGCGCATACACGGTGCCGTCAGTGATGGTTAGCGTGCCTTTGGTTTCAATAGCCTCGTGACTGTTGGATGTGGCGGTGATGCTGCCACCACTAATCGTCATGTTACCGTCGCTCTTGATGGCTTTTGGCTGTGCCTTGCTTGAACTGTAAGAGTAGGTACCACCTGTTGTCGTGGCTGTGATGTTGCCGCCCGTGATATCCAGCTTGCCATCGACCTTGATGCACTTACCGCCGGAACCTGTTGATTTCAGCGTCAATGTACCACCGCTGATGGCCATATTGCCATCGGCATTCAAACCGCTGCAGCCTTTCGCATCTCGGTCTGTAGCATCGTAAGTGCCAGCACCAGAAGTGGTGATATTGATGGTGCCATCGGTGATTTTCAAGTCGCCATCGGCTTTTACGCCCTTCGAAGCAGCGGCTGTCGTTGTTATCTTTAAGCTTCCGCCTTCAAGATAAACGTTGCCACTGTCTTCATCCTCATGCTCTTCAGTCTCGCCTGTGGAAGAGGTCCCATCCAAATCACACTGGATGCCGTCATCGCCAACGCCGCTAATGGTTACGGTGCCGCTTCGCATCCGCATATACTCTTCGCAATTGATGCCATCGCCTACAGCCGAAGTGATGTTCAACACGAGGTTTTTTATGGAGACATACGAAGCACTCTTAATGGCATGATTCGTCTTTCCAACAACATTCAAGGTTCCATTGCCTTGAAGTTGTAACTGCCCCTTGCTGTAGATACAGGCTTTCTGCGAACCATTGGAACCATCTGTCAACGTGTTGACAGTTTCTTTCTTGGCTGCCAGTTGAATGCGCTTGGAGTTTGTGATCGTGATGGCAGCGTCGTTGGGATTGGTCAGTGTGAGACCTGCCAAAGACACAGTACATTTATAAGAGCCGC
Organism: uncultured Bacteroidales bacterium; assembly: GCA_902779845.1. Taxonomy (GTDB): domain Bacteria; phylum Bacteroidota; class Bacteroidia; order Bacteroidales; family Bacteroidaceae; genus Physcousia. The sequence continues at coordinate 172,960 of CACZCZ010000004.1, read as the reverse complement.
CTAAAGAGAAGGAACCATCCGTGGTGCTGCCACTCAGCTGATAGGTAATCTCGTCGTCATCCACGGCTTCCGTATTGCTTTGTACGATGGTGACATGAGCGCCATTGATGGTTGCTGTGACATACGGCGCAACGTTACCGGCAACCGTCACCGTTGCCGAAGAGCCATTGTAAACGATGTCAACAAGGTTGTCTGTCACTGATGTCTGATCAATGCTCATGCTGGTGATGTCGCTGATGTTGAATGTCTTATTCTGAATGGTCAACGTAGAACCATCCTGGTAGGTCATCTCACCCGTCTGGGATGCGGGGAACTGATAAGTCACATTGTCAACCTGCACGTTTAGCGTCTGTGCCCACATGGCAATTGTTACCACGAAGGCTGTGAGGAGTGTATATATCTTTTTCATTTGACAGCGATTTTACTGATTCCTTCTTTTGATTTGATAATATACACGCCTCGTTTTAATTTGGCATTGGACGAGGTTCCGCTCAATACTCTCTTGCCGCTCAGATCGTACACTTCATCATCCTTTGAAAGCAAACGGTCAATGGACAAATTGTCAATAGACTCAATGCCCGTTGTCGTTTCGCTGGTTGTGGTGAAATACATCTTTGAAAGGTTGGAGATCGTAAACGTCTGTGAACCTGCAGTCAATGTTGTTTCGCTAAACGACAGCTTCAGTGACTCAACGGACACAGAGAACTTGGCTCCGTCGGTCATTTCAAACGTCAGGTAGGGATAGTCTTCAGCCTGGGCTACAAGTGCACTACCCCATACCATCAGTAGTAATACAAATTTTCTCATGAACATATTCGTTTGTTGAAAATGAAATATTTTGGTGCAAAGATAAGGAAATCTCTGCAATCCCACCAAATATATTCAACAAAACGGTTGATTCATTCAGCGGAAATCATTTGTAGGAATTCGTCCTCTGAAATGATGGCAATGCCGAGCTTCTGGGCTTTCTCCAGTTTCGCAGGCCCCATATTGTCACCGGCAAGGATGAAGGAGGTCTTGGCCGAGATGCTGCCGGTGTTGTGCCCGCCATGCTGCTCGATGAGTGCTTTGTATTCGTCGCGTGAATGGTGTGTGAAGACACCACTGATGACAATGGTCTTGCCGGCGAGGCGGTCACTTTGTGCGGCGAGGCGTTCATCGGAGAGGCTGAACTGAAGGCCGTGAGAGCGCAGGCGTTCGAGGAGGAAGATGTTGTCCATGTCAGCAAACCAGCGTATCACGCTCTCGGCGATGGCCTGCCCGATGGTGTTCACGGCGAGAAGGTCGTCTAGGGAGGCGCGTGAGAGGCTGTCTATGTCATGGAACCGTTGTGTCAGGATCTTGGCAACAGTTTCGCCCACGAAGCGGATGCCGAGTGCGAAGAGAACGCGGTCAAAGGGGACTTGACGGGAATCGTCAATCGCCTTGATGGTCTTACGCGCTGAACGGATGCGGCTGTCATTGAATCCACTAAGCTGGTCCACGCTGAGGTCGTAGAGGTCTGCGATGTTGTGGATGAGTCCACGCGCGTAGAGGTCATCGATGGTTTCAGGTCCTAGGGTGTCGATGTTCATGGCGCGACGACTGACGAAGTGTTCTATACGTCCTTTGATTTGTGGCGGACAGCCACTCTCATTAGGGCAATACCAGGCGGCTTCGCCGGGGAAACGCACCAACTCAGTGCCACATTCCGGGCAGCGTTTGATGAACTCCACACGCGGACCACGATCAGGAGTGATGAAGGCTTCATCAACAGCCACAATCTTGGGGATGATTTCTCCGCCTTTCTCCACCAATACGTGATCTCCCAGGTGCAGATTCAGCCCAGCCATGAAATCGGCATTGTGGAGGGTGGCACGACGTACAATGGTGCCGGAGAGCTGTACGGGCTCCATGTTCGCTACGGGCGTGACGGCTCCCGTGCGGCCGACCTGGAAGGTCACTTCACGCAAGATGGTGCTCTGCTGCTCGGCCTGGAACTTGTAGGCGATAGCCCAGCGTGGGGACTTGGCTGTCATGCCCAATGCGCGCTGTTGGCGCAGGGAGTTGACTTTCAAGACGATGCCGTCGGTGGCTACGGGCAGGTTCTTTCGTTCTGTGTCCCAGTAGTCGATGTAGGCATTGATTTCGTCTAATGTCCGCACTTTTTGCATGTGCTGGCTTACCTGAAAGCCCCATGAGCGTGCAGCTTGGAGGTTCTCATAATGGCCATCGGAAGGAATCTCATCGCCAAGGAGATAATAGAGATATGCATCCAGCTTGCGTTGTGCCACGACGGCTGTTTGCTTGCTCTTGAGCGTTCCGCTGGCGGCGTTGCGCGGGTTGGCGAAAAGTGGCTCTTCGCGCAGCTCCCGCTCGCGGTTCAGAGCCTCGAAGCTGGCCCACGGCATCAGGATCTCGCCACGAATCTCAAAGACTTGCGGCCAGCCTGTTCCAGGCGCGAGCTGCAGGGGAATCGAGCGAATGGTGCGGACGTTGGCTGTCACATCATCGCCCTGAATGCCGTCGCCACGTGTGACAGCTCGCACAAGAGCACCGTTCTCGTAGTGCAGCGAGATACTGAGTCCATCGAACTTCAGTTCACATGAGATCTCGAAGTCCTCACCGGCAAGCCCTTCGCGAACGCGCTCATAGAACTCTGCCACCTCGCCCTTGTTGTAGGTGTTGGACAGCGAGAGCATTGGACGCTCGTGGAGAACGGTCTCAAACTCCTGGTTAAGGTCGCTGCCTACGCGCTGTGTGGGCGAATTGGGATCGGCCAACTCGGGGTGAAGCGATTCCAGGTCAGAGAGCTCACGCAGCAACCGGTCGAATTCCTGGTCGCTGATGACAGGTGCATTGAGCACATAGTAGTTGTAATTATGCTTATGGAGCTCCTTGCGGAGCTCCATAATACGATCTTGTTCTGTCATTACTTTCCTATCAAGCCTTTCCAGCGAATGAACCAGTTATCTGTGTTGATGAGCTTGCCCTTGAGAGCCGGGTTGCGTTCCCCTACCCTGTTGGCAAGGTAAGCAGGATCATTGTGGCGATATGCGGCTCGCATCAGATAGCCGAAGCGATGACCCTCGAAGCAGGTCTCCAAGGCTGACTCAATATCAAGAAGACTATCGACGACCTCATACTGGCGATCCTTGAGGAGAGCTGTCTGGCTCTGGAACCATGCTTTCTCGCGAATCTTCCAATTGCGCTGATATTTCTCGCTGCACGCCATCATCTGTGCATTGTACTCATTGACGAGTGGGATGATCTCACCAGGCGTCAAGCCCGATGTTTCAGGCACCGGTATTCCCTCGCGTGTCTCCAGTGAGTCCACGAGGTCGGGGTTGTTCTTCACGAGGTTCTTAAGCAAGGTGGAGCCTGTTCCAGAGCTTGCCACATATTTGGCAGGCTGGCGGGGGTAGCTGACAATACTGGTGTCGGGGTCAGCATCCTTGGGATAGTAGTCAGGATTCAGGAAGGGGAAGCCGCTGCCACGCTGGTGAATACCAATCTGTGTTACGACACGGTAGAATTCAGCATCGGTGCCGAAGTATTCCAGTTCGGGGTGACCCTCGGTTGTTTGTGTGGACAGCTGAGTGCGGAAGATGTCACGTCCAGGGAAACGGAAATAGCTGATGGCGGTGGAGTCGCTCTTGTTACAGATGGGCTTCACGAGGTCTTCCATGACGTACTCATCCAAACCCAGGGAAAGGATGTAGTAGGCCATCTTTTGGAAACCGGGATGGTTCTTGCCGGCATAGTTGATGGCTTCAGCCAGACGCAAATAGATGTCGCCAGTACGATAGATAATGATATCGCGCGTAGTGGAACTGATTCGCATTCTGCCATCTTGACGGGAGATGTTGGCGAATTTAGAGATGCCCTTGTATTCAGTGCCCTCAACAGTCAGACTGTTGAAGAAGCATCCCAAACGAAGGTCACCGTCGAAGTAGCGCTGACGCATAGACTCCTGGATGGCCTCAGGAGAGAGCTTGACGAACTGGATGGTATTCGTACCAGCAGGCTGGTAGATGTCGCCGTATGTCTGTTGCTTGCTGTAATTGATACATGGCTGGGAAGGTTCTATGCTAGCGGGTTGCTGTGTCTCTTCGTTGAGGCAGTAGAGCTGCAACAGCTCATTGTAGTGGCCTTCATTAACGACGGAGTCCATAGCAATGGCAGAAATGACATCGTCACCCAAGCCTCCAAAGCTGTTCGACCCTGTGTAATACCAAGATATGCCCTGGTTATACCAGCCGTCGGTGCTGAAGTTGCCGGCTGAAAAAGCCCAACGGTCACGATAGGGCGAGGTGACGTTGACGTGTTTATAGCCCGTGTTGACAATCGTGGTTCCTTGAGCATTGGGCGTCCAAATAAGATAGTCGTAGTAGTACTTGGCCGCCTGGAAGGCCAGATCGGGGTTCTGTTCCAAAGAAGCACGCCAGAGGTAGAGGTCGCCAAGCACCAGCTGAATGGGAATCACACTCATGCGCGAAGGCATGTTACCATTATAACCCTCACGACCAGGATTTCCGTGATAAGGATAAAGGTATTCCTGTGCCCAACCAATATAAGGTTCAAGATCGGTGATGAACTCCTGACAAATCTGGCGAAGGTTCATCTTGGGAGCGTTTGACAATTGGTTTTCGGCATCATCCAATGAGAGAATCGGTTCCTTCACAACAGGAATGTTCTCGCCATAGATTTGTCCCAACTGCAGGTAGAGCCAGGCACGAATGCTACGAACCGCAAGCGCCTCGGCACGCAGGACAAAATAGGTACTGGCGGCACCGTTTTGATAGCGTTTCTCGGAGAGCTCGGTGTTGGCATTGGCTAGGAAGTAGTTGCAGTTGTTGATGACCGCATAATAATCACGTGGATTGTTGTAGGGGTTGTCGTCGGTGACAACGAAGTCTGCAATGTCCTTGAGGCTGGTGTTGGCCGTGGACGCTACGTTGACAAGGTCGCCACGGAGCTCGCCAAAGAGATTGGTGCGAACACCAATCTTCTGCAACTGAGCCAAGATGCCGACAAAGGTGTTGACGGTGTCGTTGGCGCTCTGCAACTTATGGTCACCCGTATAGAGAATGTTCTCGTTGCCAAGGTCAAGCATGTCACTGCATGAGACGAATGCTGTAGCACTGCAAACCAACAGCATGGCGGGGAGGATATATTTTAACTTTTTCATATCTGTAGCAGATTAGAGGTTGATTCTGAGACCGACATTGAACATACGTCCAGAGCTGAGGTAGCCACGGTCTATACCTTGATAGAATACGCTGTTGCCCATTGACATCTCAGGATCGGAACCCAAATAATTGGTGAGGGTGAGCAGGTTGGTTCCCTGAGCCCACACGGTGATACCCTGAATATAGGTGTTGTTGATGGGGAGCTTATAGCTGAGGGTGACCGTTTTCAGACGCAAGTAACTGCCGTCCTCAATCCATCGGTCGCTGAAGATGCTGTTGCCCATTGGGTCACCATAGACAGCATGAGGCATGTCAGTAATCTGACCTTCATGGCTCCATCGAGTGAGCATGGCAGAGGTCTGGTTCATGAAGCGGCATCCGCTCTCCAGTTGCTGACGCGTGTAGTTGTAGATATCACCACCGAGGCTGTAGTTGAAGCCAATGTCAAGGGTGAGACGTTTGTAGCTAAGACGAGTCCAGATGTTTCCGTATATGGATGGGTTGGCATCACCAATGAAGACACGGTCGTTGTCATCAATTCTGCCGTCGTGATTCTGGTCCACATACTTCACGTCGCCACTGGTGAAATAGTCCTTTGTGACGCCGTCTGCGCGCAGACGATAGAGACCATCACGAGCAGCTTCCTCAGCAGTAGCATAAACGATGGTTCCATTGTCTGTGGCAGCTGTCTGTAAGCCATAGAAGCTGTTGATGCTGTGACCCACTTCGCTTCGAATTGTTGCACCCAAGACGGTGTGATCTTCATAGGGAGCGCCATCAGGCAGTGCTGTGAGCTTATTGACATAGTGGCCTAAGCTGGCACCCAAGCTCCAGTTCCAATCGTTCATGGAAATAATATGGCCAGAAAGATGAACATCGAAGCCCTGATTCTTCAAGCTGCCGCCATTGCTCCAGCTTTGATCAATACCGGAGAGGAAATTGAGGCTGCGCATTGTAATCAGGTTGTCTGTCCAACTGTGGAAATAGTTGATGCTGGCAGAAAGCCTGTTGTTGATGAAGCGACCTTCAAGACCGGCATTGAAACGACGTGTGGTCTCCCATTGCAACTCGGTGTTACCAATGTTCTCCAAGCTCAGGCCCGGAATCTGACCTAAATAAAGAGAGCTCTTGAAATAGCTATGGGCTGCATCATAAGGCAATGCATCATTACCGCTTAGGCCGTAGCCGGCGGTGAGCTTAACATAGTCAATGCCCTTGACATCGAACCACTCTTCATTACTCAGAATCCATCCAGCCTGTATGCTGGGGAACAGTCCCCAAGCAACGCCAAAGAGTTTGAGACCGCTTTTTGCATTATGGCCGAACTGCGAATTGGTGTCCATGGAGAAATCAGCTTGGACGTAGTAGCGATTAGAGAAGTTATACTTGGCTTGAGCATACCACGTGAGTGTGGCCCAATTCTCGATAGAACCCAGAATACGGCGATAACGTTCTTCAGTACTGGAGATAAGCGGCGTTTTATCATTGCCCGTGTTATAACCCGTCTGGCGCGTTAAGGAGTAGCTCTCGTTCATAAAACGAAAGCCGCCGAGGAGGTCTATGCTATGGCCGTCATAACGATTCTTCCACTGAATCTTGGTGTCACTGAGAATACCGTTCTGCTTGCTGTAGAGCGAACCTATCATATTCTGCATCTTCTCAGCGCCAGTGTTTAAGGATGCCACACGGAAGAGAGGAACGCCATTCATGGGAATATAGTACTTCTCGTTGGTGTTAACCAGTGTGTAGCTGAAGAGCGATGAGAAGGACAGGTGCTTATTGGGCTTCCACGAGGGCGTGATGGAGAGGTTCAGGAAAGAATTGTCATAGTAGTTCTTGTTCTGAGCGGTACCGTACTCCAAGATTGCCATCGGATTCGCCAGCTCATAGTTGTCACTGCTGATCTGTGTCACCTCGGCCAGATAGTCTTCCTGCACAATGTCCAGGTGGGCGGTGCTGATGACACCAGGTCCATTGGTCCCGGCTACGAAACTGTAGGGGCTGAGCATCGGAGATTTAGCATAACTGAGGAAGTTCAGAGATGTGACAGTGCCATTGTCATAATCTGCAGGAGAACCTGTGTCATAGAGCTTACGCGTAGTATTGCTGAAAGAAGCATCGAAACGCACGCCCACCCAATCCGACAACTTGATATCTGTGTTGAAACGAATGTTCAAGCGGTTGAAGTTGGCTTCCTCAATCGTCTCAGTAGCATGGCTGTAGCCGATAGACAGCATGTAGTTGGCCACCTCGCCACCACCTTGAACACTAAGACCATAGCTCTGCTTGACAGCAGTCTGGAAGACGCCATCTGTCCAATCGGTGTTGTTGTTGTACTTATTGATCCAATAGTAACGCGGATCATCGGAACGAAGGAACTTGAAAGTCTGCAGCGTCGTTCCCGTAGTGCTGAGGAGGTCACTGGCATAGGTCTTGAACTGCATTCCATCCATCATGCCATAGTGACGGGGCATCAGTTCTACGCCCACATTTGCGGTGGCAGCGATGCGCGTTGCCAACGAGGTGTTGCGCTTGGTGTTGATGAGGATGACACCGTTGGCGCCCTTAGCACCATAAAGAGCGGTTCCGTTCTTGAGCACTTCAACACTCTTGATGTCATTGACGTTGATGTTGGATAGGACATCGTTGTAGAAGCCCGAATGCAGCATCTCACGACCATACTGCATGTCGGTGATGACTCCGTCGATGACCACCAGCGGCTGGGCATTGATCATATAACTGCCAACGCCCCCAACTTGCATGTAGCTGCCAGCAGCGGTCAGACCGCTACGCTGGTTCGTGAGCACATCAGCGCCCAACTGATTCTGAATCTCGGTGGCTATGTTTGTAGCATTGGAGAACTCAAAGTTGGTGGCACGAGCCACGTTCATGATGTTGTCATCGGCATCGTAGTATGCAGGAGCCGACTCATTGTGAAGAATGATATCGCGCAACTGCCCGCTCTTGTTCAATCCAACGCGAACGGTGTTGTAACCTGGAAGCGTGACATTGACGGCCGAGCAATAGAGAGGCACTTTCATTGTGAAGTCGCCATTCTCATCGGTGAGCGTGGAATAGCCGTCGCCAATCATAGCCTGCACAAGCACGCCAGCCAAAGGTGTATGACCTTGCTGACTAATCACGTGACCCTTGATTTCACGTGTAGGCTCCTGCTTCTTTGCTGTCTTACGGATATGCCGCACGATAGCCGTGTCTGCATCCTCAGTGCTTAGATCATCCTGTGCGAAACCAGCTACAGGGAGCACGAAGAGGAGTGAGAAACAATATATGTTCAGTGCTTTCATTCTTTGTATTCTTTCAGGTTAGACAAATCGGACAGTTTCAGGTCAAAGGCCAAGGCCTCCTCCTTCGTAGCAAACGGGATATAGATAATGCGGTTGATGCGAAGCGCGTTTGTGTAAACCTTGTTCTTCAGTTGAGTAGCACTGGCGGTCGTCTGAATACGATAGCGCTGTGTAGCATCTACGTTTGTGAAGGTGTTGTAGGATGCAAACTTGAAGGGGCCATAGGCGTCAGAGGGCACGGCCTTCTGAATGCAGATGAGATCCACGTCTGTACCGGATGCCAGGAACGTAGTGGCATTTGAACTATGCACTTCGCCTTCTGGAACAGAGATGGCCACTTCGCGTGCAAACTCGCCAGACTCAGGGTCTTCTTTGGAAACGATACCCGTGCCCGGTCTTTCCTGACGCTCGCTGAAGAACACCTTAAAGGGACAAGGCAGGATTTCATCGACATCATAATTCTCACGAGCATACTCCGGAACCATCACCATATATACATTATAATAGAGTCCAGAGAAGGTGTTCTGGAGGTAGAAGTAGATGTTGGACGTATTGTTCGTCGTGCTCTGATAAGAGGCGGGACGAATCTCCACGTACTGTTTGTCCTTGAGCTCAGGGAATGTCTTCGTGATCTCTACTGTAGAGATAATCGGTTCATTCGTTTCAGGATCAGTGCCAATAACTTGATTTTCTCTCATAACAACACGTTCTACGATGTTGCGTGTTGTCACAGTCACTTGAGGGCTGTAGGTGTCAGCGACGCTCTTGTTCTGAATGAGACGAGACTTGTAGTTGTAGCGGTTGAGCGGCGAGATGTAACGCTTGTAAGCAAAGGTAAGCGAATCTGGAATGCGGCCCTCGACATCGGTGTAAAGGAGACCGTTGGAGCACTGCACAGGCGTGAGGCCAGCCAGGATTCCATTATCTTCATACGGCTTCTGGAAAACATTCAGACCATAGTAGTCTTTTGATTTTACATAGTACGTATTGATGATGGAGTCCTTGGCTTCGTTCTTCTGCACGTTGATGTTGAAGAAACGGCCACGTGCAATAGCGAAGCGAGCGTTCAGCTGGATGAGGGAGTCGCGATTGGCCATCTTGGGGTCGTTGACATAATTGAACCAAGTAAGATACTTATCATACTCCTGTTTCCATACATCGTTGTGCGCAGCCAGATAGATGTAGGCACTGTCCTCGCGCTGTATGTAACCTAGCGCACGGTAAAGGGCGTTGGAGAGCACCATGACAGAGTCTGCATAAACGATTTCACCATCCACGATGTCCTGCATCACTGACGACTGTTCGTCAAGTTCATAGATGTCGAACATCCTAAAGAAGTTGGAGGCACTGTCCAACCCCTGTTCCAGCTCCAAGGCCTCACGTACATTGGGGAAGAAGGTCTCCTTTGTCTTTAGCTTATACATGATTCCATTGGAGGCTATGATGTTCTTTTCCAGATAAGGGACACTGTTCAAGTCCTTGTCGGTCATCATCATGTATTTACCATTCCACATGCGGACGGAATCCTTGGTCAGCGAGCTGCAGGAGCGGCCTGAGAGCGCGATGTGGTTCTGCAAGAATTGTGTGATAGCATAGTTATCTTTGTCTTTACGCAGATTACCATTGTTATCTACCTCCTGCTTTTGACTTTCATAAACAGCAATGATACTGTCAGCCTGAGCCTTGGTGATAACAGGAGCCCACAAAGTGAGGGACTGTGGCGAGGCGAGTACGGCATCGTAACCCACATGTTTGGCTACACGCAGGAATTCAGACAGCTGAGCATCGGCCTGGACATGTTCCAGGAGCGTGGGAGCATCAGCTGTCGTTCCAGCACCGCTGCCATCACCGTAGTGATCATCCCAGGCATCCGTGCAAGAGAGCACGCAAGCAGGAAGCGTAGCTGCGACAGCGAGCATTTTCAGATATTGTTTGGCTTTCATATTCTAATGGATATATAGAATCTCTAATGTAATAAACACATGATTTACAGGTCGTCCTCACCAGCGCCTTCGGAGTCAATACCGTAAACGCTCTTAGGAACGATTTCTATGTAATCAAACATCAACTCTGCACCGCCCTCAGACCATACACTGCGAATGCGGATCTTATGAGTTACATCACCGTTCAACGAACCCGTGTAAATCACACGACGGATGGTGTTGGCAATGTTACAGAAGGGGTGGGAATTGCTAAGCGACAAGTCATCATCCTTAAGCGGATTGGCGTTATTCCCGTCAATACAACGCACACTGGCTGGGCCATGATACCATCCTTGATTGTGCAGGTCCTTCTTGTTCTGTTCTGCAGACGCTGAGTATTTGGCACTGGCATCATCGACATACAATTTCTGCCAGCCTGTCTTAGCGACCCAGCCGGTGGAACGCATGTCGAGAGGAATACCCTGGGGCTTGCCATCGACATAGAACTGACCGATACCACGGCTCGGGATGAGTGCAAAGCCAAGACGTATCTGATACTGGCCAGAAGGTACGGAAGGCAGTTCAAACTCCAGGTCATAAAGGCCTTGGTCGGAACGCAGATTGAACTCATCTCCCTCGTAGCTCCAGTAATAGTTACGAGCACCTTGGTAAATGAAGTCTCCGTCAGCACTCGACACCACATTGTCCAGATAATTTGCAGGGAAGATATAGTTCTTACAGTTTGTGGTTTTGCTTTCAGGGCTATCGTTGAGGAGATTCGTCTGAGTCGTGCGGATGTCGTTGTTCATGAGCTCAGGCCATAGTGTGTACATATCCAGACGCATGCGGGCATTGAACACGTGGTCACGCGTATCCTGACCATAATCAATCAAGCGGTCGATGTAGTAGTAGATGCCGTTTTCACAGTTCTGGTCGTTGGACATTTCATCCGAGACATTTTTATAGACCATAGCACCACGCTCATAAAGGCCGGGACGGTCTGGGTCATACATGTGGTTCAGATATACAACGCCGTCAACGCCATCCAGACTTGTCTGTTCATCATCCTTGTGGAACTTATTTCTGGAATATACACATTCCACCTTCATCGTTGAATGGGGGTTCATCGTTGAATACCACTCAGTGGGATTGATCAACGTGCGGAGAATCGTGCAGTTCGTGTAAAGTTTCTCATACACACCACGGCGATTCAGCAGGTGGTAAGCGATAAGCTTGTGAAGGGGATTACGCTCGTCCCTCAGTGCGGTGGCATTTTTAGCATAGTAGCTCTGCCCTGCCCCTTCGGGATAAACGGTGCAGGCATAGTCATACAAGTCCTCCCACGTGTAGATGTTCTTATTATAATTGACATCATCGAATTCGCTGTAGTGATTCAGCACTTCATCAGGCACGCAGAAGGCTGTGTAGCCGTAGCGACGTGTGCGAGGAACCCAACACCAGTTGTTGTGGTTGTCAGAGTGGTAAAGGGCTTCACGTTCTTCATAATCACGATAATTGTAGGAAGGGTCTTCACGACGGACCATCTGGTCGTGCAAGCCAGTGAGCACCAGAGCTTCTGCAAAGATGGATACGTTCGGGTCACGACGAATGACATCAGGTAAGAGGTCGCTGGAGGCACGAACAACACCGTTAACAGGATGTACAATACCATTTTCCACAGAGTCGTTGGCCAGTTCATAAATAACTTCTCCAGAACCATTGACAATGAAGGTCGAAACAGCCTGTTTACCATATTTCGTGTCAATGGTCATCGGGACTTCCTGAAGCTTCAATGCACGGCCCAGCATATTGTTCTCTTCCATGAAGGTGATACCTTCCATGTCGGAAAGCGACAGGACATCGGTAGCAATCGTCATCGTGCAGACCAACGTGTCGCACTCTTCATTGGAGAGCTCCTCCACCGATGAAAGACCCAGACGTGCCAAATAGCTGTTCACGGCATCATTGGTAGGAGCAAAACAGGTGTAAGTTCCATAAGCAGAGAAGAGATCCATCTTGCCGGCTTTCTCTACCATACGCGCAAACTGGGAAAAGTTCTCGTTATTGCGCAGGAAATCACTCAGCATTTCTGCCTTATAAGTGTAGAGGCTGTCCTCAGGGATATCGTCCTTACAGGAAGTCAATCCCATTGCAAGGAATGCCAGCCCCATCAGCAGCAGCTGTATTTTGGATGAATAAACCTTTTTCATCGTCATATATGATTTAGTTGTTGATACTGATGTTTTCTGTATCCTTGTTGTAGATACTCTTCTGTGTCAAGTTCGGATTCTTTTTGACCTCCTGCTTGTTGTAAGGCCAGAACAAATGAGCCCAACTTGGGAATGGATTCGAAGATCCACGGGAGCCACACTTAGCGCCGATGCCGTTGAAGTCTCCCAGATCGCCACCAGCCTGCTTGCTATAGCGGATCATGTCAAACCAGGTCTTACCTTCGAACATCAGTTCTGCACGACGTTCTTTACGGAGCAACGTTTGCAAAGCCTCCCGGTTAGATGCAGCAGGATTGGTGTTATTCAATTGCTGTGACGTGGAGGTGATAGAGCGGTTCGCTACGACCTCCAGAATGTCGAAAGCCTTCGACCACAACGCCTGGTTGGCTTCGGTGGCATCCGAAGAGCTCTTCATCAGATAGGCTTCAGCCTTCATCAACAGGATATCGGTCAGGCGATAGAAAATCCAGTTACGGTTCATCGCTGCTGGCAATCCAAAAGGTGAAGATGTCGAGGAATAGTTTACATATTTGTTACCAGAGGTAGAAATCATGAAACTTGATGCAACGCCCTTGCGGATAACGCCCTCAGAGTAGGCTTCATCACACTGCATGCTGCAGTAGTAGCGCGTATCTGTCAGGCAGCGGAAAACATTCCATTTTCCAGAGGTTCCCTGGGCTTCCGATACGATATCGCTCATTGGACGCAACAGACCGGCGCCGTTGTTGACCACGCCATACTTCGCGTCAACGTTACCAGAACCATAGAGGTACGCAAGCGCTGTGTTCTTGAGGTAAGGACTGCTGAGCCCCGTGTTGTTAAAGGAAAGTTCGAAGATGCTCTCATAACTATTGCCGATACCGAAGATAGCGTTGAAGACATCATTTGGATAATTCTGAGTGCTTCTGTAGAGATAAGTGGTGAAGTTGCCCGACGAGGATGACAGTGGCTCGGGAGCTGCAGCGTTCATCACCATCGATTTGCTGTAGTTACGTTCGTAGTCGGTCTTCTTTACAGCCAGAATCTCATCGGCACATGCGATGACGCGATCATAGTCTCCACGCCACAAATACATGTCACACAGCATGGCATTGATGGCGGAACGAGTGATACGGTTGCAGTTGCTGTTGTATGTACCCAAGTCCCCATCAGCGTTCGAGGTGGCAGCATAATGCTCAAGAGCATTGGACTTCACGGACTCGAGGTCAGAGATGATCTCATTGAGAACGGTGTCAAACGAAGAGGGAGCCAAATTCTGTACTTCGTCCTCTTGCTGAACAGCGTCACGATAGAAGGGGACAGCGTCAAACGCACGGATGAGATACCAGTAGCACAGGGAACGCAAAGCTGTCATCTCGGCGATGGTAGCCTGCAGGTCTGTTTGGCGGTAGGCCGGATCTTTCTCATGCACCTCAGGCGCCATGCGAATGATGGTGTTACATTTATTGATGACATAATAGAACTGTGACCAGCTTGTAAACTGGTTCGAGGGCATCAGGTTGTTGACGAGAGCTTGATAGAGGTCGTCGTGGTTGCTGGCATTGGATGAGCCATCAACATCAGGACCACGCAGGTCACCCCATATCAGACAGCGTGCGATGAAGTCTTCAGACTGCATGGCCGTATAGCATCCTGCAACCATTTGATCCACATCGTTCTTTTCATCCCAGAAATTATCCTCTGTGACCATATCTCTCGGCGTTATCTCCAAGAAATCGCCACAACTGATCATTAGCAGTCCGAAGCATGCAATACATGCCTGACGGACAATGGATAGCTTGATATATTTCATAACTTGATAGTTCTTTAGGATGATTGATTAGAAGCCTATGGTGAGACCAAAGGTGTAGGATTTCGAACGCGGCGTCTTATTGTTGTCAGTCGTGACACCATAGCCACCATAGCCAATCTCAGGATCCACGCCCGTGTATTTTGTCAGGCAGAAAAGGTTGTTGGCACTGGCATAGACGTTGAGTTGCTTGATATGTGCTTTCTTCAACAACTTCGGGTCGAAGCTATAGCTCAACTGCAAGTAGTTCAAGCGCAGGAACGTGCCGTCTTCCACAAAACGGTCGCTGACGAGCGTGTTGTAGTTGGTAGAGTTCTCTGCACCGCCATTCAGGGCACGTGGGATGGTAGTGATGTCACCTTCCTTACGCCAGCGGTAATTGACGGCCTGGCTCTGGTTGTTATTGCTCGTCATAGCTTCCATATCCAAGCGTGCCATGTTCAAGATGTCATATTTTACACGATAGTTGAACTGCGCATTCAGCGTAAAGCGGTCGTAATGGAGTTTGAAGCCGAAACCGCCCGTGAGCTTTGGCAATGAGTTACCCAGATAAACGATGTCCAACTGGTTGATATTACCATCGTGGTTCACGTCCTCATAGATGGCATCACCACCCTTGAAGCCGTAGCCCTGACGCGTTCCGTCCTTATATCCAAAGCGCTGCTGAATAGGATTGCCTTCAGCATCCTTGATATATTGGCCGTTTTCGTTGATGGCAATAGGGAATGTAATGCCACCGTCAATGCACTCCTGCAGGTTGGTGAAGCCTTGGTTCTTCAAGGCAGACGGCATCTTGCCGCGAGCGATCTCTTGAGCCGTGCGGTAGGAATACTGATAGACGCCCTTGGAACGGAAGCCATAGATGGAACCGAAGGGGTTATCCACCTGAACACGCTGCAGGACGCTGCGGTTTTTCTCTTCCCAGTCAATATTCAGTGTCTCAAGAATCAACGGATCCATCTCGGTGATGACATTGCGGTTGTTCGCAAAGTTCACGTTCAAGTCGAGGAAGAACTTACCTTTCTTCAGCAGACGATCACCCATGATCTGGAACTCCCATCCCTTGTTGACCATGTCGCCGACATTGCGGTAGGCCAGACTGCTCCAACCATTGGAACTGGGGATGCCTGCTCTGGGCATCAGCATATCCTTCGTGGTCTGATGGTAGAGTTCTACTACGAACTTCAGTCTGTCATCGAAGAAGCCCAAGTCGAAACCGATGTTCCATGTGTACTTGTTCTCCCACTTGAGTTCTGTGAGCTTCAGGCCATTGGGATTCATGGCATAAGTTCCCATATAGGGGGCTCCCAATGAGAAGCTGTTCAAGTACAGATAATCAGCAATTGGTGGGTTACCAACCCAACCCCAACCCGGGCGCACACTGAGCATGGTCATCTTTACCTTGTCGCGCATCACCTTCATCCAGGGCTCATCGATGATATTCCATCGGCCTGAAACAGCGGGGAACCATCCCCAACGGTTGTTCTGGCCGAATTTGGTCGTGGCATCCAGTCGCATGGAGAATGCCACGCTGTAACGACTCTTGTAAGAATAGTGAGTTGAGAATGTGTAGTAGAGGCTGCGCCACTCATTGAAGCCGCTACCCATACCGCTCGGATAAGCACCTGCAGTGACGGTTTCCAAGGAGGTCGGAAGACGATACACGTTGGTGCTCTGGCTGCTGGAGCTGCCGCTGACAAGTTGGAAACGGCCCATCGCTAAGAGGTAGTGATCCTCGTTCTTGAAGTGGGGCTGGAAGGTCAGCGTATGCGTCGTCGTGAAGGCCAGGTTCTTGCGGCTGTAATTGTACGCCGAACCATTATTATAATAAGGTGTACTTACAAGAGAACGCGGGAAACTCTGGTCTGTGTAGTCATTATATACATTCATCACCACGCGGCCGTTGTAACGAAGCTGGTGGCTGTTGTCATCCAGACCCAGCAACTTGTACTCCAACTCCAACTCAGGCGTGATGTCGTAGGTCGTCTGGTCGTTTACTGCGTATTCGGCTGAAGCCAGCGGGTTGTGAGAATCGCGCTGGTCGTTGAAGCGATTAGAGAAGGGGTCTGTACCGCCGACAATACGCGAATCACCATGATTCGTGAAAGCATAGCTGGGAACGATGTAGTACTCGCCTGTGTTGTATTCTTCGCCATTCGCATTATAATCATAGCGATACGGAGACAGGTTAGGCATCTTCGTGCGAGCAATACCCAGAAGGCCGTCGTAGTTACGATGATTCTTGGTATAGGTCAGCGCGAAGTTGGACATAATCTTGATGCGGTCATTGACGTAGTAGTCAAGCGCCATTCGTGTTGAGAAACGGTTCAGCTTTTGCTTGATGATGGTTCCGGTCTCATGGTCATAACCGCCAGAGATACGGAAAAGCGTCTTGTCATCACCACCCGAAATACTGACGTAGTGGTTCTGACGCAGACCTGTCTGGGTGACGAGGTCCACCCAGTCTGTGTTCTTATTGAACATCAGATACTCTGAATCGCTCTCCACGTAGTTGAGCTCCGGGATAAGGGAAATGAGTGTAGATTGCGTGGGGTTGAAGTAGGCTTCCTTCAACAACATCGTGTATTGGTCACCTGTCAGCAAATCCATGCCCTTGGGCTGGTGGGTTACGGTGAGCTTTCCAGAGTATGTCACTTGAGGTGCGCCTTTGTGACCACGTTTTGTCGTGATCTCGATGACACCATTAGCGCCCTGCGAACCCCAGATGGCAGTAGCTGCAGCATCCTTCAACACCTTGATGTCTTCGATATCCTCAGTGTTCACGTTCAACAGTTGTGCGAACTTCTCATCGTTGGCTGTAGCTGTGTCGAAGTCGCTCAAGTCAACGCTCCACACGTTACCGTTTACCACGATAAGAGGTTCATTGCTGGTCAGTGTAGAAACGGTGGAAGCACCACGCAGTCGCATTGAAGTGCCAGCACCAAGGTCGCCTGAGTTGGCCACGATATCCAGACCGGCGATACGTCCCTGCAGCGCTTCATCCACAGATGTGATGCCGAGGCCCTCGAATTCCTTTGCAGAAATACTCTGCTGCGAGAAGCTCACTTCGCGTTCGGGAATAGCCAGACCAGAAGTCTTGATCTTCTTCTTGGCCTTGACCTCGACCGTCTGCAGCTGCTTGGCATTCTCGGACATCTGAATCTTAAAGACGGTCTTGTTGATGGGGAGGACCTGTGTCACAAAACCCATATAGCTGAACTTCACCTTGTTCTTCTGGCTCTTAATAGGAAGAACGAAGTTACCGTTCATATCTGTTACGGTGGCGTTGACCATACGGTTTGACGCATCAATCTCGACCACATTCACACCTGGCAGTACGTCGAATTCGTCACTGACAGTACCGCTGATGCGGTTGATTTGTGCCATCGCCAGTGAGGACACCAGCATCAGGCCCATTGTCATGAATAATTTCAGTGCTTTCATCTTCTATTGTACTTTATAGGTGATACTTTCGCTAAACGTTTCTTTACGCCTCCGGGAGCGGGTTCCGGCGTAGGAGTTGGGTCATTGGGAACGGGCAGCCACTCGGGATATACCGGAGCGGGGAAGTCGGCAGGCAGGAACTGGTCGTCGGAGTAGATGAGAGCCTTGTCGATGAGATGTGTGACAACATACGACGAGCTGAAGATATCCTTGGGATTCGACCATTTTTCGGTTTTTTCATCGTATGTGCCAGCACCGAATAGATACTGTCGGGACATCTGATTGCTGTTCATGCCATCGTTGATGACGTTGGCCGTTACCGGGTAGCCCTGAGGCTGAATCTTAAAGGTTCCATTACCCACGGTGACATTCAATCTGCGAAAACGGTTCAGCTTCTCGTCGATGGCTGCGGTCTCAAAGATGCCTGTAGTGTCTGCACCACCGATGTAAAGGGAACCGTCCTGGAAGTGGAAACGCAGGAAGTTGTCGATGACATCTTGCATCTGCTGGATGCGACTTTCGGCTACTTCTGCCAGGCCATCGATTTCAGCCTGACGAGCGTCATGTTCTGTTTCATCAGTAATGAGCGGAAGCTCCACCTTTGTGTAATCATCCAGCGCAGAGATGAACTTAACCCATTCATCCATTTGCTCGGTCGTGGGGAGTTTACCTGCATTCACGAGTGCATCGATTTCGGAGTTCTGGGGAATATACACCGTATAATGGTAGTTACCAAACAGTCGGATGGGATAGCTGATAGTCTGGTGTTTGTCCATGATCTCAATGGCTTCAACAAAAGATGCCTCTTTCAACAGACGTGCAAAGGATGCATATTCGGGATGGGCCTCGGTATTGGTCATCAGTTGGAATGGAGCGGTAATAGTGCTTTGGGGAAGAGCACTCAACACATAGGTGACACCATTACCCTTCTCCGTCATGTCGAAGGTGAGTTCAGGAGATACTGAAATGAATTCACCCTTCTCATACTGATAAGAACCTGCCAGACCCGTAACGGTGTTGCCGGACATCTCAGCAATGATGGGGCCACCGGCCTTGGTCTGATAAACCGTCTGTCCTGAATGCATGGCTTTGGCGCCACGCTGGCCATGGACAACAATGCTGTTGTCTAAAATGTCATACAAGCGGTTGGCTATCGTCTGTATACCGGGAGATGTGGTTTTGGTTGTCATGTTGCCATCTTCATCCAGCAGGTAAGCCTCTGCATACAGCGGATTCTTCTTCTTGGCATCAATGTAAAAGATAAAAGCCGCAGGCTTCTTTTCAGCATAGGAATAGGGATCAACGTAGTAGCCAAAGGCCTTGTCAATACCGAGGAGGAAGCTATAGGTGCTGCTCATGGAGCCCAGATAAGCATCGAACTCGTTCAGTTTCCAAGCCGTGCGAACAGGATCGTCCTCTTTCAGCAACGTGGGATCATAAGTGATGATGCGGTTGGCAATCTGCATCTTCTTGGACTCATCTGTCTCGTCGGCAAACAGAAGTGCCGGGAAGCTCACAGACTGGTGCTTGGGAGCTGCGAAAACGCTAGTCAGCTCATACACAGCGCCATTACAAGCCAGGAAGCAACTATCCACATCGCCGGTGGTCAGACCCATGTCGTCCGAAGCGGTGTTCTTCACCGTTGTGAACTTGCTGGGAACCGTGCTGCGGAAACTGGTTTGCATGCAGTTGTCAAGGAACGGTATGACGAGGTTGTCAGGAACCTTGCTCCAATCGTAGTCGTACTTGGCACCAATGACAGAGCCATCACCATGGAGGTACTCATTCATCTTTTCATTGGTCGGGACGAACATCGCAGCAGCATCATTGGCCATAGAGATGTGGCCGTCGCCAGTATAAAGCACATATTGATTCCATCCTGGATCAAAGCCACCATCGGAACCAGAAGCGCCCAAGCGGTTGATGACGTTAACCTCTGAGCCGCCATCGGGCGTATAGGCTGCAAGTCCGTGGTTCTGTGAGGAGTTGAAGTAGCGTTTTGTATAGAATGTATCGCGCGAGCCGTCCTCGTTGCTCAGAATACGATAAATCTCCGGGTAGCTGAATCGCTCTAACAAGTCTCTGAAGATGCTGAACTGAGGCTTGGAATTGATAATCTCTGCCATATTGGGCAGGGGTTCCGGCACTTCATCCAAGATATGAATATAACCATTCTGACACGTAATATCCTGCAGATAGGTCTTACCGGCATCTTTATCGGGCCAACGGTTATCGTTCAGGGAAATAGGATGGCCATTGATGTAGCTTCGATCGGTGGAATTAGAGGCACCATTTGTGATGCGGGAGAGGTCATCATCAGTGATGCCTGTTTGCGACATGAACTGCGGTAAGAAGTGCATCATGGGTGCTTCCGTCGCATCCTTGAAGATCTTGATGCTCTTTTTGTCGCGCACATCAGCCCAATAGTCAATCTGTTCGCCATCCTCCGTTACGCGGTTCGGGTTAATGACAGGATAGTCTGTATCCTTCAATACAGGTATCGTGTCTTCCAACTCCACACGGGATTCGCGACGCATACAGACGCCCTCTGAAGGGTCTGTCGAACCATTGGGCACATTGTCCAACAACTCAATCAGGTATGCGCTGTTGATCATCGAAGCCTTTAACAGGGTCTTCTTCTCAGCCTTAGAAAGTTGAGAGACCGATGTGAGGCCTCGTTTAGAGAGGTAACGTCCCCAGGCAGCATCATCTGCCACGAAGACCGTCATGCTGCCCGTCAGACGCAGCAGCTCTGGATAATGGGCATCTGCGAGGTCCGGGTCGTTAATAAGCGCCAATGTCTGCGTGAACTGACCGCGTTCCTCCAGCTCTTCGTAGATGCTGCTTCCTAACCATTCAGGCATTCCAGTGAGCAATTCGTCTTTACATGACGAAAAGCTCATCGTGCCGCCGAACAGCAGTAGAGCACCAAACGCGGCACTCGCCCCTTTTGCGAGCCGCCGCTTGAGAATACTGTTTTCCATTCAGTTATTTAATGTTAATTAGTTGTTTTCTTTTTGGTTACGATGCCCGCATGGCATACTGTTGTATGAACAAAACAGTCTATATGTCTTTTTATTGGTGTCAAAATTACACAAATATTAAGAAACGTTACATAAAAAAGGTGAGAAAAAACAAAGAACATGTTTTATAACATAAAATCTATCTTATCATAAGACCAAGGTCTTCGAGCCGTAAGAGCAAGGTCTTCAAGCCGAAAGAGCAAGGTCTTCTGACTGGAAGACCAAGGTCTTCATAAAATAAGGTTAAGTCCCTATTGCCATAAGGACAAGTCCTTCACGCGATAAGGTCAAGTCCTTCATGCGATAAGGTCAAGTCCTTATAAAAAAGGAAACATCCTTTCTTGGCGAAGGGATGTTTCCTTTATCTTTTTTGTAATGATGAGTGCTATAGGGCTTTAATACTGCTCGTCGGCGTTGGGGAAGTCACGGCTCTTCACATCCGAGACATAATTGCCTATGGCATCGGTCATCACGTCGAAGAGATTGGCATAGCGACGCAGGAACTTGGGCGAGAAGCCTTTATTCATGCCAAGCATGTCGTGCACAACAAGAACCTGACCATCACAAGCGCCACCGGCACCAATGCCGATGATGGGAATGTTCACGCTTGTGGTGACTTCCTGTGCCAGCAGCGCAGGGATTTTCTCCAGCACAATGGCAAAGCAGCCTACATCCGCCAGTGCCAACGCATCATTGCGCAACTTTTCGGCTTCTGCGGCTTCCTTCGCGCGCACGGCGTACGTACCAAATTTATTTATACTCTGCGGTGTCAGTCCCAGATGACCCATCACAGGGATTCCGGCGTCCAAGATGAGCTTCACGGCAGGGATGATTTCCTCGCCTCCTTCCAACTTCAGCGCATCACAACCAGTCTCCTGCATAATTCGAATAGCGTTGCGGGCTGCATCCTGAGGATCCACCTGATAAGTTCCAAAAGGCATATCGCACACAACCAGCGCTCGCTTCACGCCACGCACCACGCTGCGAGCGTGATAGATCATCTGGTCCAGCGTGATGGGAAGAGTCGTCAGATTACCGGCCATCGTGTTCGAGGCACTGTCACCGACGAGGATGACATCAACACCAGCGCCATCTACAATCTGTGCCATCGTATAATCATAGGAGGTGAGCATAGCTATCTTCTTTCCGCCCTGCTTCATCTCAAAAAGGCGATGTGTGGTCACCTTTCGTGTATCATCTACCAAATAACCAGCCATAATCGTTGTGTAAATAATGAGTATTTTGGGGTGTTTTTTAAATTTTGGGCGCAAAATTACATATTTCTCAACATTTTTACACTATCTTTGCACGCAAATTTTGACTTTTAAGCATAAAATGTCCGAAACCGAGCATAAAAAGGCATCTTTGGACCACGTCCTTAAATACACAGGCGTCTTCGGCGGTGTACAGGGACTCATCATGCTCATGAGTGTTGTGCGCAATAAAATTGCCTCAGCATTTCTGGGCACAGCCGGCTTCGGACTGATTGCCATCTACACCAGCATCAGCGACTTCATTCAGAGCAGCACCAACCTGGGGATTCCCCTCGCATCGGTACAGCACCTTTCAGAACTCTTCGAGACGGGTGACACAGATCGCATCCGCCACTTCGTGCGTGTCGTTCGCACTTGGAGCTTCTGGGCAGCCATCTTTGCCGTCCTGCTGACATTGGCCACAGCACCATTGTTGTCGATGTTGTTCTTTGAAGACGAACCCAACCGCGCATGGGACATCGCGCTGTTATCGCCCATGGTGTTTGCGCTGACCATCACAGCTGGTGAGATCTCCATCCTCAAGGGTCTTCGCCACCTCAAGCGTGTCGCACTGGTTTCGGCCATCAGTGCAGTTTCCACTCTTTGTCTCACCGCACCCTTCTTCTGGGCGATGGGACTGCGTGGTATTATCCTATCACTCATCGTGAGCACTTGTGCCGTCACACTCATCCATTTGGCCTTCACGACTCCGCTTTTCCCCTGGCGCATCTCGCCGCTCTCCCGTGCTGTCTTTCAAGAAGGCTGGCCACTGCTGCGTATTGGCATTCCCTACGTCCTGGCGGCCCTTGCCGGCACAGGGTGTGCGGTACTACAACAAGCCTTTATGAAAAAAGAGAGTTCCGAGGAGACGCTGGGTCTCTACCGTGTTGCCTACACCTTGATGGTCTGCTATGCAGGCATTATCTACTCTGCTTTTGAATCGGACTACTTCCCCCGTCTTTCCAGTGTCAACCACGATGTCGAAGCGCGCAATCAGGTCATCAATCAGCAGATTCATGTGAGCATACTCCTTGTCTCGCCACTGCTCATTGCTATTGTCACCTTCCTACCGCTCATCATCCTCTTTCTTTTCAAGGATTCCTTCTTGCCGTCTGTCGAGATGGCCATTCTCCTTTCGCAGTACATGTTCTTCCGAGGCATCACCACGCCCATCGGCTACACCGCATTAGCTCGTGGCGAATCGAGTTTGTACCTGATCATGGAAGTCATCTATGACATCTTCTCGCTTTGCTGCGTCTCGTTGTGTTTTCACTATTTCGGTCTTTGGGGTGCCGGTCTGGGACTGACGCTCTCAGCCATCTTCGACCTTTTTTTAATAGGAACATGCTACGGCTCGCATTTCCATTTCCGCTTCTCTATTGGCACCATCCGTCTGATTATTCCTCAATGGATTGCCGTCACACTGTCCATGTTCTCCTGCATCTTCATCGACGGCCCTTGGCGCTATGCCATTGGACTCTCTCTGCTGATGGTGTCCTGCTGGTACAGCTACCGCATTCTCTCCAAAGAGTCTGAAATCATCAAGAAATTCAAGCAGAAACTACATCTATGACGGAAGTGGCCATCCTCGTAGCGGCCTACAATGCGGCAGCTACCCTACCCCGCTGTCTTGACTCACTTTGCAGTCAGACGCTCACCGCCATTGAAATCCTCTGCGTGGATGATTGCTCTACGGATGACACGCTGTCTATCCTGCGCCGCCGTGCCAGCCTCGATTCCCGTATCCATGTGTTGCAGACCGCTGTCAACAGCGGACAGGCCGTTGCCCGTAATTTGGCATTGGAACACGTTCACGCTCCTTATGTCTGCATGGTAGATGCTGATGACTGGCTCTCGCCGGATGCCCTTGAGCAGGCAGTCACCATCTTCCGCCAACACCCTCAGACGGACTGCTGCGTCTTCCGTCTCATGCTCCATCATGCGTCCGACGGCAGCGAACACGACTATGGTCTTCCACAAAGACTCGCTCAGGGACAGGCCCTCACAGGCGAAGAAGCCTTCGAGCTTTGCCTTGACAGCTGGAAGCTGCATGGTCTCTATCTCACCCGCACGCGTCTCCATCGTCTGTATCCTTTCGACACGGCCACACGTCTCTACAGCGATGACAATTCCAGCCGTCTTCATTATCTTCACAGCCGTGAGGTGCGCGCATGCGAGGGAACATATTATTATTATCGCCATGAGGACGCGATGACCGACGAGACTCGTTTCAACATTCGCCGCTTCGACATGATGGAAGCCAACCTCTCCCTGCTCATCACGCTCAAGAAGGAGAATGTGCGTCCCAAGCTTATCCGTCGTTATGAGGGCAGCCGTTGGATGACCTTCATCTATTGCTTCCGTCTTTATTTGACACATCGCGATGAGATAGATGCTGCCACAGCAGAACAGATTTCCAAACGCCTGCACACCATTCTTCACACTTTCCGTCCCTCAAGACTCCCTTTGCGCTACCGTTGGAAACCTGGCTACTGGCTTACTCTTAATAGGACACTTTTCCGTCTTCAGCAGCAAGCTTATCAACATCTTTGGGTTAAAGGAATCAAAAAAATCATATAAGTTTTTGCCTTTTCATTTTGTATGTGAATTAAAATCACTACTTTTGTCGGCGAAAACGTATTATCGACACACTATCTTATGACAAGGAACCTATTTTTGGCGACTTTGCTCCTGTTGAGCATTACCGCTCCTCTACACGCATCGCTCACCCCCAACACCGAGTACTACCTCTGGCTTAATATTTATGAGAAGCTACTCGGTCAGAACGAGGATGGCACTGCACCTGCTATCTCAGCCTATGGTCTGAATGCCGATGCCAACTCCTATGTCTTTGTTGCGGAAGACTGTGGAAAGGACGGATATGTACTTCTGCGCCAGAAAAGCAGCGGACACTATTTCGCTGCCAGCTCCTCCAACAACTGGAGTACGGTATTCGAAGATTATCGTTCCACCGACGACCGCTTTTGCTGGAAGGTCAGCGAGGGAACTTATTCCTACCTGATCAACAAGAAGAACGGCAAGTATCTGGGAGTTGACGGAGCACACAAAGGTTCCAATTATGTCTCCGTGTATTACGACAAACCCAAGGGCAGTCATTCGCAGTTCTCCGTAATCCCCGTGGTGGGTGCAGACTGGGATGAAGCTCGTGCAGCCTACGTATCCCCTGAATACACCAATGCACAGGGCGTTCGTGAAATTGACTACTGCCTCGTTAAGGATCTTCAGATTGACCGCGACGATGACATCGACATACACATCACCGCTAACACGAATCCCATTCAAGGTTCTACATTCAAAATCAACCTTGGCAGCGACAGCACCTGGCTCATCATCGACAATATTGTTCCTTCAGAGGTCACCAGCAGTTTCCTGAAGTATGTCACCATCAAGGGCAAGAAGGCCACGAAGGACTCCAACTGCCGCGTTGCCATCTACCTCAATGGTGCAGCAATCATCCCCCTACCCTCTGCGCCGATGACCTGTGAGAGTACAATCGGCCAATTCACCCTCTCAGCCGCCAACCACACAGACCTAAGCCGGAAATCCAACACCATCACATCCTTCACCCTCCGTCGTGGCTACATGGCAACAGTTGCCACTGGCACCAAAGGCACCGGCTACAGCCGTGTCTTCGTCGCTGACCACGCCGACCTTCAAGTGACGCTTCCCACAGCACTCAACAAGCGCATCAGTTCCATCTACATCAAGCCCTGGCAATATGTCTCTAAGAAAGGTTGGGGCTACACAGGTGGCAGCACCGGTGGCTCCCGTGTGCGGGCCACATGGTACTGGACCTGGAGCGCAGGCTACAGTTCCACCGCTGACATGGAGTATGTGCCTTGCCGCCAGCATCTCTACTGGCCCAGCGCTTCTGAGGTGAACAGCAAGACCGCCACAGCAGCACTCTCCCTCAACGAGCCAGAGCACAGCGAGCAGCACGAGAGCAGCGATTGTTCCTGCGGCGGTACGATAGACCCCTGGAAAGCTTACACCATCAACTCTAGTTTCTTTGCTGGTGGCGGACGTATCGGTTCTCCACAACCCACTGATTTCAGCTACCTCACGCAGTATTGCCAGTATATCGACAACATGGCATCACGCTGTGACTTCGCCGTCACCCACGCCTATTGGAACTTCAGCGGCTACTCCGAAAGCAGTTATGCCGACTGGTTCGCGAGCCAATGCAAGTCCATCTGGACTTCCACCGGTCGTCCCCTGTGGATTACCGAGATGGAAGTCGGCTCTTCGTGGGGCAATAAGTTCTCCGACTATGAATCCTACCGCAAATATGTGCAGGTGCTCCTCCAGAAACTCGATGAATGCGACTACGTAGAACGCTACTTCCTCTATGCCGTTGACTACTGGGTCACCTATCTCTACTACGATGCGAACCCCACGAGTAGCCTCACGCCTGCCGGTCAGGTCTATCGCGACCACCGCGCCACCTTCGCCTACAACTCTAAATATACCAAGATTCCAACCTGGTGGGCTCCTTCAGCCAAGACACCCTCGCTGCACGTGAAGCAGAGCGCCTCCACGGGCAAGCTGACATTCATCATCAACAACCCTAACACCGACATGACCGATCGGCTCCTCATAGAACGTCAGAACGCTGATGAATCATGGAGTACGTTCTACGAGCTCACCGACCGCTACCGCCTCGACAACGAGTCCCTCAACATTACGGGTGTTGACCCGCAGGATGTCAATCTTGATACGGACCACTTCCGCGTCACCATCGTCACGCTCAACGGAAAGACCGTCAACAGCTCTATGGCCGATGCTGGCTACATCAATAATCCAGGCATTGAGACGGGCAGCAAGTCTTCAGTCGATGGCTGGAACTGTACGCGGGATGCAGCCAACGGCTTCACGAAAGACACAGGCGACACCTACTTTGAAGTGTGGGATGCGAATGCCAATACCATCAATTTCGACTACTATCAGGACATCACCGACCTCGACAATGGTGTCTATCAACTCTCTGCCAACGTCTTTAATACGGTGGACGGCGTTTTAGGCGCCTCCGTAAATGGTGCTGTGGTGCTCTACGCCCAGACCAACACTCAACTCTACGCCACGCCCATCACCGAGGACATCGCCATTGATGGCAAAGCCCTCGACATCAGCGAGATTCCTCTTACCGAAGTGAAGAGCATCCTAGTCACTGATGGCCGTCTGCGCGTGGGCGTCCGCAATCTGGGAATAATGGGTGCACGCTGGGCTGGTGCCGACAACTTCCAACTCACTTATGTTGGCAAGACCTCTACCATTGACAAGGCTACAGCACGCGTGGAGAACGACCTCGCACTCTATGCCCTCATGCCGCTCATCCTCGATGGCAACATCGATTCCACCCAGTTCACGCCCTACACCACTCCGCGCGACGCCAGCCGCTTCATCGTCAATCCCGATTGCAACCGTAAGAACAGCTATGGCTGGACAGCAACAAACGTGGATGTGAAGACGGACAACGAAGCCTATGACGGCATCGCCTCCAACAGTTACTGGAACATCTGGAAGTCGGGCGCGTTCTCGTCATCCCTCAAGCAAGACATCACAGGCCTCCCCGAAGGCACCTACACCTTCGGTGCCATTCTGCGCGGACAGGAGACAGCAGCCTTTACGCTCACCGCAAAGACCGTCAACGACCAGGCCACGGCCTCGTTCACCGGCACCGGAGCTGTACCTGCCGAAGGTGCTCAGTATCCACAAGGCTGGCAGCAGGTGACTACAGGTCCTGTCAAAGTAGCCACTGGCGAAACACTCTCTATTTCTATGGAGATGGTCGCCTCCGGCACAGCCTGGTGGAGTGCCGACCACTTCACCCTCACGCTGGTTGATGTTCCCGAGACCGTCACGGGCATTGCTGCAGCCCAAGAGAACAGCGATGACTTCTCTGTTACAACTTGGGGGCTCTACGATATCTCCGGTCGTCAAATCTCAACCGGTAACCCCGTCAATCGACAGATCAAGAAAGGCCTCTACATCCTCAACGGACGCAAAGTCATCATCAAATAATGAAGATTCTCCTTGTTGGTGAGTATTCGAATGTCCACTGGACATTAGCTGAAGGACTAAGGGCTCTCGGACATGAGGTCACCGTTGTCTCCGATGGCGACGGCTGGAAAAACTACCCTCGAGACATCAATCTGAAGCGAGGACCTCTCAACTCTAAGCTCTCCACCCTCAACTATCTACGCAGGCTCGCCTACGTTTTTCCCCGCCTGCGAGGTTTCGATGTCGTGCAGCTCATCAACCCCGTCTTCCTTGACCTTCGCGCCGAACGCATCTGGCCTTTCTACCATTACCTTCGCCGCCACAACGGCAAAGTCTTCCTCGGTGCTTTCGGCATCGACCACTACTGGGTGAAGGTGGGAATGGACTGTAAGACATTCCGCTACTCCGACTTCAACTTCGGCTCTCAACTACGCGACTATCCTTTCATGCGGACAATGGTCGCCGACTGGCTCAATGGTCCCAAGGGTGACCTCAACCGCCGCATGGCAGAAGACTGCGACGGCATCATCACCGGGCTCTATGAGTATGATGCTTGCTACCGTCCCTTCTACCCCGACAAAGCGCACTACATTCCCTTCCCCATCAACCGCTCTTCTGTCACCCCCGCCCACACCTTAGGCTCTCATCCTTCAACCTTAAACTTCTTTCTCGGCATCCAGCGTTCCCGCTCAGCTTACAAGGGAACAGACATCATGCTCTCTGCCCTCCAGCAGTTGAAAGCCGGTTACCCTGATAAGCTCGACATCATAACAGCCGAAGATGTGCCCTTCGCACAGTACCAGGAGATGATGAACAACAGCCACGCGCTACTGGATCAGCTATACAGCTACACCCCTGGCATGAACGGTCTTCTGGCAATGGCCAAAGGCCTCATTCTCATTGGTGGTGGCGAACAAGAGCACTATGAGCTCCTTGGTGAGCATGAGCTACGCCCCATCATCAATGTGCAGCCCACGGAAGAAGATGTTTATCAACAAATCGCCACTCGTCTGCTTTCAGGGAAAGAAGACATCCATCAGCTTCAGCTCGACAGCATCGAATACATCCGCCGTCACCACGACCATCTGAATGTGGCCAAGAAATATGAAGCTTTCTACTTAGCGCACTAAACCCAGAGCAATACGCCAAGCACCACGTCCGCCACGTGCCGTGTACCAAGCCAGGAACTCTCCCCATCCACCTAACCAGACGCCAGGATGCGAAACACATTCCTTCGCGAAATCACGGAACTGTGAACGTCCCTTCATGTTTCCTTCGTGCGCCAGCTTCCCACTCATAATCTGCGAACGGAGATAGAGGGCTTTTCTAAGACGTCTCCGTTCATGGTCCTTCACGCCGTTAACCGCGTTGATGTCCTTCTTGGCAGCCTGCATGGCAGCAAGAATCGGTTCCAAGGTAGCTGAGAAGCTGCTGCCTGTCTGGCTCTCTTCATGCACAAGGACTTGATGAAAGGCCGTGTCCTTCAGCCACAACAATCGGGGCTTTCCTAAAAGAACCCTCACACCAAGTTCCCAGTCATCCCACGTCGTCAAGCTTTCATTCCACCCTCCGATTCTACGCAGATAGTCTGTCCGCAACACCATGCTGATTGTGCATAGCATGGAATTCAGCACATGAACATGAGCATCGGAACAAGCGCGAAAAGTTCGTTGTTTCGTGTGATTGTTCACTTCCTGCCGCACAGGCACACACGCGATATCTATATCGCCATTCAACACCGGAAAGACTTTCGCTACGAAATCATTTGAGAACAGGTCATCGCTGTCAAAGAAATAGATGTACTCTGTCCGGCACTCCAGCAGTCCTCTGTTCCTTGCAGCCGAAGCACCATGCTGAAGTTCTGTGAGCACACGTATCGGGAAACCGTCATCGCGGTGCTCCCATGCCCAGCGTTCACACACGGCAAAGCTGTCGTCAGTGCTGCCGTTATCTACAATCAGCAGTTCGAAACCGCGATGAACTGATGCAGCGATGCTATCCAGCGTCCGTCGCACCCTATCAGCCCGGTTCCACACAGGCACCACAATACTCAGTTTCATAGCCTCAGAAGGATTGCAAGGGTTTATGTTGCTTTATGAGTATTCCTCACGTACTTTACCCCATACCAGATTTTCTCGAATATCTGGAAGAAGTTGGTTTTCATCCGCAATGACAACGATGCCGCCTCGCGCAATGTTCTCAGGAATGCGCCAGGCAAAGAGCGGGTGTAGCCATACACAGCACCACGTGAGCGCAACACCTTCGTGTCACTCGTGAGCATTCCTGTATTACAAGGTCTTGTGTAGCCAATTTCCACAGGAGCAATCACCACCCTCAAGCCCTTAGCCATCATGTCAGCCAAGAAGATGTCCTCCTCACCGCAACTCAGCTTCTCAGCGCCCAGGCCAAAGCGGGTGTCAAAGCGTATGCCGGCTTGATAGACACGCGGACGGAAGGTCATCTCCCACGACGCCGGATAGTAGTAACGTGGCTTATGGCGATAGTTTATTAGCTTATCAGGATACTTCTTGAAATGGCGCCGGTTCTGAATGCTACGCATCCGCATCAACGCCAAGTCCACGTCAGGATGTTCGCGATAGAACGCGAAGATGCGTGGGAAAGCCTCGCTGTTGAAACATTCATCGTCGTCAGCCACTACGAAGACAGCATCTTCCAGCGGGTCTTCGAGCATCTCCATGGCCGTCTTCATCGCATAGTTGCGGCTGCGTGACAGTCCCTTTCCGGGCAGCGTCACGATTGTCACATCCTCGCGCTTTTCCAGTTCACTGGTGTCAATGTCTTCGATTTCGCCGTGGTGCGAGTGTTGCCACACAACGACATAGGACACATCTTCCATGGGTTCGCTTAACACTTCGGGCACTCGCAGTATTCTGCGATCGATGGTTGAGAGCAGAATAATTATTTTCATAGCTTATGAGATATTGAATTGATTGATTGCTGCAATGACATAATCCACCTCGGCATCAGTCAGCATCGGCGAGATGGGCAGACTCAGGATTTCCCTGTGTATCTTCTCTGTGACGGGCAACTTCAGTGAGTTCATCTCAGCCAGTGCCAACTGCTTGTGCGGGGGGATGGGATAATGAATGAGCGTCTGTATGCCCAGCGCTTTCAAATGGGCTATCAGCTGTTCTCTGAAATTCGTGCAAATTGGGAAGACATAGAACACATGCTCCTCCTCGTGCGCCGGCATTGTGGGTTTCGTGATGAGCAGGTTGTCAATGCCCTCCATATATCTGCGGGCAATCTCTCGCCTACGGTCGTTGTCGGCATCCAGCCGAGGCAACTTCACATCCAGTGCCGCCGCCTGAAGCTCATCGGTGCGGGAATTCAAGCCCGGCAGCTCATGCACATATTTCTCTTTAGAACCATAATTGCCCATCATCCTCACCATCTGTGCCAGCTCGTCGTCGTTCGTGGTCACGGCTCCCGCATCGCCAAGGGCTCCCAGGTTCTTTGCGGGATAGAAGCTGAACGCAGCCGCATGACTCAGCGCGCCCGCACGGATGCCGTTCTGCATGGCACCGTGAGCCTGTGCTGCATCTTCCAACACCAGAAGATGGTGGTCTGCGGCGAAGACGTTGATGGCATCCATGTCACACACACGACCGTAGAGATGCACAGGCAGCACCGCCACTGTTCGCTCTGTCCGCAACGATTCCAATCGACTCACGTCCATTAGGAAGTCACTCGGATTAGGTTCACACAGCACCGGCTTCAGCCCAGCCTCCTGAATGGCAAGGATTGTGGCGATGAAGGTGTTTGCCGGCACGATGACCTCACTGTCATCCGACCACCAGTTCAGGCGCTTGCAGGCTCTGAGAATCAGCGTCAGTGCCTCCAGCCCGTTGCCACATAAGATGCAGTGGCGGACTCCCACATATTCAGCCCAATGGTGCTCGAAGGCTGCCACGCAGTCACCCTGCAGATACCAGCCACGTCGTACCACACGTGTCACAGCATCGCTCAATTCCGGCTCAAAGCTATTGTTCAGGCGTTTCAAGTCAAGGAAACTTACGCTCTTTGGTGTGGTCTCTTCGATGGGCAGCATTTGACAGATAAGCGTGCGGTCGAGTTCCACCTCATACGTATCGTAGCAGACAGCCCGTGCGCCGAAGCCCTCTTTCTGGAAGATGAGCCCGTCGTTCAGCCATTGACCTCCATGCTCCGTAGAGATGCCGAAGTCCAGGTATGCCATCTGCTTATAGCGTTCGTTGATAAGATGCCGGAACAACAGGTCCAGTGCTCCCAGTTCTCGTCCGGTCTCTCCTGAAGCGATATACTGGATGTGCGCCACCTGCCGCGTCACAAACACCAAACACCCCGCCACGACCTCACGTTCCTTTCTCACCAGGAACAACTTAATCTGCTGCGGGAAGCGTGACATCAGCAACTGCATCTCCTCAAACGAGTGTACCGGTGCAACATGATGATGTTCCTTCAGCACCAGAGTCAACAACTCCCAGAACTTACGCAGCGTAGTCCAGTCGTCTTCCACCATGCGATCTATATACAAACCGTTGTCAATGGCTTTGCGAGCGCCCCGCAATCTGAGCTTTCGCATCTGTAGCGGGTTCTGCATCGACACCACACTACTCACGCCACGTGTTTTCAGCTGCGCTTGTGCACGGAACAAGGCATACAAATCCTCCTGTGCCGCACACGTACTATATATATAAGGTATAGGTTTATACACCAGTCTTCTTGCCTGCAGATAATCCACATACCATCTCAGTATGCTCTGCATCATCGACAGCACCTGCACCTGCGTGGCGCTGCTCGTGTAGATCAGACCGCCGTAGGTCAGGCCCTGATGCGAGTAGATGCATTTCTCCTCTTCAACCCAGTTTGCAGGAAACAGCGCCACCAGCTCCGTATCCTCGTACAGCATCAGTGAGCAGTCCGAGAAGCGGTCAGCATGATAGTCCATGAAACGTCGCTCCAGCAGGAATGTCCCATTCTTAGACACCTCTACAAAGCGGTCCCAATCTTCAGCCAACTGTGGTCTATATTGTACAATCTCCATAACTGTTAGGAAAATTATCCATTCTTCATTTTATACCACAAATCCTTTTCATGGCAATAGCCTTCAGGACGATAGTGCTCGCTCGCTAACACCACCAGAACCGTATTCGGCTCAAAGTCGTATAGCTCACACCAAGCACCCGCAGGAATCAATACCCCTTCATTGGATGCCCTCAGCGTCACTTCCTCACGTCCATCAGCCGTTTCTATCGCGATGCTGACGCCACCTGCAACAGCAAATACCGCCTCATGACATGACCAATGGGCATGACCACCGCGTCGTTGACCTGCAGGCACATCCGTAATCCAGAAGACACGTGCAACTTTAAACGGAATATCGACACCCCCCTCCATGACAGAGAGAGAACCCCGTTCGTCCACATTCTTAGGCACTTGCAGGCACCGAACGCCTAATAACCCTTTTTTTTCTTGTGCCATAACTTGTAAATTTTGGTGCAAAGATATATTTTTTCTTTGAAAATACTTGCACAATTCCCAAAAAACATCTACCTTTGCACCGCATTTCAGAAAAACAACCTCTGGATGTGCGATCTAACGAAGCTTGGAAGTTTGGGTGAGTGGCTGAAACCACCAGTTTGCTAAACTGACGTACGGGTTACCGTACCGGGGGTTCGAATCCCCCAGCTTCCGCGAAAGACTTTTTACTTACTACATGCGCTTTCGTCTAGCGGCTAGGACACATGCCTCTCACGCATGGAACACGGGTTCGATTCCCGTAGGCGCTACAATGGGAATCTCGAAAGAGGTTCCCATTTCCGTTCTAAAAAGCCTATCCGGCTTTTAAGACACAAGCCTATCGATGTGTGAAACCTCATTTTCCATACTGCATAAGTACGGTAACAGCTTTTGATGCGAAAAGACAGAATAAGTCCTTTATTTTACCTCGATGATGTCACGTATATCCGTGGTATAGAATGGTGAGCGTCTGTCATGCAGTATGCTGTTTCGGAATGTCAGCGCCTTACCAGTTTCCGGGTCCGTGGAACGTAGAGCTTTGGCTACCTGAATGACTTCGTCCCCATGTTTCCGATTGATGGCATCTGCCACCTGTGAAAGCTTTGTCAGCTTCTGCTTCAGAACGGGAGGGATGTCTAGGAAGTTCGTCTGCAGTTCCGAATCAGGAACGATGCCGCTGACGATGACACCTGCCCGTTTCCATTGAAGCGGTATGCCACTATTGTCTTCCTCTCCTTGCTTAATGACAGCAGCCTCCCTTGTCGCTAACAGTAGTTCATCTATATTGCTTGCTTCCAGTTCTGCCTGTTGTACAGCGAAGCGATATGAAGTAGCAGCCTTGACGCACGCCTCCATGGCCATCATGGCCGCATGAACAATCTCCGGGTCTGAACAAGCCGGTGCCGGTAATGCTACCGTTCGCCCCACGGACATCTGATCCAGGTCCTCGCGGAATGGATTGGTGGACATGAACACCGTCACGAACTGCGCCATACTATGCTGTGCCCTCAGTTTCTGCGCACATCGTGCAGCGAATCCCGCCACGGGTGTAGCCAGCACCTCCTTTGAGGCAATCATTTTTGGGAAGCTCCGGCTTGTGCAGATGGTCTGCTTGCGCGGCAGGTTATCCAATGCGATACAGTCTCTGCCATGCAGTTCCATCCAGGTGCGAAGCCCCGTCACTGTCATGGCGCATCGAACACTCTCCGCAGGGATGCGTGTAAAGTCAAGTGCCGTCTTAACACCTAACGCGCTCAACCGTGCTGCATGGCGTCGGCCGATGCCCCACAGATCTTCCAAGGGAAACAGCGACAGTGCCTTCTGACGTTGTTCCTCTGTCTGTATGAAGCAGCATTTCTTATAGGCCGGATACCGCTTTGCGAATTTGCTTGCCACCTTGGCCAGTGTCTTTGTGCGGGCGATACCTATGCTCACCGGCATCCCCGTCCACTTGCGCACTTTTGCTGCCAGTTCCTCCCCCCATTTCTTGAAGTCCATCTTCAAGTACGGTGACTCATCGAACATCAGGAAAGCCTCGTCGATGCTATAGACGAACATTTCCGGTGCGCTCTCGCGAAGGATACCCATCACGCGGCGCGACATATCACCATAAAGCGTGTAGTTGCTGCTGAAGGCGTGAATCTCTTTGCCTGGGAATCGTTCAGCCAACTGGAAGAACGGCAACCCTTCAGGCACCCCCAGCGCCTTTGCCTCCTGGCTGCGTGCCACCACACAGCCGTCGTTGTTCGATAGAACCACGACCGCCTTGCCTTCGAGTGCCGGGTTGAAAACCCTTTCGCACGAGACATAGCAATTATCACAATCCACAAGTGCGTACATCATTTCGGTGACAAAAATAGTAAAAACAAAGTTAAAAGCCGTTGAGTTCAGTCATAAAATGGCGAAAACGGCTAAAAACTCCCTTCTTTTATGTACTTTTGCAGCCTCAAACGTCATACAACCATGAACGAAATACAAATTCTGACTCCCGAATATGGTGAAGAAGTGTTGCTCCCCTTCTTCCCAGAGGGGATCCGTGCCGGTTTCCCTTCCCCTGCCACCGACTATGAGGAGGAATCAATCGACCTGAACAAAGAGCTGGTGCGCCATAAGGAAGCCACCTTCTACGCCCGTGTCAAGGGAGATTCCATGATAAATGCCGGCTATCATCCCGGCGATATCCTTGTCATCGACAGGTCTTTGGAGCCGCATGACGGTGATGTAGTGGTAGCTTGGATGGCCGGTGATGACGAAGGCTTCACCATCAAGGA
This sequence comes from uncultured Bacteroidales bacterium, assembly GCA_902779845.1. Taxonomy (GTDB): domain Bacteria; phylum Bacteroidota; class Bacteroidia; order Bacteroidales; family Bacteroidaceae; genus Physcousia. Next base: position 137,008 of record CACZCZ010000004.1, on the reverse strand, counting down.
ACTCGACCTTTCCAAGCAGAAAGAAGGCATTGTCAGGTTAGTACCCTATAACGATGCATATAGTCCCATTACCATCACCCCCGAGAAGAAGATCATTATCTGGGGCGTTGTTACTTATTGCATCCATCAAAGTTCAAGAAATAGATAGAACAAAGCAAGTCCGGCCATAAGGATGCGACCCGACGACACAAGATTATGGGTACTTTCGGCATCAGGCATACCAATGCAGTCTAAGTCCTAAAAGCACATAGGAGCTGCGGCCACTACGCCAACAGAGAACGAGGAACGGCAAGCTCGGGACAGACCCACGTCAAACAGGCCACACCATAGGAGGCCACCTCCCTTGCTTCTTTACCGTGCATCTGCTGCTGGCAGGCTAGGCGGCTGATCCTCCGGCTGCAGGCCACAACTCCGAAAGAACAACAAAAAGCACCGTAATCTCACGACCACTACGCTTCGTACATACTAAAAGACGTAAATATTCATAAAGCTACGGATATAAGGATGTTTAACATAGTCTGCAGATGGATTTCAACATAATTAGCGTACCTTTGCAGCCAGATAAATCGGAAATTATGCGTGAAGTTAATCCAAAAGACACCAGCCGAGCCAAAGCTTTCGAATTATGGATGAAAGCTCCCAATCCGATGGTCACATTCTTCAAGACGATTGATGTTACGCGATTGGTAAGCATAAGCCGGAAGGAGGGATACAAGTTCAACATGCTGTTGGACTGGTGTATCGGCAAAGCCGCTTCTTCCCTCAAAGAGTTCTATCTCCTGCCTGTCGGCGACAAGCTAATGCAGTACGACAATCTCGCAGTCAACACCATCGTCAAGAACAAGGCCGGCGAGGTATCTTCCTGTGACATTCTCTTCACTGAAAACATAGAATTATTCAACCAGCAATATCTGAAATACACATTGAAGGTAGCTGATAGTTGCACAGACTGGGACTTGTCGGATGAATGTATGGTTATTGGCACATCCGCCATTATAGATACCGAGATTGAAGGAGCCGTTGGGATGAATAGCGGGATTTTCAATAACCCATTTTTGATTTGGGGCCGATACAGAAAGAGGTGGTTCCGATACGAACTTCCTATATCCTTTCAATTCCACCATACTCAGATGGATGGTGCTCACGCAGGGACATTCTTGAGCAGAATTCAAGAAGTGATTAATCAGCTACACAAGTATCTTTGATTACTTGTATGGAAGTCACCAACCTCCTTTCCTTCTCCGAGCGTAGTCAGCTAAGGGTTTGGCTTGAGGCAAACCACCAAAGTGAACCTTGTTGTTGGGTGGCTTGCAACCGTTCCAAGCAGGCCAGGCCTGATACACTGTCCTACAAAGACATCGTCGAGGAAGCCCTCTGCTTTGGTTGGATTGACTCCACATTAAAGAAACTGCCCGATGGCCGCTTGGCCCAGCGACTTTCGCCACGGCGCAAGGGAAGCCATTGGACAGATTTGAACCTTCAGCGTTGCCGAGACCTTGAAAGTCAAGGACTGATGACAGAGGCTGGCAGAAAAGCAATTCCACAAAAGTAATTCTGTCGAAACTATAATAGAAGAAATGCCCTTGTGCATCCATCCTGTGCATCCTTCTTGTTCACGAATACCGGCGGCATATAAAGCCGTTCATATCTTCTCCATGTGATAGCCCATCCGTTTCAGCTGCAGGGCTGCACCAAACAGATAGAGTTGGTGAAGGCAGGCAACATACCCTTCGAAGGCTGACCTGGTGCCGGGCTCATAATTCTGGTGCATCAGCGCATTGTTGACACGCGAGGCACATTCCCCCACCAACTTTTCCAGTGCATCGTAGCTGGTGCCTCTCAACCGCAAGACCTCTTCACGGATGTATTCATCCATCGCATCGTAGCCTCGCTTGTCGCGCATAAAAGTGTAGATGTTTCCCAAATTTGAATATATCTCCCATTCCGTGTCCCACATTTTGGCTACCGCCATCCCTATATACATCATCCAGCCAAGTGATGCTTGGGGGAAATTGTTGAACTCCTTGACACCATCGGGAATGTACGCTTTGGCTATATCTTCCCACTTACCTTCCACATCCGGACATTCAGGCAGACGTTCATCTACCTCTTTCAAGCCTACCAGATACTGATGTAGGTCGTTATGCAATTGTACTTCAAATGTCTCCATAATTCTTTGTCATCATATCATAGTGCAGTGCCTCCAGCTCTTCAAGTGTGAGGTTGTTTACTGCCGCTTCTATCTTCCTTATCAGCTCTTCCCTACGGTTTTCTGAAGAACCGTATTTCTTATAGAAATCCATATTCAAGAATTCTTTTGAGATACTACGGTTTGAAATAATGCCATCGCATCCCGCATGATATCATCGTGGTCGAAAGCCAAAGGAGGCAACTCAGAGATTGGAAACCACTTTGCCTGGGCTGCATCATCCTGACCACGAACCTCAACGGGTACGTCAATCATGACGAGATACGCCACGGTGACTGTTCGTCCGCGAGGATCACGGTTCACTTTGGAGTATGCACCTATTTGCTGAAGCTCGGAGACAACCATCCCCGTTTCCTCTTCCAACTCACGAGCAGCACATTGCTCCGTGGTTTCATCCATATTCATGAACCCGCCAGGGAATGCCCAGTAGCCCTTGAAAGGTTCATTACCCCTCTGGATAAGCAGCACCCTTGGATGCATTTCTCTGGTGATGACCACACAGTCTGCCGTGACTGCCGGTCGAGGATATTTGTATGTATATGTCATTTTAACAAGATGATGATTACTTCTCAGCCACCTTGCGAAAGCTTTGCAGCTTCTCGCCGTAGCAGAGGTCACCGCAGTCTCCGAAACCGGGCACGATGTACTTGTTTTCGTTCATGCCCTGATCGATGGATGCACACCAGATGGTGCTATCCTCCGGCAGCGCTTCCTTCACCACCTCTATGCCTTCGGGGGCAGCAATGATACAGCAGATGTGTATTTTTTTCGGACGGCCGGCCTGCACCAGACTCTCGATGGCAGCTGCCAGGCTGCCTCCTGTGGCCAGCATGGGGTCAACGATGATGAGCGTCTTGTTCTTAGAGCTTTGTGTGGCGATATACTCTGTGTGTATGCCCACCTCGGTGTGCTCGCGGTTGATGTACATGCGGAAGGCCGATACGAAGCCATTGTCGGCATTATCGAACATATCCAGGAAGCCCTCGTGGAAGGGCAGACCGGCACGCAGGACGGTGGCCAGCACGATGTCGCTCTGCTTGGTAAGCGGGATGGTCGTCTGCCCCAGTGGCGAGGTGACGGTCTTGGGCTGATAGTCGAGCGTCTTGGAGAGTTCATAGGCCATCAGCCGGCCAATGCGACGAATGTTGTTGCGGAACAGGAGACGGTTCTGCTGATACTTCTTGTCGCGCAACTCAGCCATAAAGTGGTTCATCACGCTGTTTTGTTCTGCGAAGTTTACGATTTGCATGAGTTTTTGTCGTTAAGTGTTATTCGAGCAGGTGCTCAAAACAAGTAATTGATAATTGCGCAGCAAAGGTATTTAATTTTTCCAAGACGTAAACCATTTTAACAGAAATTTTATGGGACTGTTGAAAAAATAGGACTCATGCTGCCTTTTATTTCGGAAAAGGATGTATATTTATGACCGAAGAAAGAGCTGACAGCGCCTCTGATGAGCAGTGCGGAGATGGCTATTGCCTCGTCGGTAGTGAGTTTGCTGACGTTCGACGAGTGGAGGATGATATTCTGGATCTTCGGGTCCAATTTCATAATTTGATGAATATAACCTGTCATTTCTGCGGGCAAAAGTAGAGATAATTATTCGAATGCCCAAATAATTAGTTAAATGATTTTTGGTCACTACATGAACGAATTTCACGCAAAAATGTACGGATGTCAGAAAAAGACACTACTTTTGCAACAAATTATATTTTTAAAGGGTTCTAATCAAAGATTGGTATGACAGCAAGAGACTTATGGGAACGCGTCAGGAAGTACTTCAACCTGATGCCTGACAAGGAAGATGAAAGCGCGATTGTAGAGCAAATCAGCAGTGGTGTGAGTTTCAGGGGAGCCAACCTATGGGTGCTGATTTTCGCGATCTTCATCGCTTCGCTGGGGTTGAACGTCAACTCCACCGCCGTCATCATCGGCGCCATGCTGATCTCACCGCTCATGGGACCTATCGTGGGGATGGGACTGTCTGTCGGCACCAACGACCTCGGGCTGCTGAAGCGTGCAGGCAAGAACTTCGGCGTGGCAACGCTCATCAGCGTGCTCACGGCAACCATCTATTTCCTCGTGACACCACTCAGCGAAGCACAGTCGGAGCTGCTGGCACGCACTTCGCCCACACTCTACGATGTGCTCATCGCCTTCTGCGGCGGAGCGGCCGGCATCATCGCCCTGTGCACACGGGGCAAGGGCAACGTGATTCCCGGTGTTGCCATCGCTACAGCCCTGATGCCCCCGCTGTGCACGGCAGGTTTCGGACTGGCAACAGGTCATTTCCTCTACTTCCTCGGCGCCTTCTACCTGTTCTACATCAACACGGTGTTCATCGCCCTCGCCACCTATTGCGGCGTACGTCTGATGAAATTCCATAAGAACGAGAATCAGGTGACTGAGAAGACCGCCAGGAAGCGCCGCATCGTGATGTCCTTCGTTGTCGTAACCCTGTTGCCTGCAGCCTACATGACCATTCACATCGTGCAGGAAAGCATCTTTGAGAACAACGTGAACAAATTCGTCAAGACAGAACTCACGCAACGCGGCACACAGATTATCACAAGCACTGTTGACAAGGACAGCCTGCGACTGCGCGTGGTGGCCGTAGGCCGCGAGATCAGCGCCACGACACAGGCCGCAGCGCAACACCGGATGAAGGACTACGGGCTGGGCGACTACACGCTCCGCATCATCCAGGGCACGCAGAGCGACAGCGTGCTGGCGCTGACTCATCAAGTGACGTCGCTGACGACCAGCCGGGAGAGCGAGCAGAGGCAGCTGGTGCAGCTCTCTGCGGAGAACACACTGCTCAGCCAGCAGTTGAACGATTATAAACGATATGAAACCCTTGCTGCCGAGATACGTCCGGAGCTGCACGCCCTGTTCCCACATGTCAGCAAGATTGCACTGCAAAGAGTTGCCGAGGTGAACAGGGATTCCACAGACACACATCATTATGTGGCCGCTATCATCGATGATGACGTCAAGTCCTCTCTTTCCAAAGAAGAAACGCAGAAGCTCCACAATTGGCTGCAAGCCCGAATCAAGGCCGACAGCCTGATTGTGATAAAGCGAGAGTGATATATTTAATGACGAATGATGAATGACGAATGATGAATATAATTTCGTAAAGTAAAACCATCAGGAATTGGTAATCCTTACGCCGAAATCATGTTAATTTGAGCTACGCTCCAGTATTTCTTTTATTTTACTATAGGTGAGAAAACATTTTGCCACTGGTGGCAAAAACAATAAGAGCATGGTCTTGTGGCACGAAGAGCATGGAGCATCTGCCAACCCTCTATGGTGTCTCGCCTGACCCTCTATAGAGTCTCGCCTGACCCTCTATAGAGTCTCGCCTGACCCTCTATAGTGTCTCGGCCAACACTCCATGGAGCATCGCCGTTTGCAGCCTGCAGCATCGGCCAACGCCCAATAGGGTTTCGGCCGAAACCCTCTACCCTTTCGCCCGAAACCTTATAGGCTTCTCGCGATTCGTCCATAGGAGACAAGGTCTTCTGTGTCCTTCGCAACAGCGCATAACCCCTTGCATGGTTATAACCACGACGAATGAGGAATAAAGGCAAGCTTAGTCAATGACGCTGAAATGGCGTAGCGCATTCAGTATGCCGTCGTCATCGACAGAGGTCGTGACGTAGTCAGCGTGCTGCTTCAGCGCGTCAATGGCGTTCCCCATAGCAATGCCGATGCCCGCCTGAAGAATCATGGATGTGTCGTTGCCGCCGTCGCCAAAGGCGATGGTATGGCTGGGGTCGAAGCCCTCATGGCGTGCCATCGCAAGAATGCCCTTACCTTTGTCGGCGCCATTGGCCGTGATATCCGTAAACTCAGGATGCCAGCGGCCCGACACACAGTTGGGCAGACGGGCCATCAGCTGTTTCTCGTAGTCGGGAGAGAAGAACGGTGTCATCTGAAGGACATCCTGCTGGAGCACGATGTCCAGCGGCGCAGCTCGGTTGAACTCCTTGACGGCGAGCATCTGTCGGAAGATGCGATCCACATCGCCCGTAGGGTCAAGGACGGCAACATCCTTACGTCCCACCACAATCAGGCTGTAGCCATTGGTCTGCGCATCTGCCACACATGTCATCACATCCTCCTTGGGGATGGGCTGACAGCACACCAACTCATCGCCGACGTAGCACAGAGCGCCATTCGTAGTGATATAGCCATCGACAAGATGCCCGATGGCATCAAGGTTGGTGATGATCACCGGCGGTCGCCCTGTCGCAATATAGACGCGCGAACCATTGGCCTTAGCCTGGGTCAAAGCCTGAATGGTGGACGACGGTATTTCATGTGTGCGGAAGCTGACGAGCGTTCCGTCAATGTCAAAGAACAAGGCATATTTGTTCTTCATGCCTTGGCCGAAGCAGCGCTTAAATTCATTCTCGAAGTTAGGGGTCAGAATCCCCTTCCCCATCGCGTCGTGTATCTCCTGTAATGTCCAGAAGCGGCCACCGTCCAATTCCGATGCTGAAGGCTGGATGGGGCCGTCGTAGATGCACCGGTGGACATACACCAATTCCCTCTCGCGACTGCTCTCGAAGACATACTTTGCCACGAACTCAGGCGTGAAGTCCGTGATGCCCAACTCCTCGCGCACTTCGCGCAGGAGTGCATCCTCGGGTGTCTCGCCATAGTCGATATGTCCGCCTACGGCCGTGTCCCACTTGCCCGGCTGGATGTCCTTCCACGCAGGTCGCTTCTGCAGATACAACTCGCCGGCACTATTGAACACATGCAGGTGTACGACAGGGTGCAGCAGCTTTGAACCGCTATGGCACTCGCCACGCGTGGCAGAGCCCACCACGCGGCCCTCCTCATCCACGACAGGGAATATCTCGTTCTGATTATCTTTCATGAGAGCCTTTTATTTCAGGTTCTTCTGGAAGAAGTCTGCCAGCGTGTCCCAGGGTATCATGTTCTTGGGCTGGCCCTTGCCGGCTTTCTCTTCGTAGCCGCCGTCGTAGAGGTCGCAGTGGGTGGCGTCGGGGATGATGAGCAACTGCTTGTTCTCGGGGTTGGGATTAGGCTGGCCTACGAACTTGTAGCCCTCGGCCTGGCCCTCCACCATGTAGTGATAGGCGGCCTCGCCGAAGTAGCGTGAGTGGGCGTCGGCACCGTGCATCACGAGGACGGCAGAGCGGATCTCGTTGATGTAGTAGAGGAAGCGGCTGTTGGCGTAGGCTTGTGTGCCGATGACGCGCCAGCCGTCGTTGGAGTTGCCCGAGCGCTTGTGATAGCCGCGTGCGGTCTTGTAGTAGTCATAGTAGTCGTGCACGAAGTTGGGCGCCTGCGGCGGCACGGTGTCCAGCACGCCGCCAGCCATCGCGTCGGGGTCTTCTAAGCGCTGTTTGGAGAGGTTCTCGCGGTTGCGGTGGCGCCACTGCTCATCGTCGAAGGCATCGTTGTAGTCGTTGCCGCTGACGCGCGTCATGTCGTACATCGTGGAGGCCACAGTAGCCTTGATGCGGGTGTCGGCAGCGGCCGCATTCAGGGCGATGCCACCCCAGCCGCAGATGCCGATGATGCCTATGCGCTCTGGGTCAACACCCTCCAGCTGCGACAGGAAATCCACGGCAGCCATGAAGTCCTCGGTGTTGATGTCGGGCGAGGCCGTGCGACGCGGTTCACCGCTACTCTCGCCGGTGTAGGAAGGGTCGAAGGCCAGTGCCACGAAACCGCGCTCCGCCATCTTCATGGCATAGAGTCCGCTGCATTGCTCCTTGACAGCTCCGAAAGGACCGCTGACGGCAATGGCGGGCAAGGGGAGACTTGCGTTTCCGCTTGCCATCTCTGCGCTAGCCTCTCCCCTCCCTTCACGGGAGGGGTTGGGGGTGGGTCTGTCTTTGGGCCAGTACAGATCTGCTGCCAGCGTCAGCCCATACTGTGTCTGAAACGTGACCTTCCTGTGGGCCACCTTATCGCTCAGCGGGAACACCTTGTCCCATTCCTGCGTCAATTCCAATGCAGTCTTCATTTCTTTATCGTTATCGTTATGGTTATCGTTATGGTTACCACTCTTCTGTGTGCAACCTGCGAGCATCGTGCCCAGCAGCGCTGCGGCTAATAATATCTTTTTCATTTTGTTATTTTTTTGTCTTCGATATCTATTATGAATTGCCGCTTATGCGGATTCCTTCATCTGCAAAGGCTAGCATCTCGCGGTCACCTCGGCTGTCGCCGTAGGCAATGAGGCGATAGGTCTCGCGGTGGGGTTCTACCCTCAGCAGTCGATTCACTTTCTCCTGACCATAGCAATTGCGCGAGGAGAACCTCCCCGTCAGCCTGCCATGGGCGTCTTGCTGCGGCCTCATCAGCTGCAAGGCATATTTGATTCCTTGTAGTGTCATCGCTTGTGCCTATTAAATGTTCTGTTTCACCTATTAACGTATTTTTCTTTTCCTTTGTAGATGACGAGGCCTTTGGTCATCGGGCTGACACGCTGGCCGAGGACATTATTCCGCTCTGACGTGTGTACGGGGCAGCAGCCTCAGAAGGCTGGCATCTATTTTCTGTGCCGTAGCGCCTGCTGCAGCAGCAGCCCTGCGACAACGGCTAAATATATTCTCAGCATTTCTTGTTACTTTATTTCGGCTGCAAAAGTACGGATTTTTGTTGAAGAGGTGAAAGTTTTACTGAAAAAAATGGTGTCAGAGATAACAATAGATGTTTCGGAAGTTAAATCCCTCGTCAATTCATGAAAAAGACGTATGAACAATAGATTATTTACAGAAAACGCATTCAATAATTAGAATTTTGACTACTTTTGCGGTTATAATTCACGATAAAACACTTAAGAGAAAAAAAATACACACCATTTTATCGGTAACAAGTATGAAAAAACAGTTGGCAGTGATACTGGGTGCGGCTATGAGCCTGTGCTCAGGGAGTGTGGCAGCACAGGATGCGATGACACGGTTCATCGACGAACTGATGGGGCGCATGACGCTGGAAGAGAAGTTGGGACAACTGAACCAGCAGCCCTCGGACGAGATCTCGACGGGCCCCGTGGTTGGCTCCAATGCGAGCAGGCTGGCTGCCGAGGGCAAGCTGGGCTCCATCTTCAACATCAGGGACGTGGAGAAGATTCATGCCCTGCAGAAGGTGGCGGTGGAGCAGAGCCGTCTGGGCATCCCCATCCTCTTCGGAATGGATGTGATCCACGGCTACCAGACCATCTTCCCGCTGCCGCTCGGCATGGCCAGCACATGGGACATGGAGGCTGTCAGGGAAGCGGCGCACATAGCCGCCGTGGAGGCCTCAGCCAACGGCGTGGCATGGACCTTCAGTCCGATGGTGGATATCGCCCTCGACGCACGCTGGGGACGACAGGCTGAGGGCGCCGGCGAGGATCCGTACCTGGGCAGTCAGGTGGCTGCGGCGATGGTGAAGGGCTACCAGGGCGATGTGTTCTGTCCGCAAGGAACGGGCGCGGGCATCATGGCCTGCGTGAAGCACTTCGCCCTCTACGGTGCGGCAGAGGCGGGACTCGACTACAACACAGTGGATATGAGCCATCTGCGCATGTACAACCAATACTTTCCACCCTATAAGGCAGCCGTGGAGGCGGGTGCAGGCAGCGTGATGTCATCGTTCAACATCGTGGATGGTATTCCGGCCACCGCCAACCGATGGCTGCTGACGGATGTGCTGCGCCGCCAGTGGGGATTCAGTGGCATGGTGGTCACAGACTATGCCTCCATCCACGAGATGACGAGCCACGGGCTGGGAAGCCTCAAGGACAACGCCGCACGGGCACTGCTGGCAGGCACGGACATGGATATGTGCGCCAACGGCTTCATCGGCACGCTACAACAGTCGCTCGAAGAGGGCAAGGTGACGATGGACGACATCGACCGTGCTTGTCGCCACGTGCTGGAGGCGAAATACCGTCTGAGACTCTTCACAAATCCCTACCGCTTCGGCAGCAAGGCACAGGCCGCAAAAGTGACCTACTGCGAGGAACACCGCCAAGCAGCCCGACGCATCACCGCCGAGAGCTTCGTGCTGCTGAAGAACGGCACAGAGGACAGCCCTCTCCTACCCCTGCACCCCCAAGGAACCATCGCTCTCATAGGACCGCTCATCGACACCCGCACGGACATCACCGGCTCATGGTCGATGGCGCAGGATGCCACAAAATACACGACGCTGCGCGAGGGCTTCCAGCGGGCATTGGCGGGCAAGGCCACGCTGCTGTGCGCCCAGGGCTGCAACCTGATAGACAATGCCCGCACGCAGGAAGCGGTGGCACGCGGCCACGCCTGCGAACCGATACCCTTTGTAGATAGCGACGCTGCCCTCGCTGAGGCGCTCAGCATCGCCCAGAAGGCCGACGTAATCATCTGTGCCATGGGAGAGTGTGCATGGATGAACGGCGAGGGCACCAGCCGCAGCAACCTGGAGCTGTACCCGCCTCAGCGTCGCCTGCTGGCAGCACTCGCGGAGACGGGCAAACCTGTCGTGCTGCTCAACTTCGCCGGACGCGCCACGGTGCTGACATGGGAGAGCCAGCATGTGGATGCTATCATGAATGTGTGGTACGGCAGCGAGTGCGCCGATGCGCTGTGCGATGTGCTCTTCGGACGGGTGTCGCCGTCGGGACGCCTCACCGTGTCGATGCCGCATGCCAGCGGACAGGAACCACTCTATTACAACCGTCTGCCTACAGGGCGCCCAGTTCCCGATGGGACCGTAGATTATCGCGTGTGGAGCCCCAACTACCTGGATGCTGTGCAGGGGCCGCTCTATCCCTTCGGCTACGGCCTCACCTACAGCCGCTTCAGCTACTCGGACATCCGTCTGAGCAGCACCGCGATGTCCGCCGACGGCAGCATCACCGCCGCCATCACGCTGACGAATACGGGTGAGCGCGAAGCCACAGAGGTGGTGCAACTCTATATCCACGACAAGGTCGCCAGCATCAGCCGCCCCGTGAAGGAGCTGAAGGACTTCCAGCGCGTCACCCTGCAGGCAGGAGAAAGCCGCGACGTGGAGTTCCACATCACGGCTGACAAACTGAAATTCTATAACTATGACCTTGACTATGTCCTGGAGCCCGGTGACTTCGAGGTGATGATCGGGCCCAACTCACGCGATGTGAAGAAAGCAGGCCTCAGCGTCGAGTGAAGCACACTACCATGCATCCCAATCTATCTGGAATTCACTTTTTACATTGATTTCCACACCTTGAGTATCCTCCAGGGCATCCTCCCATGAGACGGGGGAAGAATCAGGGACGATGGACGATGATAGCAGGGATACAAAGGGCTGGATGCCAACTGACATGATTCTTGGAGAGAGGTATTTTCTTTTCATGGAGGATATGCTGTTATTTGACCATAATCTTCCTCGTTTCATTTTTGTCAGAGCCCTGAGTGACCACATAAATTCCCTTTTTCAGGTGTGAAGGCTCCCGGAAAGCCGGTGATGAGGAGAGCTGGCGGCCAGCGAGGTCGAAGTATGTATGACTTGACAGTTTGCTATTTTCCCTCTCTCTGGTGGCTTCAATGCGCGTAGGCGTTCCGTCCACCGTAAGGCCGAAGTCAGCTTTCACCAGTGCCTCATCCACTTCGAAGAAAGCACGGAAACTGCGCATCGTGGTCTTCTCGGTACTGCGCATCATGTGATCATTATACACGAAGTAGCAGCCGGCACCTACTGCGCGCAGACCGTCGTAGTTGCCCCGGAAACTGATGCCAGATAACTCCTGAAGGGGTTCGCCCTGCACGACATCCACGCCATTGAAGAGGTAGTCCGTCTGCTCCGTAGAGGTACGCAGGAGTACGGGGGTGTTGGCCTCGATGCCGTCTGTGGTGGTGGAGAAAGCTACGCCGTCGGCATCTGCAGCTGTCATCTTGGCGACTTGCGCATCGGTGCCGAAGGTGGCAAGGACCTGCGGCTGCGTCATGGAAAAGGGCAGCACGAGGGTGTTCCACTGATTGGGCAGGAAGGTGCGATGAAGGCTGACGCGCACACCCTGCTCGCTGGCATCGATGTCGGCAGCCTTGTCCTCGTCGAGGGCGAGCACGGCGGTGCGGGTGAGTCGGAAGTTGTCAATCTTGAACCATGTCTCGGCGGGAGCGCCCTCCGTGCTGACACCGATACGTAAGGAAGCATCGGGCTCCGTCACATCAAAACTGACGGAGAAAGTCTGCATGGGGTAGGCATCGCCCACGCCTGCCGTGCTGACGGCATCTTTGAAGTAACTCTTGGCCTCGCCCGCGAAGACATACTGCTTGCCTAAGCGCACGGTGGCGGCGGAGCGGTTGCTGGCCTGCATATCGACGCTCAGCGTGTAGTGGCCTACGGGCAGGCCGCTGAGGGTCTGATAGATGGCGGGCTGCATCGTGGCAGAGCCGTCCCAGACACCGAAGACGTACTGTCCGTCGGTGGCCTGCGGGTCATTACCGCCGGCACCTACATTGACTCCCCACCACGTCGTAGCGCTCTCGACGGTCCATCCCTGCGGAGCCTGCTTGGTGAGCGTGCGGCCGTCGGCCTCGAAGCTGGGGTTCTGAATCAGCGAGGTGCAGTCGTAGGTGGTCACCTCGGCAGAGAGTGTGCCCAAGAGCGCGACGCTCACTTCGCTGCCGTCGTAGCTGACGGTCTGGTCGATGCGAGCGGCAGGCTGGTCACCAAAGCCGTTTTCGGTGGAGACCTTGACGATGCGGAACTGGCGCTGCTGCAACATGCCCGGGAAGCTGCCTGTGCGAGCACCTATGGTGAGTGTCTGTGTCTGTTCGTTCCAAGTGAAAGGTATCTCGGTCGAGGCTCCGTTCTTGTAGCCGTAGCCGTCCAGCTCATCTTCGTAGAGGGTGAAGCTGCCGTCGGCACCGGCATAAACGCGGATTTCGAGGTCATCCCACGCCTTCTCAGAACTGTACTGCACCTCGGGACCGAAGGGCAGGATGGTGCCTGCGGGGATGTAGAGCGGCATGATGTCCTGCGGCGTAGAGCGGAACACGCTCTTGCCGCCGTTGAAGGCTTCGCCGGTCCAGAAGTCATACCATGTGAGACTTTGGGGCAGATAGACATTGCGGCCAGCCACGCGGTCCTGCACGACGGGAGCGACGAGGATGTTGCGGCCGAACATGTACTGATCCGTGATGGGCCGGCAGGCAGCATCGTCCTCAAAAGCCACGGGCATGGCCGTCATGAAGGTGGCGTCGTTCTTCACCACGTCGTGTGCGGTACTATATATATAAGGTAGCAGGCGATAGCGCAGGCGGATGTAGCGCAGGATGTTGTTGTAATCGCCCTGAGCGTCGTCCTTGGCGCCGAACTGCCAGATCTCGCGCGGCGTCTGGTCGCCGTGGAAGCGCATCATGGGGCAGAAGCATGAGAACTGCGTCCAACGCGTGTAGAGTCGTCGCCAGTCGGGGTTGGTGACGCCGCCATTGTAACCTCCGATGAAGAAGGCGCCCGTATCGCTGTTCCAATAGGGCAGACCAGAGACGCTGAAGTTGCAGGCGGCAGGAATCTGCGCGGCCAGGCACTCCCACGACGAGGTGATGTCGGCACTCCACACGAAGGCTCCCGTGCGCTGCATGCCGGCGAAGGCGGAGCGCGTGAGGATGCTCACACGTTTGTTGTTGAGCGACGGCTCGGCCAGATGGTGGTCATAGACACCCTCGACGTGTGCCAAGGGGAAGGCGTTGCGCACGGAGCGGAAGGTGCGGCCGTCGAGACCCGTCACGTAGTCGTAGTCGGAGCCCTTGTTGCTGAAGTCATCCGGTTCGGCACTATCGAGCCAGAGGGCATCGATGCCCTTGCTCATCAGTCCCGTGTAGAGGTACTGCCAGTAGCGGTCGCGCGTCTGGGCATCGTAGCAGTCATAGGGTCGCGTGGCCACGTTCGTGGGGTAGCTCTGGATGGGGATGAGGCGTCCAGCCCCCCCGAACTCGGCATACTGCTGGGTCTGCGGTCCGAAGTCGGGCCAGACGGAGATCATCAGCTTGGCGTTCATGGCATGCACCTCGTCGATCATGCGCTGGTAGTCGGTATAGTTCGGGTTCAGGAACTCCATGGCGTTCCAGTGGTTGTCGTCGCCCCAATACTGCCAGTCCTGCACGACGCAGTCGAGGGGCACTTGGTCGGCACGGTACTTGCTGACGATGTCGATGACCTCCTGTGCGCTCATGTAGCGCTGCTTGCTCTGGTAGAGTCCGAAGTTCCACATCGGCGGCAGCTGGGTGCCGCCCGTCAGATGGCGCCACTGGCGCAGCACATCCTCGGAGTTGTCGCCCACGAGCACGTAGTAATCGATGGCCTGCCCGGTGGAGGCGAAGGTGGTAGCATCGGGGGTATCGGTGAACGAAGTCGGCGAATAGTTGTCCCAATAGAGGGCATAACGCTTCGTGGAGTAGAAGTAAGGAATGTATATGCTGCGGTTGTCCTGAATCATATTCATCGTCACGCCACGCATGGACAGGCGTCCGTTCTGCAGCTGTCCGAAGCCGTAGATGTCCTCGTTGGCATCCAGGCGGAAACTCTGCTTGAGGCGGAAGGAGGCGTTAGGGCCATCGGTGGTGGGGCGCAGCGTAGCGTCGGATTCGCTGATGAGCGTCTCGCCCGTGGCACGCAGCACGCTGACGCTGGCTTCACTGAGATTGTAGAGGACTTTGGCTTTTGACGTGGTGAGGGTCACCACGCCATCAGCCTCGCTGACTTCGAAATCATTAAATGGTAAATCATTCAATGCTTGAATGACCAGGCTTTTCTCCACCTTTGCCTCGTCGCCGAGGAACTTGGTGACGCGCACGTTGCCGTCGCTGAGCAGACGGATGCGCACACTGAGGTTGTCACGATGGGCCAGGAGGCCGTCGGCGGTGCGCTCGTAGCTCACCACGGGGTCTGTGTTCTGGGCCAGCGCCAGCGGCTCTACCGTGGCGGGATAGGCGGCTGCCAGCGTGGCATCGCTGTAGTAGTTGACATCAGTGATGGTGCCCGCAGTGCCCGTGGCCGTCAATCCCATGGCGAGGATGAACTGGCGCCCTCCGCTGTTGAGTACCATCTGACTGGCCGAGGCGTTGAACCACGAGAACAGCGCGTTGCCACCTTCGGCATCCCAGATGAAGAGCTGTCGGTCGCCGTCCGTGATGATGTAGTCCGGAACAACCTGTGTGTTGTGGTTCACACCGTTGGACCACCACAGGTAGGCATCCGCGGCACCGGTCTTCACGCCCGTGGCTGCCACCACGAACCAATGATCTTGACCTGTAATATAGTATTTGTTGTCGCAGGCCGATCCCATCATGAAGGCTACGTTGTTCTGTCCCGAAGCAGCGACGGTGAATGAGGCATCTGCATACGAGAAGGCCGACTGCGGCGCGCGCGCGGCATCCGTGGAGGTATAATCTTGAGGATTAAACACATAACGCACTTGTGCCTGTAAGGTGACGGCTGTCAGCAAGCATGCCAGCGCCGTCGTGAAACGTTCTCTGTAGTTGGTCATAGGAATAATGATTTTATGCTGTTTTATGTGTTAATTGCTCCAATCGTCGTCCCAGATGCTGAAACTGTTGCCCTTGACATCGGCATTCATCACATTATTTTCACTGGCCTTTCCGCCATCGGAGACAACTGTTTTGCCTTCATAGGACATCGTGACGAGCAGGGCTTCATCAGACGTGATGTCCCACGTACTCACTTCAGGAGTTGTATATGGATTCTTTTTCATTGTTGTAGGATATAAAGCGTGAATATGCATATTGTGTATTATTTGACAACAACCTTCTTCCGTTTATGATATATAGGCCGCGATTTAATTTACTATCTACGACTCGTCGCCCACTGAGGTCAAAGATTGTTTCACTTTTCACCCCTTCGCTTTTCAACTCGTCTATGCCTGTCGCGACGAAGCCTACGAGTGTGAGATAGTCGCCTTCAGCCTTGACATCACCGCCCACTGGCACTGCAGTGAGGTCGATGTAGGCGCGGTTGGCACCCACGGTGACGTTGGCATCGGCATCGACATTATAGAGCTTGTTGCCCGAGAGCACGAAATAGCTGTCGCCCTTCGGAGCGGTGATTGCCGTGAAGGTACCAACGAGGCCTAGGGCTGCTACCGGTTCTGAGACAGCCTCGCCGCTCATCGTGAAGGTGGGGTTATCCTGCGTGGCCTTAAATATATAAGGTGTACCGGCAGACATAAAGCTGTTAGCAGGCAAGGCCGTCAGTGTGAGGTTGTTCGTGCTGATAGCTTCGACGCTGTAGATGGTGGCACCGGAGGGCAGGGCCTGCTTGGGCAGACAGATGGTGCCGAAGCTGTCCATAGCCGTCGTGCGCGTGACAATGTTGGCATCGTCCACCATTGTTAATTGGATATCTGTAATGGTGACATTGCCAGCCATGGCAGGTGTCAGACCGAAAACCGTAGAGAACCGCCAGTTTATATCTAAAAAGGCGGGCTTGGTCAACATCTCCCATTCGCCAATAATGGTGGGGCGCATACTGGCCTCGATAGCTGTGAGGTCCCAGGTGACGGTCTGCTTGCCACCGGCTTCGCTGACAGCAGTAGCATTGATGCTTCCTGCGTTGTTGGCTCCATTCAGCCACCAGAAAGCGTGTTGACCTGCTGTAGTACTGAGGTTGGTGCCGGTGATGGTGATGCTGGCGAGGCTGCGGGGGAAGAGGTATTCGTTGGTGCCGTTGAACTCCAGCGCTGCGTTGTTGTCGCCCGAGACGTTGGCCAGCGTAATGACGTTGCCGTCCACGGAGATATTCGCCTGGGCGATGCGGCCTGCATCGCCCGTGTGTGCCCAGTCCTCAGCACAGAAGGTGTAGCCCTCGCTGACGCATTCCCATTGGATGTCAGTGATGGTCACATCGCTACCCATCGTGGCTGGCGTGAGTCCAAAGATGGTGCTCGTGCCTGCGCTGCTGAGTGTCCAGTTGTGGAGGGTGTTCTTGCGCATGGCGTAGGGGAACTGTGCCAGGTTCCACGTCAGCGTCACCGTGCCGCCGGCCTCGGTGGCTAAGGCAGGACTCTGTGAGGAACCATTGTTGCCGTTGTTCAGCCACCAGATAGCATGCTTCGAGACATCGGTGCTGAGGTTCGTACCTTTGATGACGAGGCGAGTGGCCGTGTGGGAAAAGGTGTAGCTTGTCGCGCTGCCATACTTCAGCGCGGCATTGTTGTCGCCAGAGACGTTGGCCAGCGTAATGACGTTGCCGTCCACGGAGATATTCGCCTGGGCGATGCGCCCGCCGTCGCCCGTGTAGGCCCAGTCAGAGGCGTTGAAAGAGTAATCATCGGCGAAAGCCCAGCTCCCGCCCAGCAGCACGAGGGCTACCATCAATAGAAGTTTTTTTTGTTTTCATAAGCTTAATTTTAATGTATTTATTATTAATCTCTTTCAGTTTCGTCGTATTTCAGTATGCGACACCCGCTCGAGGGTGTAACGACAAGAGCCTTCTTAAAACCGAGTCGATTCACTACGCCGGGCAGCTCCTTGCGAGCGCCGGGGCCGAAGTAAGATACTTCGTTGAGGAGTAGCGATAATAGCAAAAGTTTGCTTAAAGTGTTTTGTTTCATGAATGTGTTGTTATGAGATTAAATTACTTTTTATGATTATCCCCTATATTCCCAAAACTCTCTTTGTTTGTGTTTTAATGCAGATTTCTGAATGCAAATATTCAAATTAAATATGATAACACATTCATCTGAGTTGTTATTTTAAGAATAATTAAGTTATAAATTATGCAAAATTCCATTTTGGGGAGTATTGCGGATAATCATCTTACTTTTATTAAAGATTTGTCGCCGTGACCGTCGTGTGCGACACCCGCTCGAGGGTGTAGCGTCCCACAGGGTGCTCTTTCATACCCTCAACACGGTTGGGGAGGACACACGAGTCGGGGACATCGGGGGAGATGGTGAAGTCCACGAAGGCGATGCTGTCGATGCAGCAGCCCGGGGCGCGGTTGTATTTCTCGGACTGGAAGATGCGGAGGTCAAAGGGTCGGCAGCGGCGCAACCCCTCGGCACGGATGCGCTCGAAGCGGATGTCGCGGATGTGGTTGTTGTCGCCGCAATTGATGGCCAGCAGTCCGAGGCCTGCTGCATCGTCGCCGATGATGTCGCAGTCGTGGATGCGGACATGGCGGAGCGTCTCGCCATCGGGGTTGCGGTCATCGCCGTGAGAGCCGATATTGACGGGGTGCGCCACGTCGGGCCATAGGATGCAGCGGCTCACCTCGATGTCTTCGGAGCCGCCCCAGTACCACCAACGGTGGTTGTAGAGTGCGATGCAGTCGTCGCTGGTGCGCAGGAAACAGTTGTCGATACGGACGCGGCGGCAGCACATGAGGTCGATGCCGTCGCTCCAGGGACGGGCTGAGAAGCTCTTGATGTTGCGGATGGTGATGTCCTCGCTCTGTCCTCCAAAGACGGTGTAGTGCGCAGGGTTGAGCACCGTGATGCCATCAACGAGGACATTCTTGGAGAAGGTAATCTCTACACCACGCAGCGGATGGTCGATGATGCCGCGTCCAATAATCTTCACATTCTCTGCACGATCCACGATGAGTCGTGCCTTGACGATGGCTCCAGGTGCGAGATAGACGGTGCAGTTCGATGGGATCTTGATTTCCGCGCTGGGCAGGTCCTTGGGACGGTGGACACCGGGGCCGAAATAGATAAGCGAGGAGTTACGTACGAAGACATCCTGCGACTGCACACCCTGCCAGTTGATGGCATCGTGAGCGTCGGGCGAAGGTTCTTCTGCCACTACAGGTTGGGGGGCATTGCCAAAGATGTGGATATTGTGGAATCGGTCGCCATCGAATTCCACGCTGAGGAACTCAGGACGCTGAAGTGTAAAACAGATGGTGCTGTCGTTGATGATGCTGGGTGAGATGCCCCGCTGCGAGGGACGCACACGTACATCATGGAAAGGAGCGTTGCGACGGACGACCTGCACCTGTACGGGCTCCCCCATATCGAACTCTGCAAAGGCTGCCTGCTGCACGCGGCGTGTGTTGACATCGCAGCGCAGGACGGGCACTGACTGCCAGTCGCCACCGGATGACGGACGCACACGGACGCTGTAGAGGTCAGAGGTGTGGGGCCCGTCTTTCTCGGGAAGGGGATATACCAGCACTTGTGCCTGCACAGCCTGCAGGCAGGTCAGTGCGAGCGTAAGTATGATGTAACGTAGGACGTGACGGTTCATTGCACAACGATTTTCTTTCCACCTATGATATATATCCCCTTACGGAGGGTGTTGTTGATGATAGACGATTGAGGGATGCGGCGTCCGCTGAGATCATACCAGTTACCATCTGACGATTTATCTGTTACCATTAGCTGGCTGATGCCATCGAGCACAGGCCCATCGTAGGCGAGGCGGAAGTTATCGAATACGAGCCAGGTGGTACCATTTGTCGGTTCCTTGATACCGAAGGTCAGGATGCCCGTTTCATCCACGACAGCATTGACAGAGAGCTTGGCATAGTTGGCATCAGCCCTCATCTTGTCTCGTTCGGCATCGAAAGTAGATGTGGCACAGCTCTGTGTGACAACCGCTTTCTCTGTCTTCCCAGATGCTGTTGCAAAAAGGTAGCCGGTGTTCTTACCCTCTCCGTTGACCATCTGACAGACGACGTTGTAAATGCCGGCTGGAAGCCCTGAGAGCGTCTGCTGCATGGAGAAACCCGTGCTGTGCCACACCTCGGCAGCGCCATTGAAGCGCTGATTGCCCCAGGTTCCAGCGACTGTCCACAGCGCCCATGAGTTACCCTCGAAGGCGGGATTCGCAATGAGAGGGGTGATGTCCAAGGGCTGTTGAGAGCCGTGGAGCGAGAGCAGAGAATTGATATAGTCAGTGTGGAAACGGGCCCGTGGAATGGCAAAGAGTTGGAAGTGGGCCACTTCTGAGTCCTGTTTATTGCAAGCCATTTCCTCACCATCCTGATAGCCATTGGCGGGTGTCCACAGACCGAGCCAGTTGCCATTGTAGGTGCCGTTCTCTAAGGTCCATGAACCATCTGTATTTGTGAGCAGGAAGCGAGCCCATGAGATGTTGTAAGGCTGGTCGTGGGTGCGAATATTCCATGCTGCATTCATCTCGGTCTGCAGCAGAAGCCCGTCGTAATCAATGTTACGTATGGTGTAGCCGCCGTCGAACTGTTCGAGGGTGAAGACCGTGCCGAGGTTGGTGAGCGGGGTGGCAGGTGTCTGGTAGAAGAGAGCATGGTTGCCGTTCATGGGAGCATTGGCACGAAGTTCGACGAGCAGGTCGGCATCATCGGATGCCAAAATGATGTAGTCACCGCCGGCTATGGCTTCGGCGAGTTGGCTTTCGCTGTCGATACGTGTGTAGCCCTGTTCGGAAGAGAGGAGGCTATAGTAGCTGAAGTCGGTTTCCTTGGTGATGATCGTGAACTCGTAGGATTGGCCGAGGTAGGTGGCTGTGTAGTGAAGCTGCTCACCTCCGGGAAGCCCTTCGGGAACAGTAACGACAAGGGAACGGCCGTGTGAGCCGTCATTCCAAGTGACCTCCTCGGGCATGGCACTTTCAGGAAGGCTGAGACCGAGCGTCACCTGTGCACCGCCAAAAGCCTGGATGCTGGTATCGCCGTCACTCAGCGAGCCACCGAGTCCGACAAAGGGCCTTGCAGGAATGACATGAAGGCGGAAGTGAGCTTCATTGACATAGCCTCCTTGGTTGATATACTGGCATGTGAAAGTGCGGTCCTCCGTCAGGTTGGGGATGACAATGACACTACTGCCAGTGGCACCTGTGCTCCAGCGATAGTCGTCAGTCCAACCCGAGGAGTTACTCATGTAGAGGATTACACTCTGCCCATAGAGAACTGTATGTTCTGTTTCGGGGTAGATGGTGCCATCGACGGTGATTTCCGTGGTGCAGACATCGGGCACAGCGTCTCCGGCCACAGCAATGGCAAAGCTCTGCTCGGATGTGGTACCGTTAGCAGCCGTGTAGCGGACACGATAGATGTGACTGCGGTCAGCATAGACCGTTATCTGTCGCGTAGTCTCGCCCGATTCCCATTGCCACAGCCCTGTGTCGTCGGTGCCGTCGGGCAATTGCGGGATGAGAGTAATCTCAGCGCCATCCGCAGGGATTGCCCGTGATGGCTCCACTCGATAGGTGTATTTAAGGCCGCCGAGGTTGGTCTGATTCTTATAGGTTACACCTTTATATATAATGTCGCCTGTGAGCGGCGTAATGGCATTGTCCGGGGAAATCATGGGACGCCAGTGAGTGAGCGTAGAGTAGCCAAGGTGATCATAGCCGCCCGAGTTCTGGCTATAATTGCCGCCACCGCCATCGGGACAGATGGCCGCACTGGCCTTCTCGGCATATTGCAGTTTGACTCCACGCTGGCCTTCGTAATAGCCGATGAGGCGATCCCAATAGGGACGGTACTCGCCCGAACCGCCCGTGTTGACGCCTGTCATGAGCCACCCAGCCCCCATCGTGCCACGACAGTCGGCATAGTTGTAGTTCTTCCAAGGTAGCGTGGCCGCATCCACACCTCCGAAGTTGCTGGCAGCCAAGAACTCGGCACCGGCAGCGATGCGATCATTCATGTAAGCATAGAGGTCGTCACCCTGCGAGAGTCCCGTCTGACAGATATCCACAGCCAAGCCCAATGCCATGAGGGCGTGACCCTGGTCACGACCACTCTCCTGCATCTGTCCGAGGTAGCCCAAGGGACCGCGATCGTCTGGCATCATGACAGGCACGAGGTTACCAATGAACTCATTACAACCATCATTCAGGATTTGGGAGAGACCGGTACGGTCTGGCTTGAAGGTGCCGACATGATCGTATTTGTAGAATGAGACACCCTGGTTATAAATATGCACGTCATCACAAAGGATACCGATGGACATCAGGCACAAAGCGTTGCACAAGCCCCAGTTACTCCAATAGTGGCCCGGGCGCTCACCTACGTTGTAGCGAAAGTTGGCCCAAGTATCGTGGCGACGGCGTAAGAAATCGAGAGCAGTGGGGTACCAGGTGACAAGCATATAGCGCTTAAACTCTTCGAAGTCATCACGGCTCCAGCCCTCATACTCGCGTAGAATCTCGGCAGCCTGCGCGAAGCCGTAGCCATAGAGACCGGCAGCAAGACTCTTATTGGTGTCACCCCCTACCCAGCGATTATTACGTGCCCAGTTCATGAGAGCGCGCACACCATTAGCGGCAAAGGCGTCGTCACCACTTAGTTTCCATCGGAGTGCATTTTGGTAGGCAATAGCAGCTCCACGCGCCGCATTAATATAATTCTGTCCGCTTCCTCCGCCACGAATGATTTCCCAAACGGGCCAGGTCAGGCAGTCGCTTTGTGAATAAGGGTTATCACAAAGAATCTGGTAAGCACGCGTAATGCGTGTGTCACCGTCAGCCAACGCTTTTCGTGCGCGCACGAAATCCTCTTCAGTTACCATACCTCCAGGATGGCGGAAGCCATGTCCCTCAGCAACGAAAGATGTCGGCGTTGCCATTGTGAAGCCACTCGTCTTATGGGCAGTAGCAAGGGCCTCGGTGAGGTTTTTCAGCCGCAAGTCGAGTAATGTCTGTGAGGCCCTACCACGAGCGACTTCAAGTTCTGAAAGGTTTACCTCGTCACGTAGCAGCCCGACGGCTCCGTCAGCATAGCCTGTCAAGGCTTCTGCGAGGAATGCCTTCGCCTCGGTGAGCTTATCCTTCAGAGCAGTGGCATCACCAGGTGTACCATAACGATAGACTGCTTCCAAGTCATCGGCCACTGCGGCAAGGCGCTGTAGTTCTGTGTCACTGATGGCTGCATCGTAGAGACGAAAATCGTAAAGCAGCGTCTGCTTCAAATAGCTGTCACCGGAAAACGGAGCACGCCCCAACCAGCAGTAGGCTGGAACACTCTTGAAGGCTTCCTTCAACACTGGCATTCCGGAGTTTGATAGCACCAGCCGGCCATTGAGATAGACTTGACCCAAGGTGCCATGCTGGCGATAAAGGAAATGTGTCCAGCGTCCCTTCTGTGCCTCGCTGCCTGCTTCCATGCCCACCTCATTGGCAAAGCCGCCGGCGCTGGTGGCCATACGTTGTACGTTGAGACGGTAGGCACTGTAGGGACCTGAGTCGGAACCATTGGATTGCATTTGTGAAAAGGCCCAGAGAAAATATCCAGCGCCCGAGAGTGAAGCACTCGCATCCACACGATAGTAAAGTGAAAGCGTGAAGTCCTCAAGGTTACGGACAATGGTTCCTGTCTTACGAGTGAGATCCACATAGCCTGTACCGTTGCCCAAATTCACGATGCCGTAGTCGCCGATACGGTCGAATTTAGCTGCGTTAACGATTTTCGCTGTGACACCTGACTCCGTTTCCGTGTCGGAAACGGTGGTGCCTGAAGCGTTTGCAAAATCGAGATGCACTTTCAGATGCGACTCCTGGGCGCAGACCATGCCAGAGCATGTCAACAGCAAGCATGCAAATAATAAACGATTACCTTTCATACGACGATAGATTGAGGTTATTTCAGAATTCAAGTGCAAAATTAGTTTTTGATTATTATTAAGTAATGTATCATTTCTCTAAAAATGGAGTGAATGGGAGTCTAAAGTCAAAAAATATACGATTGTAGCATTATTTTTGAGACTTTTGTTGCAGCTACAATCATATTTATATGTACATTTGCGCCTATAAACCAATAGCTTTAAGGCAAATGAAACACTGTTTGCTTTGTTGCGTGCTCACCTTCAGCACCACGTTGCTTTTTGCCCAACATACCTATCGCCATTTGACCGTGGCGGATGGGCTTCCATGCAATCAAGTACGCCAAATTGTTGAACTCCCGAATCATCAGATGCTCGTAGCGACGGAAGGAAATTTCTGCCTTTTCAATGGAAAGAGCTTCACAACACTTGACTGCAATCTTGACAGTTTATATTCTCTACCCTCCTTCGGAGGTCACGATTTCATGTGGCAGGGCGACAGCCTGCTATGGCTTAAAGATTATTACTCTCTTTATCTCTTTGATACACACAAACGTCATTTCCGATATGATTATAAGTCCTTCTTTCCTTCAGCGAGGCTTACAAAATTCATGAATGAGCACACAGACTCGTTGGCACAACGGAAGCATGACTACCTCTATTCACATACGACACTGCTTGACTCCATCAGACCAGGTTCCAGTTTTGAGGATGACTACATTATGGCGTATTGTCACGACAGCAAAGATGGACACTGGTACGGACTCCAAAACAGCGGTGTCCTCTACATACCACCAGCTGTCGGCAGCATTAGAATAATACCCCTTGAAAAAGACATACCCCGTAAAATGGTGGCGTTGGATTCACAGATGATGCTCATTGCCGGACTATGGGGCCTCTATTTGTTCAACACCGAGACACAACAGGTGGAACGAAAAATTTTGACCGACAAGCTCTATACCAGTGAAATGTATGCCGACCACTACGGGCAAGTGTGGATATCTACCAACAAGGGACTCTATTGCTATTCCCAAGGTAAAATTCATCTCTATAATCAGGGAAATGTTCCAGGGTTCATACATGATTTTGTCCGCTTTGCCATTCCTGTAGATGAGCAGCGTTTGTTAGTCTGTAACTATCTTCACAATCTTGGTTATCTCTATCCAAGACAGCATCAATGGAAGCTTCTCAACAGTCAGTTGCCTGAGTTGGACAGCTATCGCACGATGATAGTGGCTGAACCGTTAACCAACCGAAATCATTTCGCGGTGTGTACACAGAATGGTTTCTTCATCTTAAATACACAGACGGACACACTGATGCAGCACCCGCTCATACAGCAGGCATCACATTTCTGCCGAAAATATAACTGCATCCTTCACGACCGCACCGGACGCCTTTGGGTGGGCACACAAAATGGACTAATCCTTATCGCTGAGGGAAAGTTGCAGCGAATCACACGTGCAGAAGGACTCTCCAACCAATGCATCCAGGCTATCGCCGAAGACTTGAAAGGGTACATCTGGATTTCAACATCCAGTGGTGTTAACCGAATACGAATTAATGAACCAGACAATACACCACATATACGTGCAATCACTGTTAACGATGGTTTGCCAGCTGTAGAGATGATAGAGCGTGGCATCTGCATGATGCCGAATGGAAACCTATATCTGGCTTCAGGCGCAGGTATCGTAGTGTTGTCAACAACGGACTTCACCGATGTGCTATCGCCACCCACTTTGAAACTGGTCGGTCTCACCGTTGCGGAAGAACGATTCCCAATGGATAGCTTGTCTCTCGTCCTCAGCTACCGCCAAAACCACATTGAGCTACAGGTTTCCACCCTCGACTATGCGCACCTCAAGAACACACGTTATCGTTATCGTGTCCTGCAACTTGAAGACAAGTGGCACGCTACTACCGACGATGGTGACGGGCACCTCGCAACCATAAGTCTGAGCGCCTTACCACCCGGACACTACACGGTCGAAGTACAAGCCTCTTCAAGCGACAATCTTTGGGGTGAAACATTTCGCAAGACATTTATCATTCAGCCACCTATATGGTTGACATGGTGGGCAAAGGCCATCTACCTTCTCATTGGGCTGATAGGTCTCATCACGCTCATGAGTGAATATCTACGTCGGAAGCGTGAAAAAATGCAGCGGGAGAATGAGCAGCGCATTAATGAGTTGTTTGAACTCCGCGAAAACGCGCGGCACCGATTCGCCCAGGCGGTGGAGATTGATCCTGAGCGGCTTGCCACCAGTTCAGAAGATGAACAACTCATCGAACGAATGCTAAAGGTGATAGGAGAAAATATGTCCAACACCGACTATTCCGTAGATCTGCTGGCTCGAGACATCGGCATGAGTCGCGCTAACCTCTATAAAAAAATGCACACCATATTAGGGGTCACGCCCAACGATTTCATTCGCAACGTACGTCTGAAGCATGCTGCAGAGTTACTGATAAAGAGCCAAGTACCTGTCAACCAGCTCTCGCTCATGGTGGGTTTCCAAACGCCTCGCTACTTCAGCCAATGTTTCCGGAAGATGTTTGGCGTCACCCCCACAGAATATAGGGAAGGGAAATCCACCGCACCTTAGCCTATCAAGCCACCTCACTTGCGGATGACGGTGACTTCGCCGGAGGGGGTGAGCTTGATGATGGAGGAGGGTTCGTGGCGGGAAGTGTCGCGCTGGCGGGAGACGCAGATGTAATCGACGGCATTCTTAATCTCGTCGGAGATGTCGGCGAAGGTCTGGGGCGAGGGTTGACCGCTGATGTTGGCCGAGGTGGAGACGATAGCCTTCTGGAAGCGGTAGCAGAGCTGCTGCGAGAACACCTCGGAGGTGACGCGGAGTCCTACGCTACCGTCCTCTGCCAAGAGATTGGGAGCGAGATTGACAGCCTCGTTGAGAATGACTGTAGTGGGCTTGGTAGCAAGGTCGATGATGTCCCACGCCACGTCCGGCACATTGCGGACATAGCGCTGGAGGCGCCCCGGACTATCGACCAGGCAGATGAGGGCTTTGCTGTCCTCGCGCTGTTTGATTTCAAAGACCTTCTTGACGGCCTCGGGGTTGGTGGCATCGCAGCCAATGCCCCAGATGGTATCGGTGGGGTACAGAATGGTGCCACCCTGTCGCAGCACCTCGATGGCTGCGCGGATATCCTCCTCACGCAGTTCCCTGCTGTTCATTAGTAGTTGAGAGTTAATAGTGGTTCATAAATTCTATCTCCACGATGCGGAGTTCGTTCTTCGTATCACCACCGTTCTTGGCCTTGAAGAGGTCGAGCTCGCCGGCGGCAGGCTCTGCCACCTCTACGATGCCACCGAAGGCATCCTCATCCTTGCCGGCCCCCTTGAGGCGAATGGTAATCTCGTTGGTCTTGACGCGCTTGGCGGGTGTCAGATGGATGTAGCCGAGGCTGCGCTCCGTCTCGCCGCTCCAGATAAGGCGTTTGCCGGCATAGACCTCCAGGGGATAGCTGCGCAGACGCCAGCCGGTGAGCTTGAGGCAGATGTCATCGATGACGGCCTTCTCACGGAGGCGATAGGTAATCCATGCGGTGGAGAGGCGGCCGTCGTTTTTCCACTCGGAGAGCTCGTTGTCATCGAAGCTGCGAGCAGCGTGCTCGCTGTCATAGCCTGCCGTTGCAGATGCTATCTCGATGCCGCGGGCCTGCTGGGTGTAGGAGGGAGTGAGCGGTGTCTCGCCACGGGAGAGGTGGAGGGGCGGCAGAGTGGGTGAAACGCTCTGCGCAGCCGTGGAAGTCACCTCGATGGAGGCTGGCTGCACGCCAGCGGCAGAGGCGGTGAGACGGATCTTACCGGCCTTGGTGGTCGTGCGCACGAGGACGCGGTTGACGCCACACTCCACAGGAAGCGATGTCGCGCCGACGTAGTTATCTGAGATATTCTTGGTGGCGGCAGCGTCGAGGAGTCCCTCAGGACGGTTGTCATCGGGACGCTGAAGGCTTTGGTTGTTACGTGTCGCGATGCCGCCAATCCACGAGGCCTCGCCCTCAAGTCCGAAATGCACCATGCGGTCATCAAGCGGGCAGCGGCGACCTTGTTCATCGACCACTTCCACTTGGAAGAGCACCATGTCAGCACCATCGGCTTTGGTTCCCTCGGGATTCGTGATGGCGGTGAGTTTCAGTTGATAAGGTGCACCTGCTGTCTGCAGCTTGTAACGACTGCCATCGGAGCCCACAGCTTCGAGCACACCTGGTTCAAAAGCCACGTCATCAAAAGTAAAGAGATAACGATACTCCTGCCTACCCCACCCTAACGAGCGTCCATTGAGGAAGAGTTCCAGAGAATCAGCCGTAGAAACCACATAGACGGGTTTCACAGTTCCGGCTGAATAGTTCCAATGCCCTACGATATATGTCTGCGCCTCTTCAGGTTCCACCCATCCGTTCCACATCACCTGATGAGCAAAGAAGGCATCCTTGGGAATGCGCATGGCGTCAGTGACACCGCTGGTACGGTAGTTGCTCTCGCCACGATGATGGGTATTTGTGTCGCTGAAGACAATCTTCACGCCGCCCGACGAGACGCGAGTGCCGGTGCCCGGACGTTCATGCCAATAATCGTACCAGCGACGCACCATTTCGACGGCAAACTGATCCATGTTGTGATTGTACTCCGTAGCGGGCTTACCGCGATAGAGGGGGCCATCGCCCTCTTTGTGGTAGGGGTTGCTCCACTGGTCCCAGTACTTGCGCAGTCCCTCGTCGCGACAGTATTCCATGGCCCACATGGGGTGCTTCTTCGACTTGTTGATGTAGAGCATCTCGCCGCCGTATTCTGCTTCATCAATGTCCAACATCTCACGACTGCCGATGGCACGTCCGCCATGCGGGTCATACCGGTCTCGAATGGCTTTCATCTCCAGCATGTGCTCACGGCTGATGCTCTCGTTGCCGCTCTCATAAAAGAGAATGCTGGGGTTGTTGCGGTTGTAGATGATGGCATCGCGCATCAGGGCTGTACGCTGCTGCCAACGTGCGCCCTCGACATCCTTCTCGGAATCGCCGGCCGGCATAGCCTGCGGGAGGCCGACACGGTCACACGACTCCACGTCCTGTTTCCAAGGTGTCACATGCATCCAACGCACCATATTGCCGCCGCTTTCCACCATCAAGCCGTTGCTGTAGTCGCTGAGCCAGGCAGGCACGCTGATGCCTACACCTGGCCATTCGTTGGAGGTACGCTGGGCATAGCCATGCACCATCATCACGCGGTCGTTGAGCCAAATCTTACCCTCGCCGAAGCGGGTCTTGCGGAAGCCGGTGCGGAGAGATTGGGCGTCAACGGGTGAACCGTTGACCTCAAGGGAGGTGCGGACGGTGTAGAGGTAGCCGTAGCCCCACGACCAGAAATGAAGGCCGCTGACGGGCTGCTGGACCTTGGCAACGAGGGTTTCTCCGGGTTGGATAGTGATGGGGTCGCCGTGGAACTGCGCCACTTCGCGGCCATCCATGTCAAACAGCTGCACATTATATATAAATGTACGCGGGAGAGTGTCATCGTTTTTCACCTCAGACTCGGCATGAATGACTGCCTTATGGCCAGGGATATCGAAATCGGTGGCATAGACATAGGTGCCAGTAGTGCCAAGGTCGGAATAGAGGGGCAGTGTCTGATAGAGCTTACCCGTGATGTGGAGCCAAACATTCTTAGGCAAGCCTCCATAGTTGGCATTGAAGTTGCGGTCGTTCCACTGGTAGCGGCTATTCAGTGTACGGTCGCGATAGGTCCAGGAGTTGTCGCAGCGCACGGCCAGCACATTCTCACCCTCCTTGATGTAAGGTGTCAGGTCGAAGCCAAAGGCCATGACACCATTGTCGCTGAAGCCCACCTTTTGGCCGTTCAGCCACACGTCAGCGCCTTGCCGTGCTCCCTCGAACTCGATGAAGAATTTAGCCCTCTCCCAATCTCCCCGAGGGGAGACATCAAAGGTTTTACGATACCAAACGACGGTGTCAGTGAGATCCACGATATCCTTGCGAAAGGCCTCGTCGCCGTTGAAAGCGTAGGGAAGTGTGACGGACTTCCAGGAGACCTCGCCACCGCCCCCCTCGGGGGCAGTAGGAGGAGCCGCCAAGTCGCCGATGTGCAGCTCCCAGTCGGCATTGAAGTTCAGTTTCTGACGCTCAAAGGCTGATGCGCCCTGGAGCGAGAGAAAGAAGAAGAAGAGAAGGAGAGAAGGAACAAGGAAACGTCTCATTTCTTATTATTTTTTCATGACTTTGACACCATCGATTACATATACACCCTTCGTCGCTTGGCGCGCCGAAGACTTATCTTCGGCAATCTTGCGGCCTGCGAGGTCATACACCGCACCCGTCTGAGAGGGTGCTGCAGCCGGGCTTGTGATGCCCACAGGATCTGCGATTACCCGAATGACGCCCTCTGTGGTGAGGGCTGAAGTGTCCCAAAGGTAACCAGCCTTGGGAGTTGCGGGCTGCATCGTGACGGTGCCCGACACCGTGACGGCACCAGCCCCTGTGAAGACTTGCAGCTCTGCATCATCCACCATCTCGTAGCTGGTGTTGAGCTCCGTCACGTTGATGACGGGGGATGTCAGCTTTACGTTGCCTGTGACCTTGAAGGCATCACAGGTGGTGCGCGTAGATGTGGATCGGGTGCGTAGTCGCAGCACAGCACCTGAGTTGAGCGTCAGCGTGCCATTTACAGTGAGGGTGCCGACAGATGTTGCCGACTGCCCTGCTCCGAGGGTGCCGTTGGACTGTACTACGACGTTCTGCACCTGTCCCGTACCCGTGAGAAGACCTCCGCTGCGCACGGTGATGGTGCCGGTAGTAGTGGATTTGGAGGTGTTCATGGCCTTCACCTCACCAGCATAGATGTTGATGGGTCCGGCCGATGCACCTGTCAGCGTCAGCGTGCCGTCGCCGTATTTGTTGAGGGTGGCACCGCTGCCGATGATACCGGCAAAGGAGGTGTTCGTGCCAAGGTAACCCACATTCCACACGCTGGTGCTGAGTTGCGCATCAGCGGCTGTGGAGCTGAGGGCTCCGATGCTATGGGTATAGCTGCTCTCCGTGCCACTGCCCGCCTTGACGCCCACAGCATAGACACCCGCACCAAGGGTAAAGGTACCCTTCTGCAAGTTCATGGCGCTGACCAGGCGGAACTGTCCGCTGGTGGGGTTGAGGACGCCCTCGAAGTCCGCCATATTGGTGGAGAAGTCGCCACGCACGTAGGGGAAACTAATCTTAATGGTGCCCTCGCCCGTCCACTTACCACGGACGTTGCAACGCTGTCCGGCATTGACAGTGAGCGTCTTGCCCTTGGCAACGGTAATAGTGTTGGCAAGTGTCGGCGTGGTGCTGGTGGAATTGCTGTCGAAGATGGTGATAGCGGCATTACCCGTCACATCAATCGTGGAGCCGGCAGTTCCGAAAGTGGTGTTCCATACACCCATGGCCAGCGTGCCTGCATTCAGCTCGGTGGATTTCCAGGTGTTGTTGCCTGCATAGGTGATGTTGAGCTGTCCGCTGCCCTTCTTCACCAAACGGCCATTGCCCTGGATGATACCCTTGAGAGAAGTGACACCGCTGTTTATCTGTATGGTGGCCTCGTCATTGATGGTGAGGCCGCGATTGGTGGCGGTGTTCGCATTGCTGACGATGAGTGTGGCTTTGCCTATCTGCCAATTCGTTGCTGCAGTGCCGGCAGCACCGATGCTGCTGGGCAGACCGCCATCGGCAAGCTCCGCTACCGTGAGGGTGCCGCTGTTGATGATGGTCTTGCCGGTGTAGTTGCTGTTTGTGGCATTGAGCGTTACGCGGCCCTGACCGTTCATGACAAGGTCGCCTGTACCAGTGATACCACCTGTGCCACTAAGAGTGAGTGACTTCGTGTTGTTCTCGAAGGTCACGCCGCTCACAGGCATCAGTTCATTCGTTTGGATGGTGGTCTTCACAACATCGTCATCAAAGATGATGGCATC
Organism: uncultured Bacteroidales bacterium; assembly: GCA_902779845.1. Classification (GTDB taxonomy): domain Bacteria; phylum Bacteroidota; class Bacteroidia; order Bacteroidales; family Bacteroidaceae; genus Physcousia. Next base: position 105,312 of record CACZCZ010000004.1, on the reverse strand, counting down.
GCCGGCCACAAATTCCGTAGCTTCATCGTTGAGTGTGAAGTTAGCTGTCTGATAGTCCCAGAGAGTGCTCTCAGCACCCGTCCAACGTACACCCTGGGCAGCCTGACGCTGCTCATTGATAACAAGCCAAATGGCATTTTCCTCGTTCTTTATTGAATTTGAAATGCCCTGGAGACCACGCGCCGAGAACTGAGTGACCTGCCCCGTGAACTCACCTGTATATTCCATCAGTTTGTAGCGGCCAGGTCGAGGCTTTTCGGTGTCAGGAACTATCGTGAAGATGACCTGTCCCTTCCCGCTAAGGGTGAGGTTGCCCTCCACCTTGATTAGGTCGGACATGGCATCGGCATCTCTGATATCAGCCTCCACGAACAAACGCTTGTCGATGGTGAGGCCCTGCTTAAGGGTTATCACCCCTAGGTCACCGACGGCAGCACCCGGCATCAGACGGCAGCCCTCGTAGTTGAGGGCCCCTTCGAGGTTCAGTTTACCAGCCACCACAGCATTACCTGCCAACGTGCCGCGAGCGCGGAGGTCGATATCGCCCTGTACGGTCGTGTTCACCTCCAGGATGCCCTCGGAGATGAAGGTACCTCCGGTGTGGTTGAGCGGGGTGTTGACAATGAAACGCCCCTGCTGACCCTTCCAGAATTGCAGGTTACCCTCCACCGAGCCTGTGCCGCCGAGGGTGATGCTCTGATTTCGCACAGGCATCGCATAGATGACAGAGGGCGAGAAGGCGCTATTGAGGGTGAAGGTCTGAGCCGGATAGGTGAGGTCGAAGAGCACGCTCTTGCCGCTGGCATAGGCGGCAGTAGCGGAGCGGTCGAAGGTTACGAACTGACCATCGGCCTTCGCCACGAGGTCGGTGACCATGCAAGGCGGCAACTGTGGACGTGGCATATCGTAGCCGAGATAGAAGCCCGGATTGGGACTCTGATAGTAGCCCTTCGTGGTGCAGTCGCCACAGTAGTGCGGGTCTTGCTGCAGACAGTAGATGAAGTCGGCGTCGGAGGCATAGTCTGTAGTGACGCCCGTGATGCCTACGATGACACCGCTCTCCTTGTGCAGCAGGATGAGTTCCTCACGCCAGTCGCCGATGATGTCGCCCCAGAAGGCCGCACGCTTGGCATAGACGGTGGTGTAGCGGTAGCCGCTAAGCTTGGCAAATTCCACCTCACGCCCCTTGAAAAAATCCTGGATATAGACATTGTAATGGCTGTCGCTGGTCTGCACCACCTCGCGGTCCAACTCGTTGTCCCACCAGATGCCCTCGCAGGGGTATTGGTTCTCGTATTCGGTGATGAGATTGCCCTGTGCGTCATAGACCTTACCGTCCATGGTGGACCACATCTCCCAACCCAGGTGATTCTTGTCGATATCCATGCACTCGCCGCGACCGATGTCGCCCACGGCAGAGAGATACCATTTCTTGATGAACTCTCCCGTGCGGGCATCGTAGAGCACCTGGCCCAGCATATCACCGGCATACTGCTGGATAGCAAAGGTTTCCAAGCCTGGACGCTCGGGGTCGATGTCGCTGGTGCGGAAGCGGTCGCCATGGGCAATTCCCGTGTTAAACAGGATGCTGCCATCGTGATCCATCGTGTAACCGCCGACAATCATCTCGTCCTTGCCATCACCATCCATATCACCTACGCGGATCTGATGGAAGGCGGGAGCACCCGTCGGCGTGTTGAAGAGCTCCTTCAGGGCACCAGCCTTTCCGGTGCTGAAGTCATAGGCCACACCTATATTATAATAATGGTGGTCGCCACCCGTGCCACGCATGTGCCACTCCATGACGACGGCTGGATGGATGCCATCGTGGAAGAAGACGCCCATGTGACCCACGTGTTTGTTATACTCGTCACCCATCAGCGAGGCGCGGTTCGTGCGGTTATAGTGCTGGTTATAGCTCTGCTCGACGCTGGCTTTCTCACGTCCCGTCATACCATCAATGACAGAGATGTAGCGAGGTGCATTACGAGTGGATTGGGTTTCGTAGTCGATGATGCCATCGCCGTCGGTGTCCCCTGTCGTCTTCCCCTTCACGAAGAGTCCGAAGGTCTTCTCATCGGCATCCCAGAACTGGGTGCCGTCCGAGGATTGGATGATGACATCGCCCAACCCGTCGCAGTCCATGTCAGCGACCGTTATCTGATCGTCCTGGCCAGCGCATGACAGCTCGTTGGGCCCCAGTTTCACCGTCCACAGGTGTCCACCAGTGCGCAGGTAGCCCTCGACATAGCAGTCCAAAGCGTTCGTGTTTGACTTACGATTCACCACATAGTCCATCTCACCGTCGCCATCGAGGTCAATAGGCCAGACGTAGGCAGTGTTAAAATCTGCCGATTTCAACGGGGATCCTCCTGCCTCGAAGTTGATATCTACGAAGATATTCCTCATGTCGAAGCTCTTCATGATGAAGGGCACGCTCTGCGGCTGTTCGACACCTCCGGGAGGGACGAGGCTCACCGTGACCTTAGCGCCAGAAGGTATCTTGCTGGTGGTCGTCTTCCAATAGGTGTGTGAGGTCGTTGTGGCCAAAGAGCCGTTGACATACACTTTGTACTGTGCATTCTCGGGTTCCTGAGCCAGACGGCGCCATGTGACGGTTACATTACTGCCGTTGGCAACGGCGACAACGCCACGCCCAAGCGGCTGTTGCAAACGTTGTGCGATTGTTAATTGGGGCAGGAGCATCATGCCTGCAAAGAGAAGGATTCGGAAGGGCTTCATAGATTAAAATTCGCTTGTGAAGTGGAAACGGATATGTTTCCGAACATAATTGATTGAGGTTTTCTTATGCATTTGTAACTTGTTTCAACTGTTCCAGAGCGCGGCAAAGCTGATCTGGACACGACGTGGGTTTTGCTCCACAGCGTATGCCATTCAGACGCTGGATGACATCGTCAACCTTCTGGCCTTTCACCAGTCGGCAGATGCCCTGCAGATTGCCGTTGCATCCACCATAGAATACGACATCCTGGATAATATCATTGTCATCTGATATCACCTCAATGACTTTAGAACAGGTCCCTTGTGTTTGATACTGAATCTTTCTCATTGACTAACTATTAGATTATTTATTATGGTTCCATGCAGGAGAATGCATTGATTCGAAGGTAAAGCTCTTATGGCGTGTTCCACCGGTGGAACTCGTCATAAGAGCTTGTACTTATTCCACTCTCATCTGGAAGGTGGAGGCAGGAAGACCTTGGGCGTTGCGGAGGTCGGCATCGGTGAAGCCCTTCCAGCCATAGCGTACCACCACAGGATTCTTCACCGAAGGAGATGAGAGCACAATCTTGTCGCCATTGATTTGGATGTCGGCGGGATAGAACAAGCCATCGGAAGCAGCCATCTCGAAGCCGCGCGTACAGGTAAGGCCTGCAGCGTGATCGAAAGCCACTTGAAGGGTGTTATTCTGTCCTCGGACAACAGAGCGCGGTGAGGGCCCTTCGCTCTCCAACGTGTGACCATAGGTGTGAGCCAATGCAAGCAGGGCCAGACGTTCGCCCACGGGACGCTTGGTGCGGTAGTGGACATCGGCGGCATCACCGACATCGCTGCTGACAGCCATCCACGTGTCGGGCAACTCGGCTGCAAGACGGCGCTGGCTGTCGCGGAAGGCAGGCCACGAGGGACGCGGCAGACTGGAGAGCTGGACAAAGTAGAAAGGCAACGCAGGCTTCTGTTGGAACTCGCAGTTCCAACGGCGGGCAAAGTGCTGGCGCCAGGACTGTTCCAGCAGACGGAAGAGCTGAGCATGAACTTCAACATTGTGGGCATTCGACTCACCCTGATACCAGATAACGCCCTTGATGGGCAGGTGTCCGAGGGGCGCAATAGCAGCCTCAAAGAGGTAGCTGGGGTCGTAGGGATGGCGCTGAAGCGTGTTGTAGGCGGGCGATTCCTTGTCTAAGGCATGGGCTATGTTCTGCGTCATGCGTCCACGGGCCCAAGCCTGGCCGAAGTCGCCGTTGCGCCAGTCGCGCAGGATGTTGGGGAACTCCCATTCCAGCGTCGTGCGATCGACCCATGATTCTGTCGTAGAGCCGCCCACGGCGTTGCAGATGATGCCAATGGGCACATCCGGCAGGCTGTCGCAGAGTACGCGTGCGAAGTTGAAAGCGACATCAGAGAAGATACGGACAGAAGCGGGCGAAGCAGTCTTCCAACCCTGGAAGTCCATGTGTCGGAGCTCGTTGGTATAGCGGAGCACGCTGTCGGACCACTCGATAGCATCTGTTCTGGCGCGCGCAGGCATATTATAAAGGTGGAGTCGCTGTCCGAGACGGGCGGCATCGGCAAGGTCTTGGTCGAGGGTGTTGCACTGGTCCACGCGCAGTTCCATGTTGGACTGTCCGCTAGCCAACCACAAATCGCCGAAGTACAGGCTGTCGATGGTCAGCGTCTGCTTAGCGGCCTTCTTCAAGTTCTCCAGCAGGAAAGGATATTTCTCGGGATAATAGAAGCGGTAGTTCTCGGGAGGTAGCGGCGTAGCCGTAAAGGTGAGCGTGTAGGGGCCTCCGGCTTTCATGTGAGGCAGTTCCATCCACCACGAGCCGTCGGCGTAAGTGAAGGTTTCGCCCTCATCAACCACCTTACCGTCTTTACTCAGCACGCGACGGATGCTGCAACGAGCATTGGCGGAGCCTTCTATAAGGAGATGTTCGTCGCGCGGAAGCACCATACCGCTGCTATAAACAGGCGGCAGGCGCAGGCCTCCATGGTCACCCGTAAGTGCGCCATAGACCGTTTTGGCCAGAATCAAGGCGCCCTCTGGGTTGGGATGCAGGGCATCGGGGAAAAGGTCGGGACGACTGTGCAGCGGCGTGAAGAGGTCGATGAGCTGTACGCCGGCTCCCTGTGCCACCTGAGCGATGGCTTGTTGAATCTGGGCGTGCCAGTCGCGCGTGCCGCTCTGGAAGCGTGAATGACGGTCGAAGATAGGCGTCATCTTACAAATGAGGATACGTGCTTCGGGGTTCACGGCACGGAAGGAGTCGATGAGAGCGCGGTAGTCGGGGATGAACTCCTCCTTCCAGTCGGGCCAGTTGCGCGGATCGGTGTCGTTGAGTCCAAGATGGATGACAACCCAGTCGGCCTTGAAGTCAAGGGCCTGGCGGAATTCGGGCAGGTTCATGTAAGGACGATGGCCTTTCCTAAGGAGCGTGGAGCCGGAATGTCCGAAGTTGCCCACTTCAAAGCGATTGACACCATAGGCGCTGTCGAGCATCGCCTGAAGACGGACGGGATAGGCATCACGCCCACGGTTGGCGAGGCCATAGCCGTAGGTGACACTGTTGCCTACGCAAGCCACACGCAAGGGGCGTGCTAACGCTTGTTTCTTACGGGCACTCCAGGCAGGAACAGCTGCAAGGAGGAGCATCGCACACAGTAGATAATGCTTTGTTTTCATAGCTTGTATTGTTTAGGATTTTGGTATGTCGTACTGGCGATTGGGATTCTTGGGAAACCAGCCCTTCTCAACACGCTTTTTTTGATGAAACAGTTCGCCGATGCCCCACAGCGCTGACGCACCGAAGACGCCCACGGCAGCAGAGATGATGGTGTTCTCAATGAACAGCGCGCCCACAAGGGAGACTACCCCAATAATCAGATAGATAACCCAAGGACGCGTGCCCCAGTAGTATTCCGTCTTGATGACGATGGGGTGCCACATTCCGATGACGAAGAAGGTGCAAACGGCAATGATGATACCTGTAAAGTTTAATGTTTCTAACATCGTTAATATATCTATGAGGATTTTGCGAAAGGGTGTGAGGACTATTCAGTTTCTATGTACTTAAAGTGGATCGTTATTCAGGTGCAACACCAGATACTCCGAACGTGTGCCGATGCGAATCTTAGGTCCCCAGATGCCAAGACCCGAGCTGATGTAGTAGCGAGTGGTGCCACGCTGATGGTGACCCCACGACTTCTCATAGAGCGCATCTGTAATCCATGAGATGGGCCACACCTGTCCGCGATGGGTGTGTCCGCTGAACTGGAAGTCGATGGCGGCGTGCTCAGCCTCCTCAAGATGATAGGGCTGATGGTCAAGCAGAATCGTGAAGCCCTCCAAACCGGCAGCAAGGTCGCTGACAGGAGCTCGGCGACGTGCCATCCTGTCGTTGCGGCCGATTATGTCCACACCTTTGTAGTGAGCCACAGAATCTTTCAGCAGCGTGATGCCAGCCTCGCGGAAGAAGCGCTCTGACAGCTCCACATTGCTGAAGTATTCATGGTTGCCGAGAACTGTATAAACGGGTGCCTGCAGGTGACGGAACTCCTGGGCGTAGTCCCCTTCTATAACGGGACGCAGACTGCGGTCAATGATGTCACCGCCGATGAGCACCAGGTCGGGGTGCTCAGCATTGATGAGCTCCACCCATCGTGCCAGCTCAGCCTTTCGGTTGTGATAACCGATATGCAAGTCGCTGGCCAGGACGATGGTCAACGGCTTCTCCAAGGGTTTCGAGGTGTGCAGCGTCAGTTCCTCGCGATACTTATGGTGATAGTGAAAACCACCCAGCACCATGACCAACGCAACGATGGCCAAAACAGACAGGAGCCCTACCCCACTCTCTTTCAGAAAAGCCTTCGGCAACAAGTGGCATAGCGAGGCGATGTCTGCAAGAAGGAAGATGAGAAACAAATAGAGAAAGGCGATGAGCCAGGTGTTCCCGACCTCATAGCACACGACAGCCACCTTCACGGGGACGCGTTCGGTGACGAAGAAACCCACAAAGAAGCTGAGCATCCACAGCAGAAAGATACACACAACGGTCAACTTCAGCGACCAGCCCATAGGGGTCAGCCGCCACAGATGCCACGCGACATAGCCGGTGAGGACAACGACAAGTGCCAGAAACACAAGGAACATTCTCATCATAATTAGCTGCGGTGAGGTCAGAACTTCTTCTTGCTGAGGTACTCGGCACAGCGGCGCACGCCCTCCATGATATCAATGGTGCCGTCGGTTCCCTCCATCTCCACCACATAATCAACGAGACCTGCGGTGTCGGCATTGTCAAAGATGGCCTCGAAGCCAAGCATACCGCTCTGTCCAAGTTCATAGAGATCCTTGATATGGAGCATCGTGAAACGGCCTGGATACTTCTTCATATAGACGACGGGTGACTGCTGGGCCATCACACACCAGTACGTGTCCATCTGCCAGAACATGTTCTCTGGCGCGATGTGCTCCATCATGTACTCTATCCAGGGTTTGTTCTCCACTTTACGGAACTCGCCGGAATGCGTGTGGTAGCCATAGAGCAGACCAGCAGCACGACACTTCTTACCGATTTCGTTGGCGTAGTCGCAGAGAGTCTGTGCCTCAACAAGATCTTTTGGCTGCCCCCAGCCAGGGGTGACGATATATTTCATGCCTGCAGCCAGATGGTCGGCGATGGCTTTGTCCCACCAACGCAGCGCCTCGGCGAAGTCGCGGTTAGCGATTTCTTCATGGCTCAAACCGCGTGTAGCATGGCTGCTGAGACATTTCAGGCCAGCAGCTTCGCAATCTGCACGGAACTGCTGAGGCGAAACGCCGTAGAAGGTTCCTTTTTCCTGATCGTAGTTAGCGGCCTCAACAGCAGTGTAGCCCCATTTCTTCAGTTTTTCGAATACCTCGACATGGTTCTTAGCATACGTCTCAGGCGAACCTATCACTTCACGTATGGAGTAGAGCTGCAATGCGCGCTCCATCTTGGGCTTGGCAGCTATGGGTAAGACCAAGAACAGTAGCAAGAGCAGGCCCATAGCCCTGCACCTGCATTGTTCGGCGGCATAAAAAAACTTTTGTATATTGCCTGTCATATCTTTATATGGTTAAAATAGTTGATAGCAACCACCTTCGCCCCAGCCAACATGGGAGGGTGAAGGGTGGAGCTTTTAATCCAGTATTTTGATTCGGATGTTGCGGTACCAAACGTCATCGCCGTGATCCTGCAGACCGATGTAACCTTCGTGGTTCTCACCACCCATGTTGTTGAGCAGGTTGAAGGCATAGGGGAAATCGCCGCCCTCGCGGAACTTGCTGTCCTGCAGCATCTGTGTCCACTTCGGCGTCCACAAGTGATACTCGAGAACATTAGCGCCGTTCTGTCCGTGAACGACCGTACCTTTATACACCATGATCTTAGCTTGGTTCCACTCGCCTGCGGGCTTGGCATTCTGCGGTTTAGCAGGAATCATGTCGTAGAGCGAGGCCGCCTGTCGGTTTCCATCGAAACCGAGCTGGGCATCGGGGTGTTTGGCGTTGTCTAGGACCTGGTACTCGCTGCAAGACTGCCAAATGGGCAAGTACTCCTTGCCATCAGCATCCTTCACTTCTTGTGCGAGGTAGAAGATGCCGCTGTTGCCGCCCTCGGAAATCTTGTACTCCAGCTGAAGTTCGAAATTCTGGAACTTGTGAGCGAAGATGAGGTCGCCACCACCTTCCACTTGCGCCTCGCCAGTACCCGAGCCTTTCAGGTGAATGGCCCCGTCGCTGACCTCCCAACTAGTGGGTGGCACAACCATACCGTAGCCGCGCCAGCCTGTGAGGTCTGTACCGTTGAACAGCACGATAAATCCATCGTTGTCAACTGGGAGTGCTGCAACATCAATATTCGGTCCATCGGCCGATATTGCCACAAAGTTCTCTATAGCTTCATTCACAAGAGCTACACCGTCATGCTTGCAAGCATCGCTTTTGCCAAAGAAGAAGCCAATGACAACTCCTGCGAGGAAACAAACAATAAATCCAATAATTATCTTTTTCATTATAATCTATCTATTTTCAACTTTCAATTATTCAATCGAGAATCTTGACTTTAATGTTACGAAACCAGACATCATCGCCATGATCCTGCATTCCGATGAAGCCTTTGTGCTCAGGACCGCCGCAGTTGTTCAGGAGGTCGAAGGCGGCAGGCCATGCCTGCTCGCTGAACTTGCTCTCCTGCAGCAGCTGAGTCCACGTTGGTGTCCAAAGGTCGTAGCTGAGAACCTCGGTGCCGTTCTGGAAATGTTGAACGAGGCCATCTTTCACGCGTATGCGAACCTTATTCCATTGTCCAGCAGGCTTTGCATTCTGCGGTTTGGCAGGAATCATGTCGTAGAGTGAACCTGCCTGACGGTTGTTGTCCTTGCCCATCTTGGCATCAGGGTGACGCTCGTTGTCCAAAACTTGGCATTCAGGGGCGGAGATGTAGATAGGTTCTATTCCACTACGATCCGCATTGGTTACCTCTTGAGCGAAATAGAAAATGCCAGAGTTGCCGCCTTCGGCTATCTTCCACTCCATCTCGAACTCAAAGTCGGGACCGAACTGATGGGCGAAGATGAGGTCGCCACCCTCGCCTTTGGCTTTGCTGTCCAAATGAATGCAACCATCCTCCACCTTCCATTTGTGTGGCACATAGTTTTTTCCGTAGCCACGCCAGCCTGCAAAGGTTTTTCCATCAAAGATGGTGATATATCCCTTCTTGTCGATAGGCAACTCATGGCGGTCCCACAGTTCCGGACCTTGAAAGCCTTGGGAACAGTATAACACAATGGAAGGCCCTTTCCCACGTCCCTCCTTTGATGGGAGGGAAGTAGCCACCTTTGCATATAAAGGGGTAAGGACAAGCAGGGTGAATAGTAGTATGGAAAATCTTTTCATTCTTATTATTCTAATTGTGTTTATATATACCTTTTAAAAGGAAGAGCCCTACAGGGAGAGCGAGAAGGGAGTCTTCTTACGGCAACTCAGGCAACTTGAAGCCGTTCTGATAAATGGGCTTGATGAGACGCGCGGCGTAGTCATTGGCATCGATGAGAACCTTGTCAGCGGCGTTGAACGACGGGTGACCATCGTGAATCGAGAATTCGATGGCATTGGAGACGTGCAACTTGGCATCGGCAGGAATGTTGGTGAAACGCATCTTCTCGCCGTCCCACTTCAGCCATTGGTCGAGTTCTTGCAGGCGCACGGCAGCAACACCCATGACGATATTCTCGTTCAGCGGACCAGAGATAGAGAAGTCGGAGCTGGCGGGGATACGACTGTCAGCACTCTCCTTACAAGCACGAAGCCAATCCTGCTGATGGTTGTCGTCCTTCACTATGCGACATAGTTCAGGGACTTTGGGGGTGCGACCGCTGACAAGGAACGGGTTGTAGCCGTATGTGCCTACAACCATGATATCTTTGGTGCCGTAAAAGATGCAGACGCCATTTTCATCAAAGTGCTTGCCCGCAGGCATATCGAATGGGATGTTGGGTCGCAATCCGCCGTCATACCAAGTGAGTTCGCATGCAGGCAGTCCCAGCTTGGGCAGGTTGTCGCGGGCGGGGAAGCGATAGGTCACCTTTTGTGCCGATGGGCAGCTATCGGGCATCAGCATCGTGGAGCTGCCGAGAATAGCCGTAGGCGAGCCAAGTTTCAGACCCGTAAAGGCGACTGCAAGGATGTGGTTAGCCATATCACCGAGGGCACCAGAACCGAAGTCCCACCAGCCGCGGAAGTTCCAAGGCGTATATACCTCATTGTAGGGTCGCATGGGAGCCGGACCGATGAAGGCTTCCCAGTTCATGGTGTCGGGCACTGCCTGTACCTCCTTCGGCGCGGGCATGCCCTGCGGCCAGATGGGGCGGTTGGTGAAGGCCTCTATCTTCGTAACCTCACCAATCTCACCATTCCACAGCCAATTCAGTGCCTGACGTGTTCCTGAGCTGGAAGCACCCTGGTTACCTTGTTGCGTTGCAACTTTGTATTTCGCAGCGAGTTTAGTAAGCAAACGGCTCTCATAGGCATACAACGTCATCGGCTTCTCGACATAGACGTGTTTACCAGCCATCATGGCTTCTGAAGCGATGATGGCGTGCGTGTGGTCGGCGGTGGCAACCATGACGGCATCAGCAGACTTCAGCATCTCATCGTACATCTTGCGATAGTCGTTATACTTCCTGGCATCAGGGTATTTGTCAAAGATATGCTTGGCATACTTCCAGTCGCAATCACACAAACCGACGATGTTATCTGTCTTGGCCATTTCTGCGATATCAGATGCGCCACGACCGCCAATGCCAACGCCCAGGATATTCAGTTTATCGCTCGGAGCTTTCTTTCCGACTGCGGCACCAAGAACACTACTTGGCACAATGTAAGGTGCTACAACCAGGCCAGCAAGCGTGGCCGATCCCTTCTTTAGAAAATCCCTTCTAGATAAGTTTGCCATAGTTTAATTAAGACTTTAGTGTTGTTAGTTTACAAGTATGGTTTTAAAACGATTACCATTAAGCATTGGTTGTTTAATTAATCGGCTTATAGTGCTAATAGAACTCATTAGCCTAATATAGGCTTGTTATTTCTGGGTAGCAGTCCATAGCCGTCCTTCATCGTGCGGCGGCGCTCACGAATCTGCTCCAGTTCATCGTTGTTGCCGATGGCAGGCATCTCATGGCAGCGAGCATTCTCCAGCATCTTCCATGCTATCTCCGAGGCGATGGCGGAGTCACGAAGACATGGCATTTCGGGATGACGCTGACCAGTGGTGATGCTCTGTGCCATCTGATCCAGCAAGACATCAATGTTCTTGCCACCATGAGGACGCTCAATATGCTCTGTGACATTCACGCCATGAAGGTCTATCCACGCTCGCTTGAAGTCGTGGGACATGTGACAGAAACCTTGGGTGCCGATAAGTTCCACATAGGAGTTGTGAGTCTGATCCTTAGACATCTGTCCATAAACGAAACCTTGTGTGATGTCAAAGACAACGCCGTTCTGCATCGTTCCATGGGCCTGCAACCACCAAGGGTCTTTCCATGACCACATCCGCAACGCCTGAGCGTGCCATGTATGATATTCACTTCCAGCAAGAAAACGCGCCAGACCTACATAATGCATCCCGCAATCGTGGAAGGCAGGACCTTCAGCCTCGTGGCCTTCTCCCGGAGCCAGCCCTGGTGTCATGTGGCAGATGCGGATAATGGCCAATTCACCCAACTCTCCGCTGTTGATAATACGGCAAAGTTCGTGGCGGTACCACGAATTCAGCAAATACATATTCACTGTGCAGAACAGCCCATGGCACTCGGCTTCTTCGCAAGCTTCAACCACCTGCCACTCATGTTCAACGCTATCAGCCAAGGGCTTTTCCGTGATGACGTGTTTACCAGCGGCCAATGCAGCACGGATCTGCCGCATTCGGACATCGGCCAAGGCGCAAATCAGCACCACCTGAACATCGGCAGCCCCCAGCACACTCTCCTCGTTGTCGCAAAGCTGAGCATTCGGCGCCAGCTCATGTGCCAGCGCCCTACAACTGGGATCGGGGTCACAGATATGCGTCACTCGGTAGCGTTTGTCACGTTGCAACATATTCAGATAGCAACGCCCCATGCGCCCGAAGCCGATCAATCCTATAGTGATTTCCATGAGAAAGGATGCAGAGATATATTAGTGGCTGATAAGGTGTTTATTGGGTTTGATGTCGCAAAGATACACTTTATTATTAAATAATAAGCGTTATTATCGGTTAAAAGGCACAAAAAGAAGTTTAAATATAGCATTTTGTTCCAAACAGGCACACTCTTCCTGCCATTATGCCCTACAAAAACGACAGAGTTGCACGAAAAGCACACCTCTGTCGTCATATTTGGAGAATCGAATCGTTTTCCCTGCTTATTCCTTCAAGAGCAAATCGTTTATGGTGAGTTCACCTGCTTCAGACATCACAACGTCCGCCGTAAATGTGGGCATATCATCGTAGGTGAGTACAAGCCCGGTGACGAACTTCAGTCCTGGCGTGATGCTGACACGCGGCTGTTTGTCATTGAGATCGTAAGACAACTGTTCACCAATCCAAATAGCCTCGTCATCAAAGCCTCCCATATCCGTTACACTATTGGTCACGGTTGTCACAGGTTCCTGTTTCAGATAAAAGGTAATCTGTTCGCCCGCTGTCGAATACGTCATCTGCTGACAGCAAAGTTCCTGCAAGTCATAGGGGTCAGCCGTTGCTGCCACGAAAGCACTATCTTCCGCAAAACGAATCAAAAGGAGCTGTTCCACATGTACGCCCGTTCCTTCCATAGCACTGGCAGACAGCCACAGATCACCCGTAGCGCTGTCGTAGAAGGCATTGGGTTGACGCGTGTTGCGGATATTGGGGAGGACCGTAGGCAAGCCATTCTTCACAACCACGATACCATATTCTTCTGCCGTCTCGCCTTTCCAGTCGCCAATGCGCCAAACGCTGACCGCATTCATCGTATCCTTCATGATGGCATGATCAGGATACATCTGCACTTCGCTCTGAGGAAAGATATACGTGTCCAACTCCGAAGGCGTTGACAGCGGACTGTCCAAGGTTCCACATACGGGTCTTATCTCTGTAGCATCCTGACAGGCTGCTATCCCTAAACACAGCGCCATCGAAAAGATGGAAATCACTTTATTCTTCATCTTCATTTGTCCCATTATTGCAAAGCTATTTCTTCTTTATTGAACTGCAACCTTTTGGCCGTTAACAATGTATATGCCACGAGGTAAGACTCCATTGACTTCACGTCCACTGAGATCGTAGGATTTGGGATGTTCACGTTGAACGCCATTACTCTGGCCAGACACCTGGCCACCAGACGGCGACAGCTTTACCTCGCTTATACCAGTAGGGGTGAACTCCTTAGCTAAAAGAGTGACTGCCGACAGCACGAAATCGGAATTCTTGGCTTCGTCGGTATAGAAGGCAATGACGTAGTTGTCAGTCTCAGTAATTTCGAAATCAAAGGCCTGCGCCGTGATACGAGCGAATTTATTGGCGGTATCTCCGCCGATGTTCACGGTAGGTGTGAAGGTTTGGGAAGCCACTTCCTGTCCACTCGAATTCAGGACAGCAACAGTCACGGGCGAAAAGTCAGGCTGATTCCAGTTACAGACCTTGTATTTAACAGCATAACTGCCAGGGTACAGAGTCAGGGTAGAACGTCCGGTGCTGACACCATACTTGGCGTAGGCAACTTTCGTCTTTCCTGTAAGATTCTGCACCAGCAACCCATAGTCAAAGCCGCGCGAAGAAGCAGTAAATTGCAGGAGACGAGGGCCATCGGCATAGGTTAGGCCACCGCCAGCACGCTTGACTGAACCATTGCTCACATACCAATCCTGCGGCACCGTGCCAGCCGTGGTGAAATGCTGACTGATGCTGTGTGTAGTTCTGGAAGCCATATAGTTAACCAGACACGTAGCCTCAGCAGTCCTATCCTTGCTATCCGTGATTACTACGCGCAGGTTGTGCTTGCCGCTTTTTGGCGACTCAATTGTCGTCGTGTAGGGCGAGGCCGTTTTCGATTCCAAGAGCGTCTTGCCGTCATAGAAATCCATCTTCACCAGCTTACAATTGGTAAGTTTCGGGGTGGCGCGAACGGCGATGTCGGGAAAGGACTCTTCACCCTGCGGTGCCATGTAAAGATACGAGGTCTCACCAGCCGGTTTGGCAATTCTTACCGTGGACATGTTCAGGCTATAACGCTTGCAGAAGTTCCAGATGAGATGGCGGTTGTCACTCATTGGCCAGTGCCCGCCGTTGTTATAAGAATAGAGCCACACCTCGCCACCGTTAGGGCCACCAGACCATTTCTCCAAGTCGCCGTCGTACCAGCAGCCGTTAATGGGTCTGTAGCCCGTGGTCTTGCTGTAATTGACGTGGTTGTCGTGTCTGGCATAGCTCTCGATGTAGTTATGAATGCCGTATTGCTCGTATCCGAATACATCATCACCATAGGCGATACATTCCAGCATGACAACAGGTTTGGAGCAGCTGTTCCAAGGACTCTCTGAGAACTGAATGCCGCTGGTGGGAGCAAAAGCCGCAATCTTGTCCTGCATACTGGAAATACAATGGTGGATGAGCATGGAACCCATAGAAAAGCCCGACCAATAGACGCGTTCCTTGTCAATATCAAAACGGGTAGCCATCTCGTCGATGGTCTTGACAACGAAGTCCCGGTCCTTTGTGCCGCCGATGTCCCATGTGTTACCATCGCTGCGCAAGTAGGTGACCACGAACTTGGCCGTGTCCACCATCTCGTAGATCTTATCCGAGTCATATTGGTACTCAGGGTTCTGGTTCATACCATGAGTGACAATCATCAATGGCGATTTGGCAGGCAAGGTATTGGGTGAGAACACAACCATATTCCGCTGTGTCCCATTCACATTGATGTCTATAGACTCCTTCTTATAGGCGGTTGCCGGTAAAGAGCCAAGGAGAAGGATGAAGAGAAATGATTGGCGAAATAAGAAAGAATGTTTCATGACGAGATTTTGATTTATTAGCTTTATTCGGCTGCAAATATACTAAGAATCTTGGAAAGCGCCTGCATTTTTTTGAAAAAAAAGAAATGAGCCCCCGTAAAGGAGCTCATTATCGACTTTGTCGGGGCGACCCGACTCGAACGGGCGACCGCCTGGTCCCAAACCAGGAGCGCTACCAACTGCGCTACACCCCGGATAGTGGGCGCAAAGGTAATGAAAAAATGACAATTCGCCATTGCCCAAAGACTTTTTTTTAGCTTTTCGCCTGCATTTTCTTTGATAAAGATGCCTTTTTACATATTTGCACTTGTATTTTTGCATTACCGACATCCGTTATGATGCGGCAATTCAAGCGAACTTGATTGGTTCCGCTGTTCCGAAAGTTCACTTTTCAATCCATCAATTCTCATTTTTCATCCTTTCTTTTTTCTATTTCGCCAAAAGATTGTACCTTTGCAGCCGATATGGAAATTCCATCACTTTATCTGGAACGTGCAGTGAGCCAATTCTCGCTCCTCCCCGGCATCGGACGCAAGACGGCCATGCGGTTGGTGCTGCATCTTCTAAAGCGCGAGAAGAGCGACGTGGAAGCCTTTGCCAACAGTCTGCAGGAGTTAGTGAATAACGTGCACTACTGCCGCGTGTGTCACAACATCTGCGATGGCGACGTATGCGGTATCTGCGCCTCGCAAAGCCGCGACCACGCCACCATCTGCGTTGTGGAGAGCATTCAGGACGTACTGGCCATCGAGGCAACACAACAGTACAATGGAGTCTATCATGTTCTCGGCGGGGTCATCTCGCCCATGGACGGCATCGGCCCACAGGATCTGGAGATTGCATCGCTGGTGAACCGCGTTCAGGGCGGCGACGTGAAGGAAGTCATCTTGGCGCTGAGTCCTACGATGGAAGGCGACACCACCGACTTTTACATCTTCCGCAAGCTGGCCGACTGCGACAATGTCACCATCACGACCATCGCACGCGGCGTAGCACAAAACGACCAACTGCACTACACCGACGAGGCAACCCTCGGCCGCAGCATTCTGGATCGCAAGCCCTTTCATGAGTAAGTGAGGATATAAGAGATTGAAAAATTAAACATCTGAAGGATTAAACATCAAAAATGCAAAATACAACCACTTTCCTTAGATTAACGTATTGCGGCGAGCTCCTCACGGTTGCCATCCTTGCGGCCATCTTCGAGACCGACATGCTACCTGTTGGCACAATTGCCATCGAGGAAACCCAGGAATACGTATTCAGCTTGTGTAGTGTTATCATCACGCTCATCAGCATTCCTTTGGCGCTGAAGCTGATGACCTTTAAGCGCGTGCATGCTCTGGTTCAACAGAGCGAGCAGCACTATCGTACTTGGGCACTCCTGCGTATTGTCCTCCTTAGCGTCCCCCTCATCTACAATACGTTGATGTACTACCTTCTGGGCTTCAACACCAGCTGTGGCTATATGGCTCTGATTTGCGCGGTCTCCTTCTTCTTCATCTGGCCTTCGGACGGAAAGATGCGCTATGAGCGCGAAAGCTTTGGAAATCAAGAGGAGTCATGAGGCTAAGCGTCATCATCGTCAACTATAATGTCAAGCACTACCTGTGGCAGTGTCTGGACTCCGTTCAGCGCGCTGCCAGAGGGTTGGATGTTGAGACTTGGGTGGTGGACAACGCCAGCACCGACGGCTCCATCGATTTCCTGCGTTCGCAGTTCCCCGACGTGCATTATGTCGAGAACACGGACAACGTAGGTTTCGCACGCGCCAACAACCAAGCCATCCGTGAATCTACAGGCGAACTGGTGCTGTTGCTGAATCCCGACACGTTCATCGCCGAGGACACTTTGCAGCATTGCATCCAGTTCTTCGAGCAGCACCCCCAAGCCGGAGCGCTGGGCATCCACATGGTGAACCGCGACGGCAGCTTTGCCCGCGAGTCGCGTCGAGGTCTGCCCACCCCTGCCACTTCGTTCTATAAAGTGCTGGGCTTGAATCGTCTGTTTCCGCGCCACCAGCGTTTCGCCCACTACTATATGGGCCATCTGCCCGAGTTTGCCGACGGCCAGGTGGAAGTGCTCTCGGGTGCTTTCATGATGCTGCGGCGCACAGCCCTCGAACAAGTGGGGATGCTGGACGAGACCTATTTCATGTACGGCGAGGACATCGACCTCAGCTACCGCATCGGCATGGGTGGCTGGGAATGCTGGTACACGCCCAAGCTGATGTTGCACTACAAGGGCGAGAGCACCCAGCAGACCAGCTTCCGCTACGTCTATAACTTCTACCACGCCATGCTCATCTTCTTCCGCAAGCATTTCGCACGCCGCTATTGGTTTGCATGGATTTGCGTGGAAACTGCCGTGTTGGGAATGGGCTTCCTGAGCATGGTACGCAAGTGGCTGAAGCGCGGCATCAAATGGCTGAAGCGCGCCACCGGCCTCCATCGTCTGCACACGCCGCTGCCCGAGACACTCCTGTTCATCGGCAGCGACGAAGCCTGGGCAGCCGTGCAGGACATCTGTCACCGCGCCGGACTCGATGCTTCACGCGGCAGCGAACTGCCAGCCAAAAGCACCGTCATGCATTGCGTCTTCGAGGTGACGGCCGACGGACGTCCCTACTGCAATATGCTGTGGCAGATGGTGAACGGCTCACGCCAAGGCCTGCATTGTGATTACGGAACCTTCAACCTGCAGAGCGGCAAGCTCATCCTGCCCAATGATATCTTCTCCTGACACCCCTACCCTTCGCCTACGAGCCTTGGAACCCGAGGACTTGGAATTGGTGTATCGCATTGAGAACGACCCCACCTTCTGGCGTCATGGTTCCACCACCGTGCCGTACTCCCGCTATACCCTGCGTCAATTTATCGCAGACAGCACGGGCGACATCTTCCGCGACGGGCAGGTTCGCTTAGTGATAGAGATTAAAGAGGAATCGGGCGCGCGCGCGTGGAAGGCCATAGGTTTTGCCGACCTCGTAAACTTCGATGCCATCCACCTGCGCGCAGAGATCGGATTGCTGATACTTCCCGAACATCAGGGTCACCACCACGGCGCCTCTGCCATGCAGGCCCTCTGCCACTATGCCAGCAGCTTACATCTGCATCAGATCTACGCCATCATCGCTACCACAAACAAACCAGCCACGCAATTGTTTACGCGGCTGGGCTTTGAGGCCTCGGCACCCTTACATGACTGGCTACGTGCTGAGGATTCTTTCGTAGATGCTGTGGTGTGGCAGCGCATGTTACCTGCCGCGACCACCGCCACGGTGTGAACCGCCACCGCCGTGGAAACCGCCACCGTGAGAGCCACCACCACGGGAACCACCAAAACTTGCATGACCGCCACTGTGTGAAGCGCCACTCCTCATGGATGCTCCGCTGAAACTGCCGTGTGAGGGGACAGAACTGCGTCCGCTCATGCCGGGAGTATGGTGCGAAGTGGAACTGACGGTAGTACGAGTGGAACTGGGATGACCGTAGTCTGAACGGCCTTGGGCACGGGCATCCATGTTCGGACGTGAGCCGGAACTGTTGCCGTTGAAGTGGTTGCTGCTACCGCCACCCATGTGGTAGGTGCCGGAAGAGGGACGATGTGAGGATGCACCATCATGACGTGAGGAGACATCGCCGCCCCGATGCGAGGGAGCACCGCCATGATGCGAGGGGCTGCCATGATGTGAGAGATCGCCATGGCGAGAAGGTCCATGATCGGGACGATGTGAGGGATAACCTGCATGGCCGCGATGACTGATGGCACCACGGTGCGATCCGCGGAAACCTCCGTTCCAATGCGGACGACGCGAATAGTAGTAACCGCCGCGATGGTAGTAGCGTCCGTGGCCGCCGCGATAGGTGTAATAAACCGAAGGATGATGGTAGTAGTAATGTCCAAGGCTGTAGTAACGGTAGATGGGGAACAGCCAGGCACCACGGTACCATGTCAGCGGACGGAAGAAGTAGTCGGCAGCTGCGAAGAGCGTGTACTGCCAGTCATAAAGGATATGACGGAGGTCGGAATTGCGATAGGTAAGATAATCGCCATAGAGGTCGGCCTCGGTGCGTACGCTCAGGAGGTAATCCAAATTGATCTCGTAGCAATCGTTGTACTGCTGATCGTTGAGGTTCAACTCATAGGCCATCTTGTCGGTGAGGAAGCGGGCCTGCTCGCGGGCTTCTTCATAGTTCATAGCGCTGAGGGAGACGGCAGCGCAGATGCTGAACACGAGGGTAAAAATCATCTTTTTCATATTGCACTTATGTTTAGAGGTTTGACATTTTCCTTTGTTTGATGGTGCAAAGGTATGGCGTTCTCATAACATGGCAAAAGGAAATGACCTAATCCCCGAGGGAAAATCCCTACTGTGTGGAGGAGATTGCGCCCTACGCCCCTTCCGCAGGGATTGGCTTCTGCTGTGTGACGGTGATCTCCTGCGTGACACCGCGTGAGGTCAGCAGCACTTTGGCCGTACGGTCTTCGTCGGTGGTGTTGAGCTCTGTCGTGATCATTACCCTACGTTCACCTGCAGCGCCGGAGGTGGCTTCGAATGTCAGCCAGTCGCTGTCTGTGGAGAGCGTCCAGTTGGAATAGGCTGTAAAGGCCAGCGAAGCGGATGACGTGGTGGCATCGATGACGAGCGGCGTAAGGACATAGCCCTGGCGCACAGGATTGGTCACGTTGAGGAAGGGCAGCTGGATGACGGTGGCATCCACGCTGTAGTCGCCGGCAGCAAGATGCAGCAGCCCATAGCGCATCTCGCCTGTGGTGTTGGGTTCAAACTGCAGCCAGGCATACGACAGCAAGACAGCGTCGGTATAGGGGTTCTTGAAGCTGCTGTACTCATCGGGGACCTTGAACCACGAGACGTTGGAGGACAGCGTGTATGACTCTGTTGTCTCAAAAGACACGGAATCCCATTCCTGGTCGGCATAGACGTAGAGGCCGCCATCGTTGGGACGCAGGAAGCGTGACATGTGGTAGTCGCTTTTCTTGGAGCAGCCCATCATCAGTATGATGGCCATAAGAGGAAGCATGAAGAGTAGCTTTTTCATAGCGTATAGAAATTGATTAGTACCATTCCAGGGTGTTGGTGTAGCTGCTTTGCTTACGCCACTTGAGCACGTCGGCGAGTGTCGAGGAGTTGGCAGCGAAGGTGAAATTATAGGATGTATAAGGTGTCAGCACCATACTGGCCGACATGGTGAAGCAATGGAGGTCGCGCGAGACAGAAGCGGTGGTCATAGACAGGCGCTTCGCTGTGAAGTCATAGCCCGACGACCACGAGATGTTCCATCCGGATGCTATCTGTATGTTGCCCGAGAAGTTCAGCGTGTGGGTGAGCTTATAGGGGTAGCGCATACGTTCCTTGTTGATCTCCGCCTGCGTATTCTCACGCAGCGAGACGCCATACGACACCGACACCGACCACGGGATCTTGAACTTCACGTAGCCGTCTTCGTCGAGTTCGTCGCTGTTGGGATCGCGCTTGGCGGCATGCTGTCCCTTGGTGAGTTCGGGGTCGAGATTGGTGTCGTTCATGTTATGGGGGTCTTCCTCAGGGTTGTCATCATCATCCTTCTTCTTGCTGCCCTTGTTCTTGCCGAAGAGCTTGGCAAAGGTCTGGTTGTTGAACGTGTAGGAGAAGTTCTGACTCATGCCCTGGAAACGTCCGAAGCGACCATGGCTCCATTCCGTGCGGTCGCCCACGACGACCTGTCCGGCTTCGTTGAACTCATAGGCATAGGTGGCAAACTGTGCGTTGAGGGAGAAGGTGTAGCTCTTCGTGAGCTTCAGTCGGATGCGCATATTCAAGTCGCTCCAGGGGCGCGACTTGGCGGCCATGTTGTAGCTGAGCGAACCGCCGAGTTCATCAATCAGGCTGATTTTCTTGTAACCGGTGGAGTCCTTGGACGACGGCACCTTCATCTCCACGTTGTTGGAGACATCCAATGCCACGTTGCCCGTCTTCCCTTGGCCCGGCACACCATAGATGGCACCCTGGAAGGGAGAGTAGTTGACGGTGGAGACATTGCCGTTGGCATCGGTTTTCACGTAGGTGTCGTAGAAGCCCCAGAACGAGGAACTGAAGTCGGGGGCATAGGAGAAGCTCAGGGACGGCGTGAAGACATGCCGGATTTGCGTGCGTCGCAGCGCTGAATTCTTCTTGCCGATGATGGGCGTGTACATGCCGTAGAGTTTCGTGGAGGCCGAGAGGCTGACGTTGAAGTCATAGACATTGTAGAAGCCATAGACCGTGTCACGCCGTTCCGTCTGCGCATCGGTGTCCCATGAGCGGTTCACCTTGTGCGAGTACATACGGTCGGTGAAGTTGAACGAGGGTGTGATGTTGATGTAGTTGGCAACCGAGAAGGAGGCGTTGATGGGGATGGAGTGCCGCATACCGTTGCGCCAGTCCTTGATGAGGTTTGCCTTCAGGATCTTGTCTTCCTTGGTGGAAATGGAGTTGGAGAGCGTTCCGGTGTAGCTCATGGCAATCTTCTCGTACCATCGCTCGCTGCCCACCTTCTTCTTGCGCTTGAAGGGGTTGAAGCGCGCCAGCGAGATGTTCAGCGTGGGCAGGGTCACGGAGACGCTGGAGTCGCGCACGTTCTGCGACAAGTTCATGGAGGCGGAGAGCGTGAGTCCGATGTCCTGGAAGGTGCGGCTGTAGGAGATGGAGGAGGTTCGCGTGCTTTGTGTGTAAGCTTGCGGGTTGTACATCGAGGTGAGGTTGTTGCGCTCGTAGCTCGATGTGGCGAAGTTCACGCTGGCCGAGAAGCTCTGCGCCGGGTTGGCCTTGGAATCCTGACGGTGGCTCCATTGCACCTTGAAGCTTTTGGATACCGAGTAGTCAGGCATATTCTTCTCGCCCTCGACGGTATTCTGGTACGAGAGGTTCACAGCGCCGCTGAAGCGGTAGCGTTTCTTATAGACGCTCTGTGCCGAGAGTCCCCATGAGCCCTTGGTGTAGATTTCGCCCAGGAGCTTGAGATCGACCTTGTCGTTGATGGCCAGGTAGTAGCCGCCGTCACGAAGGTAAAAACCGCGCGTGGTCTCGTCGCCGTATGTGGGCATGATGATACCGCTTGAATAGGACTTCGAGAAGGGGAAGAAACCATAGGGAATCGCCAGCGGCAGCGGCACGTCCTCCACCACGAGATAGGCGGGACCGAAGACAACGTCCTTGCCGGGGCGCACCTTGGCACGTGTCAGCTGGAGATAGAAGTGCGGATGTTTGGCATCACACGTGGTATAGCGTGCGTTGCGGACATACATCGTTCCCGACGAGTCGCGCTTGCTCTCGTTACTCACCATGAAGCCCTCGCCCTGCTGCGTGAAGACGTTATGGATAAAGGCCTTGCGTGACTTGAAATTATAGGCGATGTCGTCGGGTTCATAGGTGTCGTCGCCCTGCTTGAAGACGGGCGGCGTAACGATGTGTCCCAGCGAGTCCTTGCGGCCCAGGGCGTGAACGATGCTGCTGTCCACGCTCATGGTGATGTAGTCGGCCGTGAGTTCCAGATTCTGGTACTTGACATTGGCTTCGCCGTAGAAGTTGACGCGGTTCTGTCCGTAGTCGAAGACGATGGAGTCCTTGGCATCGAAATCCACAGGTGCATCCAGGGCGCTCTTGCTCTGTTTCGAAGAGTCGATGGCCACGGTATCGACACCCGTGTGACCGCCCACGCCGAGATAGACGGTGTCGCCACCCACGATCAGGTAGCGCAGCGTGTCGGCGCTCACGGAATCCAGCGCCACGGAGTCCAGCATCAAGGAGTCCGACGCCACGGAGTCTCTATTCATGCGGCCACGGGTATGTGCCATCGGCGTGGTGACGGAGGCCATCACCATACCCACGATTGCGGCTAAAAAGCATATAGAGAGGAAGCGTCTATTCACGTCAGCTTAAAATATCGTGCAAAAGTACGCCTTCTCGCGCGCATACGCAAGAAATTTCAGCATTATTAACCAAAACAAGGGAAACTTCGGCTATTCAAACCGCTTCATCCACGCTTTCATGCGCTCCACACCATCTGCTCCGAACTTCTCCAGGCTCTTCAGCACCTGTTCCGGAGTGCGCACCCGTTCGAGGTGACTTTTCGAGAAGAATTTGTCGGCATAGCAGATGAGCTGCTCCTCGATGGTCTCGGGCGAGTAGTCGGCCAGAGGCAGGGGCAGCGCCTGCCGGAGAATCGTTTCGCGCGTGAGACCCGTGCCGGTGTGTCGCTCGGCCACACGAGCATGCCGCGGCAGTCCCTCTCGGCGCAGCAGCTCTCCGCCCAGCAACCCGTGCTTGATGTAGGGTTCATGCCCGAAGCATTGGATGCCAGGGGCATCGGTCAGGAAGACGCCGATGTCATGGAGCATGGCGGCTTCGTAGAGGAAGGTCTCGTCAGCCCCCAGTTCGGGGTGACGGCGTGCCACGTCGAGGGCCATGTCAGCCACGCTACGGCTGTGTGTCAGCAGGATCTCACGCAGCGGTGCATTGTCGCTGTAGTATTTATCTATCAGTTGGTCAACCATATCTTCTTGCCTTTTTGAATCAGCAGCCCTCGCGAAGCGTCACGGGCGGGTCTGCCGGAGAGGTCATACCACGGCGATGCCTGCTTGGCGGGCGCGGGCGCAAACGTGGTGATGCCTGTGGGCGTCGGGGTGGTGAAGCTCAGCTGTGACTGCACAGCCCAGGGGCATCGCACCAGGAAGGTGTAGCTTGTCGCGGGGGCCAGGTCGGAGAAGGTGACGGTGAGCGTGGTGGCGCTGCCTGCTGCCAGCGAGAGGACGCGGTAGTGGCGCAGGTCCTCGCCCTCGTGGCCTACGGCATAGAGGCACAGGGTGACATCGCTGCCGGCATAGCCCGCGGCGGCGGTGTTGCTGACGGGCACGGCGAAGGTGTAGGCATAGCGGCCGTCCTCCTCGCTACTCTCCGCCACGGTGGCACTCCCCCACTCCAAGTTCGGTGCTGTGCCGTGGGCGATGCTCACGGGCATCTGGAAGGGGATGGTGATGTCATCGTGTGAGATGCCTATGAGACGATCGCCCTCCTCAGCGAAATGGAGATAGACACGCTGCGCGCGCTGTTCGCCGGGCTCCAGGGTGATGGCGCTCAGCCCCACATAGTCGGCGTTCTTGAAGATGTCGGTCTCGTCGGGCAGCCATGTCATCACCTCGTAGGTGTAGGTGACGACCTCGCAGCCCTCGTTGTGGAACAGGAAGTCGGCACCGACGTAGCCCTGCAGGTCGGGGGCGCGATGGAAGTCGATGGCGTCGAGCACGATGCCCAAGTCATCCAGCGCCATGGTGTCGGGTTCTAAGGGTTGTGCCGTCTCGGAGGGGTGCATGAACAGGGCGGATTGGTTGCAGAAGAAGCCCATCTCCAGCCCCTCGTCGTCCACGCGCAAGGGTTCCCATGGCGACAGACGGTCCAGGTCATACCACCCGTCGTAGTAGCCGTCGTAGCCCCAGTTGAGATGGTAGAGGCCGTCGGCATCCACACCGTCGATGTTGAAGGCATGTCCCGACAGGGCCATCGTGTGGCCGGAATAGACGATGGGGCGGCCCTGCTGCAATTCATGGCGCAGCATGGCGTGCCAGCGGTCGGGGGGGTAGAGGATGCGGTCGTAGAAGCGCACCATCCCGTAGCCCATGGCATTACTCAGGGGTTCCACGGCACGATAGACGTTGGCGCCAGAGGCGTAGAGCCCGTAGTTCATGTGTACGGCCATGCCTGCCGCCAGCGAGGGCAGCGCGATGGCGAGGCCCTGAGTCTCTGTCCACCCGTCGCGATAGTCCAGCAGGTAGTGGTCCCAATCGAAGCGGGTTCCAGGCAGCATGTCGGCGATGTCGTAGTTCTCGGTGCTCCATCCATGCAGCGTGTCCTGCAGGACTTCGGGATAGCGGTAGTAGGCCATCACCTGTTCTATGGACGTGGCCACGCAGCCCGAGAGGCAGCGGTCTGCGCTCACCTCTCCGCTCTCAAAGCGCCAATGCGGACACAGCAGGTTGTAGGGCTCCTCCTGCCCTCGGATGGAAGCCAGCAGCGGACCGATGCGGCTGGCGGTTGCCAGACGTTGCTGCCGTCGTGGCGACTGCCGCTGGCTGAGCTCCCGCCCACGCAGCAGTTGTTGCAGCGCCTCGGGCATCTGTGCCGTACGGCTGACATCGCGTGCCAGCAGCTGACCATCGACATATAAATCAGTTTGTGCGACACCAGATGCCGCACAAAACAGAATAAGGACGATGGAGCTGAGGCGTCTCATCTACGGATTATTGAAGGTTCAGGAGTGCCTTGCCCTCATCCGACAGCAGGGGCTTCAAAGCCTCGTAAGGCAGGATGACGCTGGGGCGACCCATGGCGTAGCACGCAATCTCATACTCCTGGTAGAGGAAGATGATGCCGTCGCGCGTCACCCACGGAGCGGTCACCGGCAGCGGCAAACCATACTCGAGTTCGTTCTCGGGCGTCTCGGGGTCGTCGTAGAGAATCAGCAGATCCTGCAACTGTTCGTCGGTAGTGATGGGTTCCGAGGCGTCAGCGCTGAATTCCTTCTTCAGCTGTGCCTTGATGAGTTCTATGAGCTCGGCCTTCTTGTCCATGTTGAAGAGGTTCCAGCCCAGCTGTTTGCCGTCCTTCTTGCTGAAGGTGATGCCGGCCAGGTACTGCCCGCCGTGGGCACCGCCCGTATAGACATCATGCTCCTGGAACAGCGTCAGATACTCGGGTGTCTGCTCCTGCAGCTCGATGTGCAGCATGTTCATGAAGCTGCCGTCGAAGCCCTCGCTGGCGAACTCGCGAAGACCAGCGGACATACGGTCCAGACCTTGGCGGCCACACGACTTGACGAAGGGCTCGGCGAAGCGTTCCACCTCGTCGATGGAGAAGGTGATGACGGAATCCTGCGGGTCGTTTTCGTAGTTGGGATAGCTGCACGCTGCCACCTGCTCACGAATCCAGCCGAGGGCGGCCACGGTGCCTTTGTCGGCTTTGTCGGCGGCTTGGCTGGGCGGGAAATCGATGCGCATCTCCTGGAAGGCTTTCGCGCCGTTCACCGTGATGCTGTCATCGTATTCCACGGTGCACCACACCAACTCCTCGGCTTCCGACTCCTTGCCGTTGAACCATTGGCAGCCGGCCATCACCAGCGAGGCGAGGCCGATGAGTGCGGCTCCCTTCCACGAGAGCCTGCGTGAATGATTTCGGGTCATCATAGGATGTGTGTGTTGGAGTTAGCTCTTGCGCACCTCGGCGATGATGCCCAGGCACTCGCGGCATTTGTCGGTGACATACTGCCAGTCCTCGGCGGCCACCTTGTCTTTGGGGAAGAGCTTCGAGCCCATGCCCACGCAATAGACGCCTGCCTTGAACCAGGCCTTCAGGTTCTCTGCCTCGGGGGCCACGCCGCCCGTGACCATGATTTTGGACCACGGCATGGGAGCCATCAGTCCCTTGACCATGTTGGGGCCATAGACATCGCCGGGGAAGAGTTTCGTGAGCACACAGCCCAGCTCCTGTGCCTTGCCGATCTCGCTGACGCTGCCGCAGCCGGGGCAGTAAGGCACCAGACGGCGGTTGCAGACGGGAGCTATCTCGGGGTTGAACAGGGGGCCTACGACGAAGCAGGCACCCAGCTGCAGGTACATGGCAGCCGTGGGGGCATCCACGACGCTGCCGATGCCCAGCGCCAGCTCGGGGCACTCCTTGGCGGCGAACTTCACGCACTCGGCAAAGACCTCCTGTGCGAAATCGCCACGGTTAGTGAACTCGAAGGCGCGCACGCCGCCTTCATAACAAGCCTTGATGACCTTCTTGGCCACCTCGGCATCCTTGTGGTAGAACACGGGCACCATACCCGTCTCACCTATCTTGGCCATAACGGCCAGCTGATCAAATCGAGCCATCAGATAATTTGACAATTGGACAATTTACAATTTGACAATTAAGTTCTTTGATAAACAGGTAATTTGACAATTAAATTCTTGATAAACAAGTAATTTGACAATTGTCCAATTTCCTTATCTTTGCACCCTGCCGTTGGCATTACCGCCGGCCAGCGCCTCCACTTCCTCGACACTCACGAGGTTGAAGTCGCCGTTGATGGTGTGCTTCAGGGCGCTGGCTGCCACGGCGAACTCCAGGGCCTCGCCCTGTGTAGCCTTCGTCAGCAGGCCGTGGATCAGGCCGCCGGAGAAGCTGTCGCCACCGCCCACACGGTCGATGATGGGGTCGATGTCGTAGCGCTTGCTCTGGTAGAACTCCTTGCCGTCGAAGATGAGGGCCTTCCAGCCGTTGTGCGTGGCGCTGAAGCTCTCGCGCAGCGTGGAGACGACATACTTGAAGCCAAACGCCTCGCGCATCTGACGGAAGATGCCTTCGTAGCCGGCAGCGTCCGTCTTGCCGCCCTCGACATCTGCGTCGGGCTTGAAGCCCAGGCACAGCTCGGCATCCTCTTCGTTGCCGATGCAGACATCCACATACTTCATCAGCGGGCGCATGATGCTGATGGCCTTCTCGCTCGTCCACAGCTTCTTGCGGAAGTTGAGGTCCACACTCACCGTGACGCCGTGGCGCTTGGCAGCTTCGCAGGCCAGGCGCGTCAGCTCAGCAGCCTTGTCGCTGATGGCGGGCGTGATGCCGCTCCAGTGGAACCAGTCGGCACCCTCCATGATCTTGTCGAAGTCGAAGTCAGCGGGCACAGCCTCGGCGATGGCGCTATGGGCGCGGTCGTAGATGACCTTTGAGGGGCGCATAGAGGCTCCCGTCTCGGCATAGTACAATCCCACACGGTCGCCGCCACGGGCGATGAAGCGGGTGTCAACGCCATAGCGGCGCATGGCATTCACGGCAATCTGACCAATCTCATGCTTGGGCAGCTTGGAGACGAAGTAAGCCTCGTGGCCGTAGTTGGCCAGCGAGATGGCCACATTGGCCTCGCCGCCGCCGGGGATGATGCGGAAGCTCTCGCTCTGGATGAAACGGTCGTTACCTTGGGGGGACAGGCGAAGCATCAGTTCGCCAAGAGTGACTATCTTTGACATAATATATAAAATGTTGAATAGTTTCGTTTGCTGTTTTCTTTTTTGCTTGCTGTTTTCTTGATTGTTAATCGAGCAATTTCTTGAATCGTTGCGGCTGCAAATTTAAGGAGAATTCTCCGAACAGCAGCCCATCGCGCGAACTTTTATAATAAAAGATAACGTTTTTCATCACTTTTGCCACCGCGACAGCCGAATTTTCACAAAAAAGCCGTACCTTCGCGCCACAAATGCACATGTGCCCAAAATCGTCAAATTGTAAATTGTCCAATTGTCCAATTCCCCCATCCCTCAAGCAACCCAATTGTCAAATTGTAAATTGTCCAATTGTCCAATTCCCCCATGAGTCTCATCGCCCACTACTTCCCCGCCCTCACCCCCGAGCAGCTTGAGCGCTTCGCAGCCCTCGACGCCCTCTACCACGACTGGAACGCCAAGATCAACGTCATCTCGCGCAAGGACATCGACAACCTCTATGAGCACCATGTCCTCCACTCCCTGGGCATCGCCGAGGTCATCAACTTCCGCCCCGGCACCCGCGTCATGGACCTCGGCACCGGCGGCGGCTTCCCCGGCATCCCCCTCGCCATCATGTTCCCCGACGTGCAGTTCCACCTCGTCGATAGCATCGGCAAGAAAATCCGCGTCTGCAACGAAGTCATCGCCGCCTTGGGCCTCACCAATGTCACCACACAGCACGCCCGTGCCGAGGAAGTGCGCTACGCCCCCAATCCCAAGAAGCTCAAGAAACACGGCACCCCTGCCCCCTCTTCCATGATACAACACGGCGCCCCCGCCCCCTCTGCTTCCCCTGCGGCGATGGCGGGCGGCGATTCCGTTGCCGTCTCCCCTTCCTTCCTCCAGCCCGCCCGCTTCGACTTCGTTGTCAGCCGCGCCGTCATGCCCCTTGCAGACCTCGTGAAGATTGCGCAGCCACATATCGCACAGAACCCCAACGCCGCCAACGCCCTCCCCAACGGCCTCATCGCCCTCAAGGGTGGCGAACTCGAACACGAGGCCGCCGCCGTGCGTCGCGAGAAGCTCATCACCCCCCTCTCCGACTACTTCACCGAGGAATACTTCGAGACCAAGAAAGTCGTGTATGTGCAGTTGTAGGGTTTAAAGTTTAAGAGTTTAAGAGTTTAAAGGTTCAAGTGGTTTAAGAGTTCAAGAAGTTCAATATTCAGGATTTCAAGCGTTTAAAGATTCAATATAAATTGTAAAATCGTAAAATCGTCCAATCGTAAAATTATCCGCTGTGAATATCAAGTCCTTCCCCGTCAATCCCCTCAGCGAGAACTGCTACGTCGTCAGCGATGAGACCCGCGAAGCCGTCATCATCGACTGCGGAGCCTACTACGACGATGAAAAAGCCATGATCGCCAAGTACATCCGCGACAACGACCTCAAGCCCGTAGCCCATCTGCTCACCCACGCCCATTTCGACCACTTCTGGGGCGCCGACTACATCGCCGAGCTCTACGGCCTGCCGCCCCGTTGTCCGCAGCCCGACCGTCCCCTCTACGACGACGTCGATGAACAAGTCCGCAGCATCCTCCACTACTCTATCCGCTGTGCCAACCCTCCCGCCGGCGAGGACATCACCCCCGAGAGTGTCATCACCTTCGGCAGCCACCGCCTCACCGTCATCCCCTGCCCCGGCCACACCCCCGGTGGCGTCTGCTACTACTGCGAAGAAGAAAAAGTCCTCTTCTCCGGCGACAGCCTCTTCCAGAACAGCATCGGCCGCACCGACTTCCCTGGCGGCGACCTCTGGACGCTCATCGACGCCCTCAAGGCCCTCATCAAGACCCTCCCCGGCGACACCACCGTCTATCCCGGCCACGGCCTCAAGACCACCATCGCCGCCGAGCACCGCAACAACCCCTACCTCTTCGGGTAATGAGTACCTTTTCATCACATTAACAAAACCATAACAAATGACAAGTATGAAACGCAGCTTAGTGATTGCAGCATGGATGCTCGGGACCTTAGGGGCTCAGGCACAGGATTTGATTATTGCCAAGCAGGGCGACCCCGTGAAGGCCTGGAACCTCGAGGTGAGCGACAAATATGTATTCTACAGCACCGAGCCTGGCGAGAACGCGCCTATCGTGCGCATGGCCAAGGAGAACATTCTCATGATACGTAAGGCCGACGGCAGCGCGATGAACTTCACCGGCGAGCAGACTGGAGCCACAACGACGGTAGCACCGAGTGCCACGCCCGACGCACCCATCATCGATGAAGGCAACATCCACGGCAACCTGATTGCTGAGGGGAACTGCGTGTATATCCCCACCGACAGCCCGCTGGCCTATGAGCAGGCAGGACAGCAGCGTGTGAAAGAGTATATGAAGCAATGGGGCTACTGGAAAGTCGTGGAGAAGCCGGAGCAGGCACACTTCGTGCTGCAGTTCACGACACAAATTTCAGGCGAGGACATCTCCCTGCTCATCGTCAGACCGCGCAAGTACTACGCCGCCCACCCCACACTCGTACGCAGCGGTTTCTCCGGCTCATGGACGAATGCCAAGGGTGAAGTGGGCATTTCGGTCAACTGGACAAAGAGCAACGAGGATGTCAACGAGAATGCCCTCAAGGGACATCTGCTGGCGGAACATCTGAAGAGCATGATCTTGACACCAGACGACGGCGACGGCAAGCGCTTCTTCAAGCGTCAGGGCAAGTACCTTGATGCCGACAACGAGAAGGGCAATAACTCCGCCATCTTCTGCATCTATGTCAGGTAAATAGTCTGAAGTGCCCTCCCCTATACGTTTGGAGCATTCAAAGAATCACAAATCTCCGCTGCCATCGCATTCAGCTGCACGCACTCCGCGCGGCTGATGTGCCGCTTTTGGGCATCGTATGGCCATGCACTCAGTATGAGCACACGCCCCGCTGCACAAGCATCAAAGAGTGCATCCGAAGGCTTGTAGTACTCCCTGAAGCCATTGTCCGCCAGAAAGATGAAAGGGTGCTGCTCGCGAAGCAGGACATCCATCACCGGCTTCTCATGAGGCGAGATGAAAGGAGAAACCATGACAACGCCCTCACGAGCCTTCAATACACAGGAATTCATGTAATTCCTCAACCTTTCCGTTGCGCCGTGTTGCGCCTCTTCCACCATCGTGCTTCGCACATGCACGGTGTCGAAACAGTCAGCCGTCAGTATCGTCATATTCCCCACGCCGTCATACACCCTTCCGCCAATCCCAATCTCCTTCTGCACACGGAAATAGCCCGGCCTCAAGCGTTTGGTAGCCAACCGTTGCGGGTTCATCCTGACATACTGAATCATTGTATGCAGCTGCCCACGGCGGGACAACGGCCGAATAAACGGGCGCTCAGTAAACACCGGAAAAGCATAGCCCCCGTCCTTTGTTTTCTCAGCATTCCCGTTCCCTTTGTCCGTTGTCTCCGCATTCCCGTTCCCTTTGTCCGTTGTCTCCGCATTCCCCTTCCCTTCGTTTGTTGTCTCCGAATTCCCGTTCCCTTCGTCCGTTGTCTCCGCATTCCCGTTCCCTTCGTCCGTTGTCTCCGCATTCCCCTTCCCTTCGTCCGTTGTCTCCGAATTCCCGTTCCCTCCATTCCTTCTCTCCGCATTCCCGTTCCCTTCGTCCGTTGTCTCCGAATTCCCGTTCCCTTCGTCCGTTGTCTCCGAATTCCCGTTCCCTTCGTCCGTTGTCTCCGAATTCCCGTTCCCTTCGTCCGTTGTGTCCGAATTTAATTCGGCAGCAAGCGCCAAAGAATAAGCCCTGCCATGTTTCTTCACCCCCTGCCAATACCCGCGTATCACGCTGCGGATGCTCGTTTCCATCACCCGTGTCACCTGGATAACAGCATGCAGATGGTCAGGCATCAGGCAGAACTGCAGGATGCGGATGGCCGGATAATGCCTGCACATCACATACAACTCTCCGACCACAGCCTCTCCCAAGGCCGTCCGCTCTATCCGCGCCTTTGAGGGATCGCGATCCGGAATCACCAATGTCCCAAGCAACGGCTCGCGCGACGGCACCGTCAGCGTGACATGATACACCCCGACACCCCGCCATGCCGTCCCCGGCTCCTGCCATTCCCATTTTTCTTGTCCAACCATTTTCTTACCTTATCCGCTCACAGGGAGCACCCAAAGCGCTGCAAAGTTAACGATTATTCCTGACCTGCAAGCAAAAGAGCGAAAAAAAATGAGAGAGGTGAAAAAGAAACACACGGGCCACAGGGGTGAAGGGGGCTCGTGTGCTGAGGGGGAAGTAAATAAGGGTTCATGTCCACTTTCAGAACGAATATGTGATGCTGCCAGCGGCAAGCTTGAGTTCATGTCCCGACTTGTAACTGCAGGAAATGGATCCTATGGCACATGCAAGAGAAACGACACTAGACGTTATGCCTACAACTTTTAATACTGTATTATCCTTGCCAAATCCAGCGCCGAGGCATGCGCCTCCAGCAACACCAAAGGCAGAAGCCACGAACATGAGATTATTAGACCTTTGAATCATCGTCCCAGCCTTCATCAGATGGACGTCTGGCCCCATCTTCTCATCATGACGGCTCAACAGGCTGTTCCGTTGAGTGATTAGTCTCCACTTCATAGAAGAAAGAGAATCGGTTACATGGTCTCTGGCACTAAACTGCTGCCCGTTCCTTTCTACAGTATAATAAGCCGAGCGGCCTTTCAGTTGTTCTTCAACATTCTGTATGGCCGCATTGAGCCGATTAAGGCTGTCTATCATTTCGGCATGCTTCAATCTTACGATGCCATAGGTGGTTTCCTGTGCATTCACCGGCAGAATGGCCAATGTAAATAATAAGGATAAGAAGAGTTGTTTCATTGTTTGTAATTTATTTAAGGTAAGTCATTTATCTGTTTCCTTTCGCCCTATTGTGCGTCTTGCACAGCATTTGGCAGTTGCTGATGTCAGTGCTACCGCCCTTGCTCCACGCTGTCACATGGTCGGCATCCATTTCTTCCAGCTTCCAAATGCGCTGACGATTTGCATCATGGCCGATGGCGCAGTAAGGGCAGTTGCTCACGCCCTCTGCCTTTGCCTTATCGGTCTGCTGCTGATACACTATGCGCATTGTAGGTTTGTCGAACAGGCGCACATTCAAGAGCTTAGTATCCTGACAGCCACCAAGCACATACTCAAAGATGCCTCGGCGGTTCCCCACAAAGTCATCGTGCATCAACTCATGCACCTTGGCCGACAGCTCGGAATGGTTCAAAGGCAAGTGGTGGTAACGCTCATAGAGTTCTCCCCAGTTCAAGCCCTGCATCTCAGGATATATGTCATCAAACTTCGAGTCCACCCAATCTATCACGGTGTTGAAGTAGGTTTTTATCTCATTGATGTTCTCGTCACGACGATGGGCAGTCATGTAGCCATCAACGTTTCCTCTACTTACCCATTCAAGCGCCGTAGCCAGGAACATCTGGCGATTTGCCGGACCTTTAACGAAGCTCTCCCAACGCTGAATATTGGCATTGTTCGAATTTGAGAACTCAGCCTTGCAAAGTGTGATAAACGGACCACTAAAGATGGCATTCAGTTTCTCTTGCTCATTCAAGGGTACGCCAGCGATGTTGATTGTTTGGAACCACTCCTTTATTTCCTCTTCCGCGTGTTCGCCTTCACCCTCGCAGATATACACCAGCAGCTCCGTCTTCATGATTTTCTGCTGTTGGCCTTCGTTCAGTCCGTCGAAGATTTGCTCCAGGTCGTTAATCTTTACAGCAAACTTGTTCTTAATGAAACGCCCAAGCGACGTGATGCGTTGCTGACCGTCGAGCACTTCCATTCGCCCACCATCCACTCTATTGAAGTAGATGAGTCCCAGCGGATAGCCTTTCAGAACAGACTCTATCACAGCTACATCTTTCTTGCCGTCGGCATAGATATAGTTCCGTTGATATTCGGGCTGAATGGTCAACTGACCAGCCAAGCCATAAAGGCCCTTGCCCTCTAACTCGTTATACTCGAAGCCGTCGCAAATCTGCTCTACGGTATAGATTTTTAATTCGGTCTTCATTGTGATTGCTTTTTGCGAATTAGTATTCTTGCATACGTGGATTTCAATTGGCCATCGACCAAAATAGCAGCTCTTCGATTTAAATCACCATAGAGTGGAGTGTCTTGTGGTGTGTATTCTTTGGTCTTAATACCATATTGATTGCCTCTGTCTGTTATGCCCAGTATCTCAAATTGTTCTGGACAATATTTACTAATGAATGATATAGGCACACCCATTATTCCTTCATAGTCTCTTGGGATAGCATCTGCAAATGGTACTTCAATAGCATCATAGTTCTCATAATGTACATATTCTTTCCTGCCTCTCACTTCCTTATGTTTACTATGCTTGAAGTTTTCTGCCATTGTCATTAGTTTTAGTGGTGCATGACGCCGACCATGCTCAAGGTTTGTGAACCATCCCGTCCCTGCTACACTTATAAACTTGTTTCCGTTATCATCGACATAGAGCTCTGTGCCTTTCATTTCATAATAATCAGGAACAAAGAAGGTCATATTCTTACCATTGACTCTTTCGTTAAAACGGTTACCTGTCCATATTTTATTTCCCATTAATAGAGGAAAGATTTCTTTATATGATACAGCGTTAATATTGCCAATTATCAAAAACTTTTTAGAAGCTTCCATAATCCAAGCCACAAACTCCCTAAACAACGAGAACGGCGGATTGGTTACAATGATGTCCGCCTCGTCACGCAGTTTGCGTATCTCCCTGCTGCGGAAATCACCGTCACCCTCCAGATACTGCCATTGCAAATCCTCGATGTTGATGCGATTGTCGCCTGTTACATCACGGTCCAGCACGAATATCTTTCCATGCGTCTTGCTCTTATCATTATCGAAGTACGGCTGTTGTGTCTCGAAGAGCGTAGGCTCATACGGAATCTTGTATTTCTTGCTTTCGGGTGCATAGCTTGTAGATATAAGCTTCTTCAATCCCAACAGCTCAAAGTTCTGGGCAAAGAACTTGGTGAAGTTGCTCCACTCCGGGTCATCGCAAGGCAACAGCACCGTCTTACCGCGAAACACATTCGGGTCGTAGTCCAGGTAAGCATTTATCTCCTTCTGAATATCATTGTACTGCGTGTAGAACTCATCATTCTTCGCCGTCTTTGCATTCGCTAAGTTTGTATTGGCCATAGATTGTTAGTTAGTAGTTATCAGCACCAACTATCAATCACGCCTGCCGCTGGACATAAAAAGGCGCGATGCACCTTTTGCGTTCAGCTTTGAGGCAGCCTCGGAACGGAAACCTCAGCAGTTATACAAGTATGCACCACACCTAAGTGTCGATGCATTGCTATATATACTAACTGCTAAGACATTCCTATCCGAAACATCTTATCACATATTATTTCTGTGCGTTGTTATTTCCAATAAGTTTCCGAGGCTTTTGGCTGAACGCGAAATAATAGCAAATGCTTTCTTTTAGTCCGGATTTCTCCCCGAACGTGGTGCAAAGATAAAGAATATTCCTTGTTCGAGAAAATTTTTTGCAATCTTTCTACAGTATAGGCATGGAATAGACCCGTGCTTATACTTTCTGGTGGTGACTTCAACACTTTTTCTTGATGAAATTAGTCTTAAGCTCCATATGAAGCAAGGAATCCAATGAGCCTTATGGAAAAACAGCCATTAGATCTTTGCCTATTTTATGAATTGCATCCGCTATACGTTTCTGCTGACTGGTACTTGCCTTTTTTAAGCCATTAGCATATTGTGAAAGCATACTTTGGTTAATTCCCGAAGCGCGGCTGATAACGGCGAGTGAAATATAGGAACTATAGGTTTTTAGAAGTGATGTCACATCAAGGAATTGATACTCAAATTCATACTGTTTGTTTACAAACCAGCGTGGTGCTTCTGTGTCATTTGCAACCATTCCTTTTATTATGGAATTAAAATACTCCTCTACCACTTTCTGTAATTCAACAAACGTGTTGGATGAAATCATAACAGTTCCTTTCAAAAACTCTGTAAACGATATGAAGAACTTGTTATCAATCCATGATACTTCTACTCTTATCTTCTTAATATAGTTCTTAGGAAAAGGAAGTAAACCAAGACCATAAAGATAATCTTCTATTTTCCACGCAAACTCAGTCAAAGATAAATTCAGCGCCATACTATAGTCAATCAGCTCAAGAACATCAATCCTTCTTTGGCTGGCTTCAATCTTGGATATATATTTTTGGCTGACACCTAACTTTAAGGCAAGATCTACCTGTTCAATTTTCCGGCATTTGCGCTCATGTTTCAATAGTGCACCTAGATGGTGTCTCCTATCATCATTTTTTTTCTTATCCATATCTGATGCAAAGGTAATAACAATATTATAAAATCGAATATAAATATGCCAAAATTTACATAAAAAATTCCTAGGAAACCTATAACCATAAAAAGCGCGAACTACAACCGACGTGTTCGGGATGCGAGGTGTACACAAAGTCCCTCGTATGTCTAACAAAATTTTCATATAAACAAAAATGAAAATTGAAGAGTTCGTAAATGCCCAAGCGGGACAGCAGCCCGCAGGGCAAATGTTAAATTTGAAGGCTGTCGAGGACATCGTTAGTGCAGCGGCACAGATGACAACGGCCGAAGAGCAGAAGCGGCAGGAACGGTTGGCGCTGTTGCGAGGGTTACGAGTCACTACCCAGACGGTGGTGGAGCCCGAGCAGTATGCGCTGTCGGTCGATGGCGTAGGCTTTTTTGCCCTGGACGACATCCACGGTTTGAAGTCGAAACAAAAGGCCGGCAAGACAACTGTTTTCAAGGTCTGCACGGCTGCACTGATGGGCGGCGGTCAGTTCCGCGTGAAGTCGGAGCTGACGGAACCTACGGTGTTGTGGTTAGACACGGAGCAGAAGCCTGCCGACGTGAAGGGCATCATCGATGATGTCATCCGGCTTTCTGGCAGAGATGCTGAGTACATCGACAAGTACCTGAAGCTCTTTCAGCTACGAAAGATGAATTACGAAACACTCATCTCTGACACGCGCCTGCTGATTGAAGACTGCAGCCCGCAGGTGGTGCTCATTGACGGCGTGGTGGAGTTCGTGGCTTCGTTCAACGACGAGCAAACTTCGCGTAAGCTCATCAAGGACCTGATGATGCTGGCTGAGGAGTTCCATTGTGCCATCGTCTGCGTGCTCCACGAGAACAAGGCGGTCGATGACCAGAACATGCGCGGCCACCTGGGTACAGTGCTCTCACAGAAAGCCGGCACTGTTTTGCAGTGTCAGAAGGACGCGACAGGTGTCATCACCGTCTCGTGCCCCGACTCTCGCCATGGCCAGATGCCGGAGTGGAGCATCCGTTTCGACGAGCAAGGACACATCATCGATGCCGACCTACAACGCCAGCAAAGGCTGCAGGCTATCCGCGAGGAAAAGGCGGCGAAACGGGAGGCTGAGAAGGAGCAGATGTTACAGCAGCGGCTTGATATCGCTCAGCGTATAATCAACAAGCATGGCGGCAGCATCCTGCGCAGCGAACTGACCAAGACGATGGAACAACAGACCCATCTTGACCGCAGCACCATTTCGCGCTTCATCAGCAAGATGGTAACTGACGGCAAGCTCTTCGAGGCCAACAAAACCATCACCCTGACCGCTCAAACAGCCTGCCCCTTCTGAGGCTGAATCTTGTTCCTGTGCGTCTGTGCGTCCGTATATATATAGAAAGGACGCACAGAACGCACGGGAATTCATAAAGATTAACACTAAAAACAAAGCATTTATTATGATACATTCAAGCTATCGTTATCAACTGGACGACCCGCGCGTCACGGGTCGCCGCAAACAGAAAACCACTTGTCCGCATTGTGGACGCAGGCGCTGTTTCGTACGCTATGTAGATACCCACGATGACTTCCGCTATCTCAGTGATCGGGTTGGCCGCTGCGACCACGAACAGTCATGTGGCTACCACTATCGTCCCAGTGAATACTTCCGCGACCATCCTTGGCTCAGCCAGCAGAAGAGTGACACCCGTCCACGACAAGCACAGCAACCTTGGCAACCGCCAGTGCAGACACTCATACCTCTGGACATGCAACTTGTCAATAAGTGCCGATCTGACGAGAGCCTTTTCTGCAGTTGGATGAAGGGCTGGATTCATAAGGCATTACTCACCCAGCACGAACTGAGCGCTGTCCTCGATGCTTATTTCATAGGTGCCACACGCTGGCATGATGTCATCTTTTGGCAGATTGACGAGCAAATGCAGGTGCACACCGGGCACATCATGGCCTACGGCCTCGATGGTCATCGCTGTGGAAATCAAAACTGGATACACCGCTCCTTGATTAAACAAGGCTTACTCCCCAAAGACTATCAGCCACCGAAATGCTTCTTCGGACAACACCTGCTGGCCCAACGTCCGTCAGAACCCGTGGCCATCGTCGAGAGTGAGAAAACTGCCGTCGTGATGGCCCTTCTCATACCGCAGTTTATCTGGATTGCCACAGCAGGCTGCGGAGGCCTCACGGCCGAGAAGACGGCCTGTCTCAGGGGACGCCGCGTACACCTATTCCCCGACAGCGGCTGCTATAATAAATGGTACAACCAAATGCAGCAGACCGTAGGCATCCCGTGGTCCATCTCCGACAATCTTGAAACCTTCCCGCCGAACACAGACCTCGTAGATCTTTTCCTTTCACACTAAGGAGTCATCCCATCCTTTCCACTTGCCCCCCAGCACTCCCCTTTAGGGGGCTTGGGGGCCTCCCTTCATAAGGTCAAGTCCTTCCGGCCATAAGGACAAGTCCTTATCGCGATAAGGTCAAGACCTTCAAAAAAAGTCCCCCGCACCTCACGGCGCTGGGGATTCGAAATTTTTCATATGATTGACTATCTGCGAGCAGATGCTCGAAGATTCTTTACTTTGTCACCAAATCTTCAATCACCTTAACCAATTCTCGGGCTGGTTCTATGATGGTATTGAGCTCTTCTTCGTTGATTGAAATCAGGCAGTTATAGTCTCCTTTCTCACGCATCTGTTCCATACGGGTAAGGAAACCGCCAAGGCGGTCTTCAATGATGCCCGGCTTGATGAAATGGAGGCCAAACTGGCTTAACATGCCCGAGTGCGTCTTGCTGGCGAGGCCATTGTGGATAAACAGGGCTTGCACAGCATGGAAACAAGCATAGTAGTAGCGGTTGGCTGCCAAGTCCCATTGCTGCATGTCCTGAACCATCTGCGCCTGATTCAAGAACCGATGAGCCTTTTCTATTTCCAAGGCCACCATCGTGCGTCTTTCTTCGTCATTCAAACTCATAGGGCGATAGCGTCTTCAAGAACATTGTGATAGAAGGGAGTGATGCGGTTGGCTTCCCACTCCTTCTTGGTGTACATGATAGGATTGATTTCGGCACCGAGGTCCCATCCCAGCTTTGTCAACGGGTAGGTAATGGTGTCGTAATCCGATGGCAACAGCCGTTCTTTGTCAAGCACAATCAGGATGTCCCAATCCGACCCGGCACGCGCATCCCCACGGGCTTGCGACCCATAGAGCATGGCCTTGGCCGTACGAGGTAGCGTAGTGGCCAGCGTTTGCTTGATGCTATTGAGAATGGCTTGTTTCATCGATTTTTACAGGTTTCTGGCTGCAAAGATACAACTATATCTTAAAAGAGAAAAATTTAAAGAGGAAAATTTAAAAACAGACGCAAAATACTTGTGTTTTTCTTGTGAAAAAGTGCTGGAAATATTTGGGTAATTCAAAGATTTTGAGTACCTTTGCAGTGTTGAAAGACACCATCCGATTAGCGAATTCGCGGATGTAGAATTAACCACTTTTTATTAACTTTAAATCTTTTATTTTTATGAAAAACACACTTAAGTACTCTCTTGCCATGCGCAAGAATCCCATCCACCCCGACGAGCCCGAGAAGGCGTACGCAAGTCTGCAGCTGAACGGCGTGCTGGACATCGACGCCCTGGCCGCGCACATGGCTAACCACAACAGCATCTACAGCAAGGGCACCATCGTGGGCATCATCACGGACATGTGCCATTGCGTGAAGGAGGCTATCACCGAGGGCAACGCCATCGAGCTGGGCGACCTTGGCCGCTTCACGCCCAGCATCACCTGCGAGGGTGCGCTGCCCGGCACCGACGCCGAGGGTAACCCCAAGACGGCCATGGAGATGTTCACTGCTGACAACATCAAGCAGGTGAACGTGAACTACGAAGTGGGCACAGGCCTCAACTTCAAGCGCGACGACTTCGTCTTCGAGTACACCACCACCCGCAAGGTACAGGCTGCCACCAAGAAGGCCCAGAAGAAGGGCGAGACCAGCGTGGACTGGAGCGAGGAGGATGAGGAAGGGTAAGAAGACCCACCCCGCCCAAAGGGCACCCCTCCCGTGAGGGAGGGGGCCTGCGGGCAGCGGGGAAGTGACGAATGACGAAGGCTGCGATTAAGCGAGAGGAGAGTCAAGCTCGCTTGAACTATCCCAAGCGTGAGCAGGCTCGACCGAAGGTCAATGACGAATGAAGAATGAAAGCACCCCGTTTCTCGTGAGAGTAACGGGGTGTTGTGTGTGGAGGGGACGAAGGGGTGTTGTGCTTCTGATTTTGGCTTTTAGGGCACAAAAATGGAGATTTGTGTTCAATTTATGCTTGTTGTGTTACTATTTTTGTATATTTGCAGCGAAATAAATGAAAAGCCGATGGTTATGAGGCATTTTAAGATGCTTTTCTTACTGGCTTGCCTGGCCGGCGTCAGCTTCCACTATCGACCACCGAAACATTATGAAAAAAGTTTATAAAGGGAACATCCTGTTCACCAAGGAAAAGGACCGATTCGAGATACTTGGGAACGGCTACGTGGCCGTCGATGACAACGGACGTGTGACGGGCGTGGCTAAGGATTTGGCTGCCCTGGACTGCGATGGCGCCGAGGTCAGGGACTTTGGCGACTGTCTGCTGATTCCAGCCATGAACGACCTGCATGTTCATGCGTCGCAGTACCGCAACCAAGGGCTGGCGATGGACCTGGAACTGTTGCCGTGGCTGACACGCTACACATTCCCCGAGGAGACACGGTATGCCGACACGCAGTATGCCGAGCGGATGTACCGCCGCTTCGTGCGCGACCTGTGGCGCTTCGGCACCATGCGTGCGTGCGTGTTCGCCACCATACACACCGAGAGCACACGGCTGCTGATGCGCCTGTTCAAGGAAGCCGGCATGGGGGCCTTCGTGGGCAAGGTGGGGATGAACCGCAACTGCCCCGAAGCGCTGAAGGAGCCGGTGGAGGAGATGGTGAGCGGCTACGAGTCGCTGCTGAAGGAAGACACGGCCAGCGGACTGGTGCGACCGATTATCACGCCACGCTTCATCCCGTCGTGCACGCGGGAGATGCTGCAGGCGTGCGGCGAACTGGCCGCCAAGTACCAATGCCCCGTGCAGTCGCACCTGTCGGAGAACAAGGCCGAGATCATGATGGTGCGCGAATTGGAGCCGGAGAGCACCTGCTACGGCGATGCCTACGACCGCTACGGGCTGTTCGGGCAGACGCCGACGGTGATGGCACATTGTGTGTGGACAGAGGGCGAGGAGCTGGAACTGATGCAACGGCGAGGCGTGACGGTGGCACATTGTCCCACGTCGAACTTCAACGTGGCCTCGGGCATGGCACCCATCCGCACCTTGCTGAACGCAGGCCTGCGCATAGGCCTCGGCAGCGACATCAGCGGCGGTCACGACCTGAGCATCTTCCGCATGATGGTGTATGCCATACAGGTGAGCAAGATGCACTACCAACAGCACCACACACAAGCCTTCCTGACGCTGTCCGAGGCGTTCTGGATGGCCACGAAGGTGGGTGGCAGCTTCTTCGGCCGCGTGGGGAGCTTCGAACCGGGCTATGAGTTCGACGCGCTGGTCATCGACGACAGCGACCTGAACCACAGCAACTACTCGCTGCTGGAACGGCTGGAACGCTACATCTACCTGGGCGACGACCGCCACATCCGGCACCGCTTCTGCCGAGGAAAAGAAATAGAAGTTAAGGAGTTAAGAAGTTAAAAAGTTGACCAAAGGCGAAACTTAAATACTGTTATTTGTATAGGTCTGTGGTCTTAGCCTTACGCCAGCGATCCCAACGGGGCAGCGTAGGGTCATTCACGAGCGCATCAACACGGCAGGGGATGCCCTGCATGACGTTCTTCTCCAGGAAATCCTGCTCAACATCCCACATGGCATCCATGTAGGCCGCCACCTCGTGCCCGAGGCCGTCGATGCGCCAGATGCTGTAGTTGCAGCCGTTCTCCTTCAGCCGTTTGGCCAGAT
The DNA here is from genome assembly GCA_902779845.1 of uncultured Bacteroidales bacterium. Taxonomy (GTDB): domain Bacteria; phylum Bacteroidota; class Bacteroidia; order Bacteroidales; family Bacteroidaceae; genus Physcousia. The sequence goes on along the minus strand of CACZCZ010000004.1, from coordinate 62,625 downwards.
AGTTGCTGCCCCAGATACCATGACGCGGGAATCCCATGTGGGTGTAAGACACGACGCGGTCGGCGGTGCCGTGGAAGAGCAGCAGGGGACAGGGCGCCGTGGGGAACTTCGGCGCACCGCTCTTGCTGATGATGCCGCCGGCGAAGCTCATCACACCCTTGAAGGCAAAGCCCCGGGGCAAACCCTCCGTCTGTCCATTGGCAATGGCACAGGCACAGGACAGCGAGATGATGGCTCCTGCCGAGCTGCCCGCAATGACGAGGTTGTCGGCAGGAACGTTCAACTCGGGGTGCGCAGCCAGAAAGCTGACGGCAGAGAAGACATCCTCCACGCCCACCTGCTGCGACAGCAGGAAGCGGCGCATGGCCTTCAGCGCGCCACGAGGCGTCTTCTTCACGCGGTAGCCCTTCATCGCCAAGCGGTAGTCGATGGCCACCACGGTGTAGCCGTTGGCATTCAGACGACGGAACCAGCCGCGCACGGCAGGATCGCTGCGACGACCGGAGCTGAAGCCGCCGCCGAAGACAAACATGACGGCAGGCTTGGCAATGCCCTTGAAAGTGGTTTGCGCGCTGGAATCCGGACGGAAGATGTCGAGGTACAGCGAACACGTGTCGCGCTCGGCATAGAGATAGGTCTCCTGCGCCGAGACACCAAGGCTGCAGAAGACCATGAGGAGCGCCAGCAGCCGGCTTGCGTTGGGTAGGATGATTCTATTCAAGAGTCGTTCTATTTGGTGGTTGCGAAATCTCGTTAGCAGGCAATCAGTTTCACCAGCAGCATCACCACGGGGATGGTGATGACGGTGATGCCGATGAGGTCGATGATGGCACCGGCCTTGATCATCTTCGTCAGCGGGATGTAACCGGACGCATAGACAATGGCATTAGGCGGTGTGGAAACAGGCATCATGAAGCCGAGCGAGGATGACAGCGCAATGCCGACAGCCACAGGAATGGGGCTGAAGCCGAGCGAGAGTGCCGTGCCTATGGCTATCGGGGCCAAGAGGTTGGTGGATGCCGTGTGCGACGTGAGCTCGGAGAGCAGCAGGGCTGTCACGCAGAAGACGCCTACGAAGAGCCATTCCGACGGGTGACCGCCCAGGAAATGCTTCAAGCCCTCACCCACCCACGCTGACAAACCCGTGGAGTACATGAGACTGCCCATGGCCAGACCGCCGCCAAACAACAGCAGCGTGCCCCATTCCACACCTTCCTCGCCGTCCTTCCAGCTCAGCGTCATCACGCCTTTCTTGCCATCTACCGGCAGGAAGAAGAGCAGCAAGCCACCTATCACAGCTGCCAGCTCCTCGGGGATGTACGTGTTGTAGGTCTCCACCACCTGCGATTTGGCACCGAAGATGATGCTCAGCACGCCGGGGGTCACCCACAGGATGACGGCCACGACGAAAGCGAAGAGGGTGTTCTTCTGCGCCCGCGTCCAGGGGCCTAATTCCTCGGAGCGACGTTGTATGAAGGCCGAAGCGCCCTTGATATGCTTGATGTCAGCGGGAAACATCTTCCAGAGCACGACGTAGGCGACAGCAAAATAAGCCAACATGGCCACGGTGCCCCACACCATCCACTCGAAGAAGGTCACGGGCGACGCCTGCGGTGCCATCTCCTCAAGGAAGCCTATCATGATGATGTTCGGGGGCGTGCCGATGGGGGTGAGCACACCGCCTATGGAACAGGCATAAGCCGTCATGAGCATCAGCCCCGTGGCATACTTGTAGTTGCTGAGGTCGATCTGACGTCCGTTGGCTGCCATCATCTCGCGGATGGCCTCCAGCAAACCCAAGGCTATCGGGAACATCATGGCTGCGGTGGCGGTGTTGCTGATCCAGCCCGAGCAGAGCATACAGGCACAACCCATGGCCAGGAAGATGCGTCGGGGAGAATCGCCCACCCAGCGCATCGACATAATGCTATAGGCCATGCGCTTGTCCAAGCCATGCTGCATCATCGCCTTGGCTATCAGGAAGCCGCCGATGAACAGGAAGACCATCGGGTTGGCAAACGAGGCAAAGGCATCCTTCATGGGTGCCACGCCGAAGAGGACGCACAGAGCCGGACCCAACAGCGAGGTGACGGGAATGGGCACGGGCTCCGTAATCCACCATATCGCCACCAGCGACATGATGGCCAACAGCTTGTGTTGCATGTCATCCAATCCGGATATGGGCATCAGCCATAGTAGGATAGCACAAAGGGGGCCCATGACGGCCCCCATAAGATGACGCTTCGAATCAAAAGAAGACATAAGACTTATTCTTTAGTTGGTTCTGTGTCACATACCCTTAACGTCAGCTCCTTGGCATCAGGCGCATTGGCATCAGCCTGTATGGTCTGCCCTGGCTGCACCTTGCCGTCGAGCACCAGCTGGCAGAAGGCATCCTCGACAGCGGTCTGGATGAGACGCTTCAGCGGACGGGCACCGAACTGCACGTCGTAGCCTTTCTCGGCAAGCCACGTGCGGGCTGCATCCGTGAGCTCAAGTTCATAGCCCAATTCCTTGACGCGCTTCTGCAGCGGGCGCATCTCGATATCCACGATCTGGTGCAAGCCTTCCTTCGAGAGCTGGTCGAAGAAGATGATGTCATCGAGGCGGTTCAGGAACTCGGGCGAGAACTGCTTCTGCAGCGTCTTCTGGATGATGCTGCGTGCCAGCTCGCGGTTCTGGGTGTCGCCGCCGCGGGTGAAGCCGATGCCCTGACCGAACTCCTTCAGCTGGCGCGTGCCGCTGTTGGATGTCATGATGATGACGGTGTTGCGGAAATCCACGGTCGTGCCGTTGCCGTCGGTCATGCGACCTTCGTCCATCACTTGCAGCAGGATGTTGAAGACATCGGAGTGTGCCTTCTCTATCTCATCGAGCAGCACAATGCTGTAGGGCTTGCGGCGCACGCGGTCGGTGAGCTGTCCGCCCTCTTCGTAGCCGACATATCCCGGAGGTGCGCCCACCATGCGGCTGACGGTGTGCTTCTCCATGTACTCGCTCATATCCACGCGGATGAGGGCATCCTCGCTGCCGAAGAGCTCTACGGCAAGGCGTTTGGTCAAATACGTTTTACCCACACCCGTCGGGCCCAGGAACATGAAGGTGCCGATGGGTTTGTTGGGGTCTTTCAGACCCACACGTGAACGCTGGATGGCGCGCACCAGCTTATCCACGGCATCGTCCTGTCCCACGACAGAGCCCTTGAGGGCAGAGCCCAGGTTGCGTAGGCGCTCGTTCTCGCTCTCCCCTACCCGCTGCACGGGAATGCCCGTCATCATCGACACCACCTCGGCAATCTGCTGTTCGTCAATCTGTTCGCGCACTTCACGCAGCTGGTGGTCCCAGTCCTTCTTCATCTGCGTCAGGCGCTCTGTCTCGTTGGCCAACTGGTCGCGGTACTCAGCAGCCAGCTCGAAGTTCTGCTTGCTGACGGCTTCGTCCTTGAGCGTGCGCAGATGCTGGCACAGTTCTTCCTTGCGGGAAATCTCCTCGCTGACAGGGATATTGATAAGATGTACGCGCGAGCCGGCCTCGTCCATCGCGTCGATGGCCTTGTCGGGCAGGCAGCGGTCGGTCATATAGCGGTCGGTGAGCTTCACACAAGCACGCAGCGCCTCGGGCGAATAGCGCACGTTGTGGTGCTCCTCGTAGCGGTCCTTGATGTTTTCCAGGATGGCGATGGTCTCCTCGATGGTCGTGGGTTCCACCAGCACCTTCTGGAAGCGACGCTCCAGGGCGCCGTCCTTCTCGATGCTCTTCTTGTACTCGTCGATGGTGGTGGCGCCGATGCATTGCACCTCGCCACGTGCCAAAGCGGGCTTCAGCATGTTGGCGGCATCCATCGTTCCGGCGGCAGAACCCGCCCCGATGAGCGTGTGGATTTCATCGATGAACAGGATGATCTCCTTGTGCTGTTGCAGCTCGTTGATGATGGCTTTCAGGCGCTCCTCGAACTGTCCGCGGTACTTCGTGCCGGCCACGACAGCTGCCAGGTCGAGCATGATGACGCGCTTGTCATACAGCAGACGTGCCACCTTATGCTCCACGATGCGCAGCGCCAGTCCTTCGACGATGGCACTCTTGCCCACACCGGGCTGACCAATGAGGATGGGGTTGTTCTTCTTGCGGCGACACAGGATCTGTGCCACACGCTCTATCTCGCGCTCACGGCCCACGACGGGGTCGAGGAGTCCTGCGGCAGCAGCCTTCGTGAGGTCGGTGCCGAAGGTGTCCAAAGCGGGTGTCCCCGTGCCCTTGCCGTTCTGCTTGCGTGTGGCTGTCTGCGAGGGGTTGGAGGCGCGGCCCGTGTTGTGCAGGTCGTCGTCCTCATCATCGTCATCTTCGTCCTCGTCGGTGAAACCGAAACCGGCCTGCGGCTCCTGCTTCTGGGTGATGGCGTTCTTCACGCTCTGGTAGTCCACGTCGAAGGCATTCAGGTGCTGGCACGAGACATCGTCCGTAGCACGCAGGAAAGCCAGCAGCAGGTGCTCTGAGTCGGCTGCCTCGGCCTTCATGGCACGCGCTTCGAGCAGCATCAGTTTCACGATGCGCCCCGACTGGTCGCTGAGCAACGGGTCGGCGGTGTCATCCATGCCGCTGATGCTCTTCTCCAAGGATTGCTTCAGGGCATCAAAATCAACGCCCATCTGTCGAAGGATGGACATCGCGGTACAGTCCTTCTCACGCATGAGGGCCAACAGCAGATGCGCCGGTTCCACCTGGGAACAACGCAGCCGCACGGCCTCTTCCTTGCCGTAATTGAGAATTTCCGTTATTTTGGGTGAGAATTTGTTTTCCATCAAAAAAGTCTCCTCTCTGTTAGTGACTCCTGCGGGATTCAAACCCACAACCTTCTGATCCGTAGTCAGATGCTCTATTCAGTTGAGCTAAGGAGCCATGTTTTCCCTCAAATGACGTCGCAAAGGTAAGGTGTTTTGCCGACCTGTGCAAACTTTTTGAGGGAAAACAAACTTTCAATCTTTCAATTTTTCAATCTTTCAATTTAAAGCAGTTCCACCGAGCGCTTCACGAAGCGTGTCAGCGCCTCGCCCGTGAGCAGACCGTTCTGCAGCAGCGCCAGGTCGATGAGCTGGTGCACACGCTCGTTGCCCTTGGCGTACTCGCCCAGCACTTCGCGGCGCTTGCCCTCCTGCTCTTCGATGTCCTTGCGGCACTGTTCCATGTCCTTGCGCTCCTCCTCGGTGATCTCGTCGTACTTCTTCTTGTCCTGTTCGGCTTGCAGCACAGCCTTGCGGGCATTGAGTCCGCGGAGCTCTGCCTCGATGGGCTTCAGCGCCTCGGCGGTAGCGGCTTCGCTCTGCTCCAGCACCTCCTTCACCAAGCGGTTGTCGGTGTTCAGCACCAGGTTGTACATGTCGGGCATCTCGCCATAGAAAGCCATACCCGGCTGGATGCGGGCCATATCCTTCATGCGGCGCATGTACTCGCTCTGGGTGATCACCACGGGCATCGCCTCGGCACCCATCGGCTGTGTCTCCACATGATAGGTGGTCTTGTCAGTCTTCGGCAGCTGTGTCTCGAAGACGGCTGACAGATTGGCAGAGCGGTCGGCTGACAATTCTTCACCCTTCGGCTCGTCCTTCTGGATGAGGCGGTCGATGACATCGCTATCCACGCGTGTGAAGGTCGTCTTCTCCAACTTGCGCTCCAGCATCTGCACGAGCGGCGTGTCCAGCTGGCCGTCCATGAGCAGCACGTTGTAGCCCTTCGCGTGTGCGCTGTCAATATAGGTATAGTGTGCCTCGCGGTCGGCGGCGTAGAGATACACGAGCTGGCCGTCCTTGTTCGTCTGCGCATCCTTGATGAGCGTCTGGTACTCCTCCAGCGTGTAGTACTTGCCCTCGGTGTCCTTGAGCAGGAAGAACGTCTTGGCCTTCTCGTAGAAGTCTTCCTCGGAGAGCATTCCGTAGGAGATGAAAATCTTGATGTCGTCCCACTTGGCCTCGAAGTCCTTGCGGTCGTTCTTGAAGAGCGAGCTCAGGCGGTCGGCCACCTTCTTGGTGATGTAGCCGCTGATTTTCTTCACGTTGCTGTCGCTCTGCAGGTAGCTGCGGCTGACATTCAACGGGATATCCGGCGAGTCGATGACGCCGTGCAGCAGCGTCAGGAAGTCGGGAACGATGCCCTCCACCTGGTCGGTCACGAAGACCTGGTTGCAGTAGAGTTGGATCTTGTTGCGCTGCAGGTCAAGGTTGTTCTTGATCTTCGGGAAATACAGAATACCCGTGAGGTGGAAGGGGAAGTCCACGTTCAGATGAATCCAGAACAGGGGCTCATCACCCATGGGATAGAGGCTGCGATAGAAGGCCTTGTAGTCCTCGTCCTTCAGATCGCTGGGCTTGCGTGTCCACAGCGGCGTGGTGTCGTTGATCTGGTTGTCCTCGTCGGTGTCCTGCATCTTGCCGTCCTTCCATTCCTGCTTCTTGCCGAAGACCACGGGCACGGGCAGGAAGTGGCAGTACTTCTTCAGCAGTCCTTCGAGCTTGTCCTTCTCCAGGAACTCCTTGCAGTCCTCGGAGATGTGCATCACGATGTCGGTGCCGCGGTCGGCCTTCTCCACCTCTTCGAGCGTGAATTCAGGCGAGCCGTCGCAGCTCCACTTCACGGCGGGAGCATCCTGATAGCTCTTGGTGATGATGTCCACACGGTCGCTGACCATGAACGAACTGTAGAAGCCCAGTCCGAAGTGGCCGATGATGGCGTTGGCGTCTTCCTTGTACTTGTCCAGAAAGTCGTTGGCGCCGGAGAAAGCAATCTGGTTGATGTACTTCTCAATCTCCTCGGCAGTCATGCCGATACCGCGGTCGCTGACGGTAATGGTGCCAGCCTCCTTGTCAATGCTCACATTGACTTTCAGCTCACCCATCTCGCCAGTGAAGTCGCCTTTGCCCGCCAGCGTCTTCAGCTTCTGTGAAGCATCCACGGCGTTACTGACAATTTCACGGATGAAAATCTCGTGATCCGAATACAGGAACTTCTTGATGACCGGGAAGATGTTTTCGGTCGTTACTCCAATATTACCTTTTTGCATAACTTATATATGTTTTAAATATGAATGTCAATACGACAGATGTCATTGTCAAAAGAAACACAATCCTTGTCATGCAAAAGGCGTGCCAAAACAAAATGCCAAGAAAAAAAGCAGCTAAACAGAAAAATTGTAAATTGTCAATTGTCCAATTGTAAATTATGTGTACTTTTGCCGCATCAAACCCTACAAACCTACATTCTGCGCTTATGAAAGTCCTACTCATCAACGGAAGCCCCAGAGAACATGGCAACACCTTCACAGCACTCTCCGAAGTGGCACGAGCCCTCAACGCCGACGGCATAGAGACAGAAATCATCAGCATCGGCAAGGCCGCCGTACAGGGCTGCATCGCCTGCGGATGGTGTGGTCGCAACGGCAAATGCACCTACAACGACGACTTATACTATAAGGTGTGGCGAACTGTCAAGGATGGCATCGACGGCATTGTCATCGGCTCACCCGTCTATTACGGCGGCCCCAACGGTTCGCTCTGCGCCCTACTCGACCGCGTCTTCTACTCCTTGGGTGCCGACCTGAAGTTCAAGCCCGCCGCCAGCGTCGTCGTCTGCCGTCGTGGCGGAGCCACAGCAGCTTTCGACCGCCTTAACAAATACTTCATGATGATGAATATGCCCGTCGCCACGTCGCAGTATTGGAACATCGCCTACGGACAGACAGCCGGACAGGTCGCCGAGGACGAAGAAGGAATGCAGACCATGCGCACCCTTGGCCACAACCTCGCGTGGATGATTCAGAAGCTTGACGTGCGCACACAGGGGCATCCCGACTTGGAGACACCGGCCCGCACCAACTTCATCCGATAGTGCTCCTACTTGTAATGATAATGCCGACGATGCTGTAGGTACTGCAGGTCATCCTGATGACGGTAGGCCTCTTCCTCAAAACGGATGTGATGGTACGCCTCCATCCAGTCGCGGTACTTCACCAACAGCACCAGCCACTCCAACACATACCAGATGAAAAACGGCACGTACAACAGTTCCTTCTGCTGTACGGCATGAATGCGCTCGTGGTTATATTCCGTGGGGTTGAGATGGCGTGTGGCGAACACAGCACCGAAGAGGCAGATGGCCAGGAAGCGCGCGCCCATCGGATGACGCCTAATCAGGTGAACCCTATACTTCGATTTCTTTTGCTGATCCATGCTTACAACACTTCACAATAACGCAGCAAAAACTGCACATGACAACACAGCGTGAAAAAACAAGTCACTTGACAGCTCTATGACTGACTCTCCTGAACGGGTGGCAAGCGCAGCGGGAGTGCACCTGGCAGCATCTTCATCTCGAAGCGGGAACCGGGGAGTAGCTCGCCGTCGATGTAGATGTCGATGATGTCGCGACTGCTGATGACCACCTCACGGGCTTGTCTGAAGATAATCTTACCCCGGCCGCGGAGACTGCCGATGTGCTCGCCTTTGCGGTAGAGGGGCACAAGCGTGAGGAAGCGTAGCAAGGTCATGGCACGGAAGAGACACACGTCGATGAGGCCGTCATCGACCTTCGCTGTAGGCGCACAGTTGAATTCGCCGCCCACACGGCGTCCGTTGGCAAAAGTGCAGAGAATCATGAGGCCGCCGTCTATGCGCTCGCCATCGACCGTCACCTTGATGCGGTTGTAGCGGCTGGTGAGGATGGCGTTGATGACACCGCGGGTGTAGGCCTGATGTGCGGACTTGCCCTTGGCAACCAGTTCGTTGGCACGCGAGGCGACACGTGCGTTGAAACCGATGTTGCAGACATTCACGCAGTAGCTGTCGTTCACCTTGATGACGTCGATGGGTGTCACGGTGCCGGCCAGCATGTCCTTCACGCTGTGGAAATTGCGGCCAGGGAAGTTGATGATGAAGTCCTGCGTGGCACCGCCAAAGTAGAGGACCGCCATGGTGAATCGCAACTTAGGCATGGTGGACTGAGCAGCCACAGCGCCGTCATTGGCAGCGCTCTCCTTGACATATTCAAAATAGCCCACGAGGCCGGAGGCGACCCCGTTGATGATGCCGTTGCCGCCACAGGCCACGAAGCAGACTTCCTCTTCGGGGTGGAGGTCGCAGTAGAGGCGCACATAGCGTGTGGCGTCGCCCTCGCCAAGCGTGGTATAGACCTCATAGACATGGGGTTCCTGCTTCAGCTGCTCATAGAACTCGCTGTAGTACTGAGCTTTGTCGGGCCGCCCGTTGATGATATAGATATATTTCATAGATGTTTCATATCTTGATACTCATTATCGTGATGTCATCGTTTTGAGGATGGTCGCCCGCAAAGTTCTTGACAGCGCTATAGACCTGTTCCACAGCGGTCTGCTCGTTGCTGTCGGCGTCGAGGCGCTTCACCACCTCTAACAGTCGGTCCTCGCCGAATAGTTCCAAGGTGTCGTTCTCGGCCTCCGTGACACCGTCGGTGTAGGCCACAAGGCGCGTGCCAGGTTCCAGGTCGATGCTCTCTGACTCGTAGGGGAAGTCTTCAATGAGTCCCGCAGCCAGATTGCTCTTGACTGACAGGTAGTAGGGCTCGCCATTGGGAGGTAGTATGAGCAAGGGATTATGCCCCGCATTGCAGTAGGTCATGTGCAACGTCTTGAGGTCGATGCGCGCCATGAAGAGGGTGACGAACATATCATGGCTGCTGCTGTCGGCCACGCTGTTGTTGATGCGTCGCGCCGACTCGTGGAGCGGCAGGTCGAGGGTGGCCACGAAATGGATCATAGCACGCGTAATGGACATCACCAGCGAGGCCGGCACACCCTTGCCGCTGACGTCGCCCACAGCAAAATGGAGTACATCGCCCTTGCGGATGAAGTCGTAGAGGTCACCACCCACTTCCTTGGCAGGCTTCAACAGGGCATGCAGCTGCGGCGGGAAGTCGGTGTTCAACATTCCCATCTGAATAGTGCGCGCCACGTTCAGCTCCGACTCCATGCGCTCGTTGGCGCTCTTGGTCATCTTCAGCTGGCTGATGTAGTCGGTGAAGGAGTATTGCAAATAGAGGAAGCTGTCATGCAGACGACGCATCTCGTCCTTGCTGTCGATTTCTGGCAGCTTGGCCCTGAAGTTGCCCTTTGCCATGTTCATCGCCGACACGGAGAGCTCGGTGATGGGGCGTGACATATAGCGTATCAAGCGGCGGCAGAAGAAGAAAATCAGCACAAGCCCGAAAAAACCGACGAGCATCAGGTCGAGAATCAGTCTCCAGGGGGTCGAGGCGAACGTTGTGGGGGCCACGCTGTTTGCCGGTGTGTCCGACACACCATTGGCAGAGATATATTGCAACGTAACTCCAACCCCTATTAAGGAGATGACGAAGATGACCGACACGATGCCGATGATTCTCCAGGTCAAACGGGTTGAAAAAGATCTGCTATTCATGAATGTTCTGTTTGTTTTCGATTCCTTGCCGTTTCGTTCACACATTCCCTCACTATGGCGCAGCAAAGATAGTGATTTTTTTCTTACAGCTCGCAAAAAGCCATCTAAATTTAGGATTGTTTAATAAAAAATAGGCTGTCCCCCAACTCACGTCGGAGGACAGTCTCAACACAAACACAAAATAAAACACGACAATGTGTAGAGCAGTTACTACCCATGACAGGGAGGGAAGGAACGAATGTTGAGAGGTGAATTCACGATGCTCACGCGCAGTAAATGCCAACCGGCTCAACGGGGTAGTACTGATACACTTTACTATCCTATATTCTATGAAGGATTCTTAACTAAATTACAAATTTATGTTTGTTCTTACATGATACCGCGCTCACGGAGGGCGCACTGCCACTTCCACGCGCTGGCGAGAACATCTTCCAATGGGGTGTCGGCCTTCCAACCGAGCACCTTGTTGGCTTTGTCAACATTGCCCCACACCTTCTCGATGTCGCCAGCACGACGACCTACGATCTGGTAGTTGAGCTTAACACCCGTGGCTTTCTCGAAGCCGTGGATGAGTTCCAGGACACTGGTGCCCTTGCCGGTACCGATGTTATACACTTCCACGGGCTCGGTGGTCTTGTCTTCCATGATGCGGGTCATGGCACAGACGTGGGCCTTGGCCAGATCGACGACATAGATGTAGTCGCGGATGCAGGAGCCGTCGGGCGTGTCGTAGTCGTCACCGAAAACGCTGAGCTTCTCGCGGATGCCGATAGCAGTCTGGGTGAGGTACGGGATGAGGTTCTGGGGAACGCCATTGGGCATCTCGCCGATGATAGCGGTGGGGTGCGAACCGATGGGGTTGAAGTAGCGCAGCAGGATGGCCTTGATGGGCGAACCGCTGGCCACGGTGTCCTGAATGATTTCCTCGTTGATCTGCTTGGTGTTGCCATAGGGGCTCTCGGCCTTCTTGATAGGTGTCTCCTCGGTAGCGGGGAGCTGGTCGGGTTGGCCATAGACGGTGCAGCTGCTGGAGAAGATGATGCCCTTGACATTGTACTTGGGCATGAGCTCCAGGAGGTTAATCAGCGAGACAATGTTGTTGCGGTAGTAGAGCAACGGCTTCTCCACGCTCTCGCCGACAGCCTTGCTGGCAGCGAAGTGGATGATACCGCTAATCTTGGGGTACTTCTTGAAGACTCCTTCGGTGGCCTCGAAGTCACGGAGATCGACCTTCTCGAAAGCAGGACGGATGCCCGTAATCTTCTCGATACCGTCGATGACATCTTCGCGAGAGTTGGAGAGATTATCAACGATAACGACATCGTAACCGGCGTTTTGCAGTTCCACGGTTGTGTGGGAACCGATAAAGCCTGTACCACCAGTGACGAGAATTGTCTCTTTCATAAGTTTTAATGTTATTTTAAAGCGTTATTGAATCGTCGTTAACGGATATCGGCTGCAAAGATAGATGTTTTTAGCATACGCACAAAACATTTTGAGCTTTTTTTGCCGATAATTCGCTTTTTTTGTCTTATTTGGCCTGAAAAGGGATGCCGTGAGGGCACTTTTATTTGCCAAAATAACGATTGTAGAGACCTTCAAAGCCCTTGCCGTGACGAGCTTCGTCCTTGGCCATCTCGTGGACGGTGTCGTGGATAGCGTCGTAATTCAGAGCCTTAGCCTTCTTGGCGATGTCCATCTTGCCGGCGCAGGCACCAGCTTCAGCTTCCATGCGCTTCTTCAGGTTGGTCTTGGTGTCCCACACACACTCGCCAATGAGTTCAGCGAAGCGGCTGGCATGGTCAGCTTCCTCGAAAGCGTAGCGACGGAAAGCCTCGGCAATCTCAGGATAACCCTCGCGGTCGGCCTGACGGGACATAGCCAGATACATGCCCACCTCGGTGCATTCGCCCTCGAAGTTAGATTTCAAGCCCTCCCAAATTTCGGGATCACAGCCCTTGGCAACGCCAATTTCATGCTCAGTTACGAACTCCAGGCCATCACTAACCAGTTCCTTGAACTTGCTGGCAGGAGCCTTACACTGAGGACAACGCTCGGGGGCTTCAGTACCTTCGTGAATGTAACCACATACGGTGCAAACGAATTTCTTTGTCATGTTTGAAAAATTTTGTTGGATGAATAAAAAGGGATAATTAACACGATTTTTTCTGCACAAAGGTAAACGGAAATCCCTTTCCTACCAAATTTAATGAAGAAAATCTTTCTTTTTATGACGAAAAGCAACATAAAAAGGTGTGCAATGAACATTTTTTACTATCTTTGCGCCCGAAAGTAACAACTGAAGACTGATTTATCAACATGAATCACGGTTTCGTCAAGATTGCTGCCGCCATACCGCAGGTGGAGGTGGCAAACCCAAAATTCAACCTGCAGAGTATCGAGAACCTGATTATTCAGGCCGAGGGCCGCGGTGTGGAAGTCATCACGCTGCCGGAGTTGTGTCTGACGGGCTACACTTGTGGCGACCTCTTCAACCAGCAGCTGCTGCTGGACGAGGCGGAGATGGCGCTCATCCAACTGATGAACTTCACCCGCTCGATAGACATCATCTCCATCGTGGGGCTGCCCGTGGCCTACAAGGGTGCACTGCTGAACTGCGCCGCCGTGGTGCAAAAAGGCAAAATCCTGGGACTGGTTCCCAAGACATACCTTCCTAATTATAATGAATTCTACGAGCAGCGCTGGTTCACGAGTGCCGCTGACATCCCTGCCGACGCCAACGTGTGGCTGTGCGGTCAGCAGGTGAGCGTAAGCGCAAAGATACTGTTCACCACCAGCACCTGCACCTTCGGCATCGAGCTTTGCGAGGATGTGTGGGCACCCGTGCCGCCCAGCTGTGCTTTGACGCTGGCGGGCGCAGACATTATCTTCAACCTGAGTGCCAGCAACGACCTGGTGGGCAAGCAGGACTATCTCATGCAGCTGCTGCGCCAACAAAGCGCCCGCGCACACTGCGGTTATGTCTATGCTGCCGCAGGCTACGGCGAGAGCACACAGGACACGGTATTCTCCAGCAAAGCTTTCATCTTCGAAAACGGAACGCTGCTGGCAGAAGGGACACCCCACAGCCTGCAAGAGCAGATGGTGGTGAGTGAGATCGACGTCGAACGTCTGCGTGCGGAGCGCCGCAAGAACACGACGTTCTCACAATGTGCAGCTCAGTACAAGGACTGCAACATCAAGACCATGGAGACGGCACTGCTGAACCCGCGGGAACTGACGCTTACGCGCAAGGTGAACCCAGCCCCCTTCGTGCCCACAGGTGCCGACTTGGACGCTCGCTGCGAAGATGTCTTCGCCATACAGGCCGAGGGACTGGCCCATCGCCTGCAGCACATCGGCAGCCAGAAAGCCGTCATCGGCATCTCTGGAGGACTGGACTCCACGCTGGCGCTGTTGGTGGCTGTGCGCGCCTTCGACCTCATCGGACTGGACCGCACGGGCATCATCGGCATCACCATGCCAGGTTTCGGCACCAGCGACCGCACACACTCGAATGCGGTGGCGCTGATGGAGGCTCTGGGCATCACGCAACGCGAGGTGAACATCGCCGCTGCTGTACTCCAGCATTTCAAGGATATCGGGCAAGATGTCAACGTTCATGATGTTACCTATGAAAATTCGCAGGCGCGCGAGCGCACGCAAATCCTCATGGACGTGGCCAACAAGGAAAACGGCCTCGTCGTGGGCACCGGTGACCTCTCGGAACTGGCATTAGGATGGTGCACGTACAACGGCGACCACATGTCGATGTACGGCGTCAACGCCGGCGTGCCCAAGACGCTGGTGCGACACTTGGTGAAGTGGGTGGCTCTGAACTCCGCTGACGACACCACGAAGGACATCCTGCTGGACATCGTGGATACGCCCATCAGTCCTGAACTGATTCCTACGGACGAGAACGGCGAGATCGCACAGAAGACAGAAGATCTGGTAGGCCCCTACGAGCTACACGACTTCTTCCTCTACTATGTCCTGCGCTGGGGCTTCCGGCCGGGCAAGATTCTGTTCCTGGCACAGGCTGCCTTCGGCAACGCCTACCCCGTCAACATCCTGAAACATTGGCTCACGAACTTCTACCACCGCTTCTTCGGCCATCAGTTCAAACGCTCCTGTATGCCCGACGGCCCCAAGGTGGGTTCTGTAAGCCTGTCGCCACGCGGCGACTGGCGTATGCCGTCGGATGCGTGCCGCGAAGCGTGGTTAGCAGAATGTGAAAGGCTTTAAACGATAAACGACCAAACGAAATCAATCAACATAGTATCAAACACAACATTATGGAAAGACAGAAAAGATTCATCCTCCCTGAGAGCGAGATCCCCACACAGTGGTACAACATTCAGGCTGACATGGTCAACAAGCCTATGCCGCCCCTGCACCCCGGCACAAAGCAGCCGCTGAAGGCAGAGGACCTCTTCCCCATCTTCGCTGAGGAACTGGCGCGTCAGGAGATGAACCAGACCGACCCGTGGATTCTCATCCCCGAACCCGTACGTGATATGTACAAGTACTACCGTAGCACGCCGCTCGTGCGCGCCTACGGACTTGAAGAGGCTCTGGGAACCCCCGCACACATCTACTTCAAGAACGAGAGCGTAAGTCCCGTGGGCAGCCACAAGCTAAACTCAGCACTGCCCCAGGCCTACTACAACAAGATACAGGGCGTGACGAACATCACCACCGAGACGGGCGCCGGACAGTGGGGCGCAGCCCTCTCCTATGCCGCCAAGGTCTTCGGACTGGAGTGCGCCGTTTATCAGGTGAAGATCAGCTACAACCAGAAGCCCTACCGCCGCAGCATCATGCAAACCTTCGGCGCCACAGTCGAGGCATCACCTTCGATGTCCACACGTGCCGGTAAGGACATTATCACGCGAGACCCCATGAACCAGGGCTCCCTCGGCACCGCTATCTCCGAGGCCATCGAGCTCGCCATGAGCACACCCAACTGCAAATACACCCTCGGCAGCGTCCTCAACCACGTGGCACTGCACCAGACGGTGATCGGTCTGGAAGCCGAGAAGCAGATGGCGATGGCCGGCGAGTACCCCGACATGGTAATTGCCTGCTTCGGCGGCGGCTCGAACTTCGGCGGCGTGGCCTTCCCCTTCATGCGACACAACATCAAGGACGGCAAGAAAACACGCTTCATCGCAGCCGAACCGGCCTCCTGCCCCAAGCTCACGCGTGGCGTGTTCCAGTATGACTTCGGCGACGAAGCCGGCTACACACCCCTGTTGCCGATGTTCACACTCGGCCACAACTTCATGCCCGCCAACATCCACGCCGGCGGTCTGCGCTACCATGGTGCAGGCGTCATCGTCAGCCAGCTGCTGAAGGATGGCCTCATGGAAGCCGTAGATATCCAGCAGTTGGAGAGCTTCGAGGCTGGTACCCTCTTCGCACGCGCTGAGGGCATCATCCCTGCTCCCGAAAGCTGCCACGCCATCGCTGCCACCATCCGCGAGGCCCTGAAGTGCAAGGAGACAGGCGAGGAGAAAGTCATCCTCTTCAACCTCAGCGGACACGGGCTCATCGACATGAGCGCCTACGACCAGTACCTCGCAGGCAACCTGCAGAACTACGAGGTCACAGACGAGGATGTCGCCAAAGGACTGTCACAACTAGAAAAAGTCATTTAATAAATTACCTCATTAACTTATCAAAATGAACGACATTAAGGTTTTGAACCACGCAGCAGACAACATCCGTATTCTGGCTGCGTCCATGGTCGAAAAGGCCAAGAGCGGTCACCCGGGCGGCGCTATGGGTGGCGCAGATTTCATCAACGTGCTCTACAGCGAGTACCTCAACTACGACCCCGCCGATCCCTGCTGGGTAGGTCGCGACCGCTTCTTCCTCGACCCCGGCCACATGGCTCCCATGCTCTACAGCCAGCTGGCCCTCATCGGCAAGTTCTCCCTCGACGAGCTGCAGCAGCTCCGCCAGTGGGGCTCTCCCACCCCCGGCCACCCCGAGGCTGACCCCAAGCGCGGCATCGAGAACACCAGCGGCCCTCTCGGCCAGGGCCACACCTTCGGCATCGGCGCTGCCATCGCCGCCAAGTTCCTGGCCGCCCACACCGGCAACCCGACCTTCGCGAAGGAGACCATCTACATCTACATCTCCGACGGCGGCGTGCAGGAGGAAATCTCTCAGGGCGCAGCCCGCATCGCAGGCTCGCTGGGTCTGGACAACGTGGTGATGTTCTATGACAGCAACGATATCCAGCTCTCCACAGAGACCAAGGAAGTCATGAACGAGGACACCGCTGCCAAGTACCGCGCCCTCGGCTGGGAGGTCTTCGAGATTAACGGCAACGATGCCGCACAGATCCGCAAGGCCATCGAGCAGGCCAAGGCCGTGAAGGGCAAACCCGCCCTCATCATCGGCAAGTGCATCATGGGCAAGGGCGCCCTCAAGGAGGACGGTTCCAGCTACGAGCGCAACTGCAAGACCCACGGTGCTCCCCTCGGCGGCGACGCTTACAAGAAAACTATAACCAACCTTGGCGGAGACGCTGAGAATCCGTTCGTTATCTTCGACGATGTCAAGGAGCTCTATGCCCGTCGCGCCGAAGAGCTGAAGAAGATTGTGGCCGAGCGCAAAGCCGAAGAGGCTGCCTGGGCAAAGGCCAATCCCGAGTGCGCTGCCGCACAGGCCGAATGGTTCAGCGGCAAGGCCCCGAAGGTGGACTGGAGCAAGGTGCAACAGAAGAGCGGCGACGCCACGCGCAACGCCAGCGCTGCCGTCCTCAGCGTCCTCGCCGAGCAGGTTCCCAACATGATCTGCGCCTCTGCCGACCTCAGCAACTCCGATAAGACCGACGGCTTCCTGAAGAAGACCCACGCCCTCAAGGCCGGCGACTTCAGCGGCGCCTTCTTCCAGGCCGGCGTGGCTGAGCTGACGATGGCCTGCTGCTGCATCGGCATGGCCCTCCACGGCGGCGTCATCCCCGCCTGCGGCACCTTCTTCGTATTCTCCGACTACATGAAGCCCGCCGTGCGCATGGCAGCCCTGATGGAACTGCCCGTGAAGTTCATCTGGACACACGACGCCTTCCGCGTGGGCGAGGACGGTCCTACACACGAGCCCGTAGAGCAGGAAGCACAGATCCGCCTCATGGAGAAGCTGAAGAACCACCACGGCAAGAACTCCACCCTCGTGCTGCGTCCCGCCGATGCCGCTGAGACCACCGAGGCATGGCGCCTGGCCATGGAGAACACCGACAGCCCCACAGCCCTCATCCTCAGCCGTCAGAACATCGCCGACCTGCCCGCAGGCAACGACTACCGTCAGGCCGAGAAAGGCGCTTACATCGTGGCTGGCTCCGACGAGAACCCCGATGTCATCCTCCTCGCCAGCGGTTCTGAGGTCTCGACCCTCGTGGCCGGCACCGAGCTCCTGCGCAAAGACGGCATCAAGGTGCGCATCGTCAGCGTGCCCTCCGAAGGCCTGTTCCGCAGCCAGAGCAAGGACTACCAGCAGGCTATCCTGCCCTGCGGCGTGAAGAAGTTCGGCCTCACAGCCGGTCTGCCCGTGAACCTCGAAGGTCTCGTTGGCGCCGACGGCACCGTCTGGGGCCTCCAGAGCTTCGGCTTCAGCGCTCCCTACAAGGTGCTCGACGAGAAGCTCGGCTTCACCGCAGAGAATGTCTATAAGCAAGTTAAGGCGATTCTGTAATGGACGTTAGGGTAATTGGCATAGCCAGCGACCACGCTGGCTACGCCCTTAAGCAGTTCGTCAAGCAGTACCTCGACGCGAAGGGCTACGCCTACAAGGACTACGGCACCTACTCCGAGGAGTCGTGCGACTACAGCGACTTCGGTCACGCCCTGGCACGCGGCATCGAGGCCGGCGAGGTGTATCCCGGCATCGCCATCTGCGGCAGCGGCGAGGGCATCAACATGACGCTCAACAAGCACCAGAGCATCCGCGCAGGCCTCTGCTGGATTCCCGAGATAGCCCATCTGATTCGCCAGCACAACAATGCCAACGTCCTCGTCATGCCCGGCCGCTTCATCGACACCGACATGGCCGCCAAGATCATGGACGAGTTCTTCGCCACCGACTTCGAGGGCGGGCGCCATCAGAAGCGCATCGACAAGATTCCCGTGGCGTAAAAAGAGACATCTTCAGAATACAAAGGCACCCGCCGCATCCTCACAGCAATGTGATAGAAAGGATGTGGCGGGTGTTGTTATCTACCTCATAGCCGGCTGCTGAGCGCAGACCCACTACCCAAGCAATGCTGTCGCCGCTAAGGACAACGAGTTGTTGTTCCTTGTCAAAGAGCGAGAGCTTGTGGTCGGTGAGGAAGTCGCTTAAGAGTCGTGTGCCGTTCATGCCGAAAGGCTGAAAGCGGTCGCCTTCGCGCACGGTGCGCAACGTGAGCGGCAACGTGAGCTTCTCAAGGTCGAAGCATACGGTGGCCGCATCGTGGGGGATGTCAAAGGTTTGTGGGTCGATGGCCTGCCGACGGATGAGAAGGCGCACACCGTGGGGCGCTTCATAGAGTCCTTCCAACGGTAGCACACGATCCAGCGATGCCGTGGCATCGAGTGTGGCGCTATCCTGCATCAACAGCCTGCCGCGGTCGCGCAGCAGGCGCCATCCCTCGCGGCTTTCCCACAGCTTGCCCGACTCGCCTTCCATCCCTTCATGAATCTCACTCACCTGGTCTGAGGTGTAGCCTCGCGGGAACAGGATTTCATGGAGAACGGTCTCCGAGGCGGTGGCCTGCTTGAGAGCAGACACGGAGAGCGAGCCATCGTTGAGCTCCACGTCGGCGCGGATGTCACGCACGGCATCACCCATGAGTGCCTCGGCTTGTGCCAGACGGTGGGCGGTTTCGGCAAGTGCCTCGCGCACGCGCGGGTTCATATCTTCTAATAGAGGCAACAGCTGCAGACGGATCTTGTTGCGCAGGGCTGCATCAGGCGAGAGGTTCGTGCTGTCGGTGACCCACGTCTGGTCGCGCTCCGCGAGCCACGCCTCAATGTCCTCACGCGACAGAGACAGCAGCGGGCGCAACAGCAGGAGCGAGGCGTTCTCTCCTACCCCTTTAGAAATTTCCTTCATACCCGTGAGGCCATGAATGCCTGTGCCGCGAATGAGGTTCAGCAGCAGCGTCTCGATATTGTCGTCGCGATGATGAGCCACACACACAGCCTGGGCGCCACGCTCGACAGCTATCTCCGAGAACCACTCATAGCGCAAGGCGCGCGCAGCCATCTCTATGCTGAGGTGGTGGCGTTGGGCATAGCTGCGTGTGCGGAAGTGCTTAACATGCAACGTCACACCCTTGGCCTTGCAGAGTCGGCGGCAGAAGGCTTCGTCGCCATCGCTCTCGATGCCGCGAAGTTCAAAATTACAGTGCAGCGCCTCAACGGGAAAGCCCATTTCATGTAGCGCCAACAGCAGACACACGCTGTCAGCGCCACCGCTTAGAGCCACCAGCATCACCTCATCATTGTGGATGCCGGCATCGTTCAAAACCTTTTGTATGGGAGAGAAAAAGGGTTCCATAGAGTACATTATTTATAATAATAACGCTATTTTTTGAAAAAAGTTGCCCTGAAGCCTTGCTATTTCAAAAAAAAGACGTACCTTTGCACTCGCAAATCAAAATGGTGCCTTGACCTATGGTCGAAACACCTACGCTCAAAAGAGCTGATGCGAGCATCACTCTTTATTTGCTACAACGGTGCCTTGGATGAGTGGCTTAGTCAGCGGTCTGCAAAACCGTCCACAGCAGTTCGAATCTGCTAGGCACCTCTGCAAAAATCCCCACGACAGCAATGCCGTGGGGATTTTCTATATCTTTCAGTTCATTCACTTAACCAGCACCTTCTTGCCATTGATGATGTAAACACCCCGAGGTAATTTACTATTTAAGGATTTACGATTTACGATTTGGCGGCCGCTCAAATCATAAATGGATTTTTCACTTTTCATTCTTTCATTGTTCACTTCCTCAATTCCATCCGCCAGCTCTGCAATCGCCTTCACCTCAGCAGCGGAGAGGGCGTAGTTGTAAACACGGAAGTCATCGATGTAGGCCGACATCAGCGGATCGCTGGTGAACTGGCTGCGACCGATGTAGTTGAAGGCCGGGTTGAAGTCGGCAGGACGGATGTCCATCTCGGTGCTCGTGGCCACAGCCTCACCGTTGACATAGACGGTGACAGCATTGCCGGCGAAGGTGACAGCGACGTGGTACCACTTCTTGGTCGTGAAGGCCGAGGGCAAATCCAGCCGCTGCTCAGCACCACCGTTCTTGATGGCCAGGCGCGGTTTGCTGTTGTCTGAATTCTTGTAGGTCAGGAAGACATAGTGGTCCGTGTCGGAGCCGAAGTCAAAGACACGCTGCCAGTTGCTGGTGCTGCGGAAGTCCACCCAGGTGGCGATGGTCAGCTCGCGGTGGTTGGCGATAGTTGAGGGCAGCTGTGCGAACTTGGCTGTGGTGCTGCTGAGTTGCAACGACTTACCCACCTTACCGGTGCCCTGCGACAACTTGCCGAGGATGGCGGCATGGTTGCCGTGGGGCGTCGTGTCCACGAGGCTGTCACCTGAGATCTGCATGATGCAGGCGTGTTCGTTCGTGGCCTTGCAGACAACGGTAGCCGAAGCCGCAGAGCGATTCAAACTCTTATCCACGGTTTGCACGCGATAGGTGTAAGTGGTACTGGGGTCAACAGTATTGTCGATGTAGGCATTGCCGACAACATTGTTGTGGATTGTGAACCAATGGTTGCCGTCGATCGAGCGCTGCACGATGTACTCATTGGCATCTTTGTCCTCTGGGGCTGTCCATGTCAGGAGAACACCGGCCGGCAGCGGCGTGGCATCCACGTCGGCAGGCGGCTGCGGTGCCACCATGTCTGTGGTCACGTCGGCAGGCACAAGCCTCCACTGCTGTGTGAAATCACCGGTGAACTTTCCTTGTATCACCGTACGTCCGCTGCGCGTTACCTGAGTGGCGGTGCCGGGTGTCACCTGCATACAGAGGGCACTGTGCTTACTGCGGATATAGAACCATCCGTCCCCAGCGTATTCGAAGTACCATTTCTCGTTATCGCCAGGATTCGTGTTCTCCCACAGGATGAGACGACCGCCATCCGTCAACGACCAATTCTCTACGTCGGGACGCATTTTGGGATTCTTGACATTGTCGAAGCGGAAGTAGGTGAAGTCGCCACCAACGTTGGTGGAATCGGGTGTGATGATCCACTGCTGAGCCTGACTGGTCGTAGCCTTCTGCTGCGTCATCACCGTTCCCCTCGTCAGAGAGTTGGTGTTGGGGGCCAGAAGATGTCCGCTCGCACGGTTCATGATTTTATAGACAGCGGGCTGTGTGGGCAGTGCAGGCATAATGTCGTCGCCGCCCTGGATGTTCACCAGGCCCTCGGCATTGGTGCAGTGGTGTTCTTGTTCAGAGTCGTAGCCGGCACCATTGGGCCATCCCGGAGTGGTGACGATATACTCGCGCGTGGGACCTATACCATTATAGAAGACATCGCGGTCGAGCGAGGCGAAGCGGAAGGTGGTCTTTCCGGCCTGACGCTCGCTGGTGCCGACGAAGCCCTGCACGTCACAGCCTTCCTTGTAGCCTTCCGGATGGCGATAGACCGCTGCTGCCGTCCAGCGGCCACGGTTCTCAGCATAGGCCAATCGGGTGCCGCGCTCCGCCTTCATGAACTGACTGCGTGTGTGGTCACAGGTGCCCCACCAGATACCTTTCGTCAGACCATATTCTACACCCACCATACACTCCATCGTGTTGTGCAGCTCGTCGCCGACACCGACCTTTCCGTCTGCCGTCACCTTCTGAAAGAACGAGGCGTAGTTGTCGAAGGAGCCGGCCAGTTGGTGCGTGTTGCCCTCATCAAGATAGTCCTTGCTGTAGTCGTACCACGCCCAGGCGGGATCGCAGTTCAGCGTATTGCCGCCGCAGAGCTTCACGTTCTTGAAGTCCTCGGCATAAGCCGCATCCTCGCGGAAGAGGCGACAAATCTCGCGCATCTCGGCCTTGGAGCCCTGATGCCAGCCCCACGTCTGCCCCTCGCCGTAGTCGGGTTCGTTGAAGGGCGACACGCTGACAACCGACACGCCCTTGCTCTCCACATATTTCTTCGTGGCCGCAATCAGCGCAGCCCAGCGCGGAGCAAAGACGTTCACTTGTTGTTCAGACCTGTAAACGTGGTACCAGTCGATGATGCCGGCAGCCTGGTCGGAGTTGAGGTTGACAGGCGTCGAGGGCGCCCACTTCTTCAACAGATTCAGACGAATGTCCAGCGTGTCCTTCTGTCCCTTGGCGAGTGTGCCATCGGTGACAGGGTGCGTTGTCTGGAAGCTGATACGTACGATGTCTATCAGGTCCAGGCCGGCGTAGTTCACTCCACGGGCAAGATTACCCTCGTTAATCCACGCCAGATCCAATCCCCATGAGATGGGCGGCAGCTTCGTGCCCGGGTCGTCAATGCGATAAGGGATGGAGGTATGGGGAACTTCATTGGCTACGATGTTCGATGCTCCCGACATCACCTGTGACATCAGGGTTTGCGTGGCGGCACAGCAGGCAACCAGCAGGAGGAGAGGCCTCTTCATAGGACTAGTTGATTAATGTATGTTTGTGTAAAACTTATCGTATTGATTCTCGTCGGCAGCCTTCAGGCTTTGGATATGGCGTGTGCAGAGCTTACGCATCTCGTTGCAGAAGAGCAATAGCGCAACCGCAAAGAATCCGCCCACCTGCGGCGTCACCTCAAGCGTCATGAGGATGCCGTCGTAGATGCCGTGGGCAAGCACGGGAGCCAGCAACACCAGCACCTTGTTGCGGCGCGAGTGCCGGCCGAAGTGTACCAGACTGAAGTAGTACCCCATGATGACGGCGAAGAAGAAGTGCGCCGGCACAGCGAGCAACGCCCTCATGATGGCTGTCATCGCCCAGGCATCGCCCGACTGAAAGACATACATGATATTCTCCAGGCCGGCAAAGCCCAACCCAATGCACACGGCATAGACGATGCCGTCGAAATACTCGTCGAAGTACGGATTCTTGCGCAGCAGCAGCCACAAGAAGAACAGCTTCGACGCCTCCTCGGGCAAGGCTGCAGCACCGAAAGCGTACAGGACAGCACCGATGCCATTGTCGTAGGAACTGGGAATCAAACCCGAGGAGATCAGAGGAAAGGAAATGAGAAACGATCCGAAGACCGAGAGGACACCATAGAAGACACCCTTGGCAAGCAGAGGAGCAGGTTCGGGGTGTTCCTTGTCGCGAATCAGAATGATTATCAGCAGGATGACGGCAGGAAGCAGGGCTGCAGTCAGGATGATGGTGGCAGAAGGACTCATAGAGGGGCTATGGCTTGGAAGCCGGTAAAACGAATATATATGTTCTTGCCCACGTGGGGCATAGGCACCTAATCGCGTACAAAGTAAGCAAAAACTTTGCGCCGCACCAAATTTTTGCCGAGAAAAGTGCTATGAAAGTGCAACTTTACATTTTCTCGCAGAAAAAATTTGCGCGGAACACAGATAGGCTCTATCTTTGCACCACGAAACAAGACGTTCTTTGACACATCACCATAGCCGCATCGGTTTGATCGGGAGACTCATCAATAATAATAAGAAAACCGAGAAAGTTTCGCTTTCCAATGGCGGGCTGCGCCCTTCGGGGTAACCTCTTCACGGAGGCCGGCAGATTACAAAGGGAGCGGGCACTCAAATCATTCATACTCGGAGTTCTCATCACAATCACCGATGCGGTTTTTTGTGTTCGAGCATAAAGAGCAATCAAGCCAATAAACGTTTGAAGGCCAATAGTTTCTCCTCCACTTCTTCATCTGTCAGTTCAGGGCGATCCTCCCGCAGCCATTTCAGGAACGCCTGCTCCATCTTGACCCGCATCATCGTTTGTCCCATCTTCAGTCCGCTGGCATAAGGTGTATGCGGCAGCAGCGCTCTGTTGAAATTTCCGTCGCTCATCAGAATCTTTTTGTTTGTTTTCGGGTGCAAAAGTAGTAAAAAAGCGAAAGACAGAAGCGTGAAGAACAAAAAATTCCTTCCATTTCCGAAAAAACTATCAAATTCAACCGTCCACATGATACTTTTTACGTACCTTTGCGCCCATAAGGAGTAAAAAAGACCATTTCATGAGACGCTTTCTATTCATTTTAGTAAGCCTGCTGTGGGTGTGCCATGTGAGTGCAGCCAAGAAGGTTGTGTGGGTTATTGATGCCGGACACGGCGGTCACGACGTAGGCTGCGAGTTCGGCACAGTGTACGAAAAGGATATCACGCTGGCCGTGGCCAAGGAGTTAGGGCGTCTGGTGAAGCAGAACATCAGCGGCGTCAAGGTGATTTACACACGCGAGAAGAACACCACGCTGTCGCTGCAGCAACGCTGTGACATCGCCAACCGGAACGGTGCCCAGCTCTTCATCTCCATCCACGTCAACTCCGCCCCTAACCTGTTTGCCCGCGGCACAGAGTCCTTCTTTGCTACCAACGTCCCCATGAAAGGCAGCCAGGCCGGCAAGAGCGAACTGCTGGCACTGCTGTTGCAGAAGCATTATCTCAAGAACGGACGCGAAGTGAGCCGCGGCGTGAAGAAGCGCGAGCTCTACGTCTGTGAACACACCAATATGCCCAGCGTCCTCACGGAAGTCGGCTTCATCACCAATTCCGCAGAGCGCAACTACATCAACTCCAAAGAGGGACAGGCCGAGTTGGCGAAATCCATCTACAACGCCCTCAGCGAGTGGAATGAGATCACCAAGAACGGGAAGGTGCCGCAGAGCACACTGCGCAACCTGCGCTTTTCGCACTTCGCTCCCCGCACCGACACCTCCGCGAAGAACAATGCAGCCCTCGCTGCTGCCGCCAACGAGAAAGCCTCGGAAGCCGACAAGCGGGCCAAGGCAGCGGCTGAAGCCAAGGCCATCGCCGAGGCACAAGCTGAAGCGCTGGCCGAAGCACAGGCTACAGCACAGACCGAGCCCCAGCCCCCGACGCCTGCAGAGGACATCGCCCAGACACCTGCCGACACCGCAACAGCCGCCTCCACCTATTTCGCCATTCAGCTCATGAACACCGCAGCGCCCATCAAGGAGGGCGATGCACGCCTGAAGGGTTTCCAGGGTGTGCGCTTCATCCCCTCCAACGGACGCTTCAAGGGCATCTACAGCCACTCCGACAGCTATCTCGACATCAAGAACGAATTGGTGGAGGTTCGCGAGACCTTCCCCGAAGCCTTCATCGTTGCTTTCCGCGGCAACCAGCAGATCACCACGGCCGAGGCCCTCAACCTGCGTAGTCCCAAGCCCATCGAACGCTAACCCCCTTAACCATAAACCCTCAGCCATCAGCCCTCAACCCTCAGCCTTCAACCCTCAACCCTCAGCCTTCAACCCTCAACCTTCAGCCATCCCCCCATGGACCAGCACTACCATCCCGTCATTTACCAGCGCCTGCGCCAACTCTTCGACGCTGCCGACTGGGAGGCCCTCACCCCCTATCTCGGCAGCCTCTCCCACTCGCATTTCCGCACGGCAGGCTACCTCATCGGCGAACGTCTGCTGGCGGATGTCAGCGCAGCAGACTTCTGGCAGGTTGCCACGCGCCTCATCCTGTGGCAGCCCAAAGCCTTCACGGTGACGATGGCCAAGGCTGCCGCCCTGCGCTTTCACAAGGGAACGCTAAGCCTCGACGATGCCGGCTTCCAGACGCTGGCCGATGCCCTGCGCGACGACCGCCACAACCTCGACCGTCAGAAGCTGTTGATGCAGTGGCTGCCCGTCATCGGGTCCCCCGAGACGATGGAACAGCTCTTCACCGCCCTCGGCATCCACGACAGCCGCCGTCGCGTGGACTTCCTCCTGCACACCAGCGGCCTCGTGGCCGCCTTCGTGCTACTGCGCACGCTCCGCTTCGAGGAGCACGACAGCTACTACCTCACCTCCGTCTGCCGCCAGCTGATGCACCGTGCCTCCACCCTCTCCCACTCCACGGGTCAGGCCGATAGCCTCAGCTTCAACATGGCCAGCCTGCTGCGCACATATTTCGACCTCCCCGACCTTCGCGGCACCTTCTCCCTCACGCTGGAGCCCTACGAGCTCTCCCGCCTCGACACCGACTTCGACGTCTTCCGCCGCGCCATCACAAAAGTCTAAATACAATGAAAAGTGAAAAGTGAAAAATGAAAAGTTCACCTTTTCACTTTTAACTCAAGAAAGGCAGCTCCTTGCGGAACTGCCTTTCTTTTGAGAGCCTCTTGTCGGATTCGAACCAACGACCCCGAGATTACAAATCACGTGCTCTGGCCAACTGAGCTAAAGAGGCGGGTGGGAAAGCGATCTGCATCGCGCCGCTACAACCAACTACCCTTGCTGCGGTCAAGCCCTGGGGGATTCGAAGGGAGCTGGCCGTACAGGACTTTCCCATGTCTGCTGTACGTAGCGCTCTACTCTTAGGCAACCTGTTCTGCGGAGAGACCGGGATTCGAACCCGGGATACGCTTTTGACGTATACACGCTTTCCAGGCGTGCCTCTTCAGCCACTCGAGCATCTCTCCAAGTGTGCTGTTTGAGTTTTGCGGCTGCAAAGGTAATGCTTTTCTCCGATGTGGCCAAACGTTTTCGCAAAAAAGTGCGTAAAAAAGTAGAAAGAAAAAGAATTCGAGCATCCTACGATGAGATTCTTATAGAAAAAAGCGGTGGTTTGGCGAAATTGTTGTACCTTTGCGCCCGCAAAATAAATTTTAATGAGCACCGAAGAATCCAAAGAGCGGGCACAACAGCTCTACATTCAGGGTAACACCTTCCGCAAACAACAGCAGTGGGCCGAGGCTTTGAACGCCTACGAGGCCGCTACGGCGCTTGACCCCGAGTCGCCGGCTGCTACTGCACGCCAGATGCTCATGAACATTATGGAGTACTACTGCAAGGAATACTACAACCCCTGAAACAATTGCAGGCTCATAGGGATTCAGTTTTATTGGAATTACGGATTTAACATAAGATTATTAGAATGGCAAAAATGAAAGGAGCGATAGTCGTCAACACAGAGCGCTGCAAGGGTTGCAGTCTCTGCGTGGTGGCTTGTCCGCTCGACTTAATCCAATTGGCTGACAAGAAAGTCAACCGCCGCGGCTACCGCTTCGTGGAGCAGGTCAACGCCGAGGCTTGCACTGGCTGCACGTCGTGCGCTATCGTGTGTCCGGACGGATGCATTACTGTGTATCGTAAGAAAATGGAAAATTAACAGTATGGATATGAAGAATCAGTCTTCCGAAGTCGTCCTCATGAAGGGCAACGAGGCCATCGCACACGCCGCCATCCGCTGCGGCTGCGACGGCTACTTCGGCTACCCCATTACGCCGCAGAGCGAAATCCTGGAGACACTGGCCGTCGAAAAGCCGTGGGAGACCACGGGCATGGTGGTGCTGCAGGCCGAGAGCGAAGTGGCAAGTATCAACATGATCTACGGCGGTGGCGGCAGCGGCAAGCGCGTCATGACCTCCTCCTCCAGCCCCGGTGTGGCGCTGATGCAGGAGGGCATCGCCTACATGGCCGGCGCAGAGATCCCCGGCCTGATCGTCAATGTGCAGCGCGGCGGCCCCGGTCTGGGCACCATCCAGCCCTCACAGGGCGACTACTTCCAGGCCACACGCGGCGGCGGCAACGGCGACTACTACGTTCTTGTTTTGGCACCTGCCAGTGTGCAGGAGATGGCCGACTTCGTGGACCTCGCCTTCGAGCTCTCCTTCAAGCACCGCATCCCGGCCATGATCCTTTCCGACGGTGTCATCGGACAGGTGATGGAGAAGGTGGTGCTGCCGCCTTTCAAGGCACGCCGCACCGACGAGGAGATCCAGCGCGAATGCCCCTGGGCCACCACAGGCCGCAAGGGCGGTCGCCCCATCAATGTCATCACCTCTCTGGAGCTGAAGCCCGAGGCGATGGAGAAGCACAACCTGCACCTGCAGGAGAAGTACCGCATTATCCGCGAGACCGAGGTGCGCTACGAAGAGCTCTACACCGAGGACGCCGACTACCTCATCGTGGCCTTCGGATCGGCAGCGCGCATCGCACAGAAAGCCATCGGCATCCTGCGTGCCGCCGGCATCCGCGTAGGTCTGCTGCGCCCCATCACGCTCTGGCCCTTCCCCACCAAGCGCATTCAGGAACTCTCCGCCCAGGTCAAGGGCATCCTCACCTTCGAGATCAACGCCGGTCAGATGGTCGAAGACGTCCGCCTCGCCGTCGAAGGACGCACGCCCGTGGCACACTACGGCAAGATGGGCGGCATCGTCCCCACGCCCGACGAACTGATTCAGGCGCTGAAAGAAAACTTCAAATTGGAAAACGCATAAGTATATAAAGAATCATGGAGAACAGAGAAGAAGTCCGCAATATCCTGAACACGGTGTTCATGCTGCTGGCGCTCATCGGCGTTGTCGTCTATTTCGCCTTCCCTGCACACCATATCTTCGGCCTTGTCATCATCGGCATCGCCCTCGTCATCAAGATTGTCGAGTTCTTCATCCGATTCATGTTCTAATCAATAAAAGGCTAAACGTTAAACGCTAAACGTTAAACGAATAATGGAAAACATCATTTCCCCAGAGAATATCGTCTATCAGAAGCCTACGCTGCTGAACGACAACGACATGCACTACTGCCCGGGCTGTTCCCACGGCGTCGTGCATAAACTCATCGCCGAGGTCATCGAGGAGATGGGCGTCACGGACAAGGCCGTGGGCGTCTCGCCCGTGGGCTGCGCCGTCTTCGCCTACAAGTACATCGACATCGACTGGCAGGAAGCCGCCCACGGTCGTGCTCCCGCCTTGGCAACCGCCATCAAGCGTCTGTGGCCCGAGAACCTGGTCTTCACCTACCAGGGCGACGGCGACCTCGCCTGCATCGGCACCGCTGAGACCATCCACGCCCTCAACCGCGGCGAGAACATCGCCATCATCTTCATCAACAACGCCATCTATGGCATGACGGGCGGACAGATGGCTCCAACCACCCTCATGGGCATGAAGACGGCCACCTGCCCCTACGGCCGCCAGGCCGACCTCCACGGCTACCCCCTGAAGATCACCGAGATTGCCGCACAGCTCGAGGGCACCTGCTACGTGACACGCCAGAGCGTCCACAGCGTCGCCGCCATCCGCAAGGCCAAGCGTGCCATCCGTCAGGCCTTCGAGAACAGCATCAACCGCCGCGGCTCCAGCCTCGTCGAGATTGTCAGCACCTGTTCCTCCGGTTGGAAAAAGACACCCGTCGAGGCCAATGAATGGATGGAAGAGCACATGTTTGACTTCTACCATGTGGGAGACCTGAAGGTGGTTTAAGGTTAAAAGTTTATGGTTTAAAGTTTAAAGTTTATGACAGAAGAAATCATCATAGCCGGTTTCGGCGGACAGGGCGTGCTGTCAATGGGTAAGATTCTCGCGTACAGCGGCCTCATGGAAGGTAAGGAAGTGTCATGGATGCCCGCCTACGGTCCCGAACAGCGCGGCGGCACGGCCAACGTGACGGTCATCGTCAGCGACGAGCGCATCTCATCGCCCATCATCAGCACCTACGACACAGCCATCATCCTCAACCAGCCCTCGCTGGAGAAATTCGAGTCAACCGTCAAGCCCGGCGGCACACTCATCTACGACGGCTACGGCATCATCGAGCCCCCCAAGCGCACCGACATCAACATCTACGAGATCAGCGCCATGGACGCCGCCGCAGAGTCCGGCAACCCCAAGAGCTTCAACATGATTGTGCTGGGCGGTCTGCTCAAAGTGCGGCCCATCGTCACCCTCGAGAACGTCGTCAAGGCACTCCACAAGACGCTGCCTGAGCGCCACCACAACCTGATTCCTGCCAACGAAGCAGCCCTGCACACAGGCGCTGAAATCATCCAGAAGAAATGAAGCAGCTCGCTGCCCTCCTCGCTACACTCACCATCGTCCTCCTGTGGCCTATGACTTCATGGGCTCAGGACTTCGGCGACGGTAGTTTCGACACCATGGGCAGCGGACTCACGTCCAACGACAGCATCGCCCGCGGACTCAAGAAGAGCACCTGGGGACGCGACACCTCGCAAGTGGAGCACTTCGTGCCCACCGAGTACAAGCAGTGGCGTATCGACGAACGCCTCGGCACCATGCTCCCCGAGGTGTACAACGACACCCTACCCCACCTCTTCCAGAACTTCAACAACACCGAAGGCTACCTGGGCGAGTACAACATCCTGGGCAACCTGGGCTCGCCGCGCATGGCACGCAACTTCCTCGACCGTGAGCTCTTGGACAACCTGATGTTCATCCAGCCCTTCGACTACTTCCACACCACGCCCGGCAACCTCCTCTTCACCAACACCAAGAGCCCCCTCACCAACCTGCAGTACCACAAGTGCGGCACCAAGGAGAACGGTCAGGACCGCTTGCGGGCCTACTTTGCCACAAACATCAACAAGCGCGCCGGCATCGGCTTCAAGGCCGACTACCTCTACGCGCGCGGATATTACAATAGTCAGGCCAACTCACAGTTCGGCGGCACACTCTTCGGCTACTATCAGGGCGACCACTACGGCATCCACGCCATGGCCAGCTGGGAGCACATGAAGATGGCGGAGAACGGAGGCATCGAGAGCGACACCTACATCACCAACCCCGAGAGTTTCCCGCGCAGCTACAACAGCACCGACATCCCCACCGTGCTCTCCTCGCTCTGGAACCGCAACGACCACCAGACCATCTACCTCACCCACCACTACAACCTGGGTAAGTACCACGACATCGAAGTCCCCGACAGCCTCAAACCCGTGATGCCCACCGACGGCGAGCTCCTCATGCGAATCCAGAACGACAGCCTGCGCACCGTCATCATGGCCGACACGCTGCGCTGCGATTCCACGCTCGACAGCCTACGCATCCAATGGCAAAACGAGCAGATGCCGCCGCGCGAGTTCATACCCATCACCAGCATCGTGCACACCTTCCACTTCCGTCGCCTGATGCACGTGAACTACAGCCGCTCCAACCTGCCCGAGAACTACTTCTCACACGACCCCTACATCCGCTCCTCCTACGGCAACTACGAGGACGAGACCACAGCCATCAGCGCCAAGAACACCGTGGCCGTGCAGCTGCGCGAAGGCTTCAACAAATGGGCCAAGGCCGGCATCTCCCTCTACGCCGCCCACGAGTACTACCGCTTCAAGCTGCCCTCGCTGCAGACCACCGACGACCTCAACGTTTACGACTACTGGAACGAGCACCACATCTCCGCAGGCGGTGAGATCAGCAAGACTCAGGGGCGCACGCTCCACTACAACGCAGGCGCCGAAATATACCTCGTAGGCTCCATGGCCGGCGACCTCGACATCCATGGCGGCGGCGACCTCAACTTCCGCCTCTTCAAGGACACCGTGCGCTTCGAGGCCAACGCCTTCTTCAAGAACCTGCGCGCCCCCTTCTACCTCGAACACTTCCAGAGCCAGACCGTGTGGTGGGACAAAGAGATCGACCGCGAACAGCACGTGCGCGTCGAAGGCAAGCTCACCCTGGAACGCACCAACACCACCCTGCGCTTCGGCATGGAGAACATCTCCAACTACCAGTATCTGGGCATGCACCTCACGCCCAACCTCGATGCCAACGGCAACATCACCTCCTACGCCCACGACATCTCCGTCATGCAGCAGAGCGGCAGCATCCAAGTCCTCAGCGCCTCATTGCGCCAGAAGATTCACTGGGGCATCTTCCATTGGGACAACGAGATTATCTGGCAGCACACCACCAACGCAGACGTCCTGCCCCTGCCCACCCTCTCCATCTACACCAATCCCTACATCGCCTTCCACATCGCCAAGGTACTGCGCGTGGAGCTCGGCGTAGATATGCGCTATTTCACCAGCTACTACGCCCCCGACTACTCACCCTTCGTGGGGATGTACGCCACACAGGACCCCACACAGCCGCGCGTCAAGATCGGCAACTGGCCCATCCTCAACGGCTACGCCAACTTCGCCATCAAGCGTGTACGCGGCTACATCAATGTCACCCATTTCAACGCAGGCAGCGGCAACGCCTTCTGGGCACCCCACTACCCCATCGACCCCCTCAGCATCCACTTCGGCATCTCGTGGAACTTCTACGACTAAACACCCTATCACCTCACCACCTGAAAACCTTCACCACCTTATAAACTCACAACCTGAAAATCTCATCACCTTATAACCTCACAACCTCACCTCATAACCTCACAACCTTACAACCTGAAAACCTCATCACCTCATCACCCTATCAGCCTGCTCGCGCGCGTAATGAGTTTTTTGCGTAAAAAACCTACATACCTACACCCGCGCATCACAATCCCCTCTGTTTCAACCTGATAAATAGGTGTAGGTTCGGGTGTAGGTAAGCCAAAAAGGTGTAGGTTTCGCCCTGAAAACAGCCATTCACACAAATCACCCCTATACCTTTTCAACCTTGTCCTTCCCCCTGTCCATCAAGTCCACTCCTCCCATTCCTCGAGCCAACTCTCCATTATCCATCACCCTACACGACTCCTTCGCAGTCCTTCGAGCCAACTCCTCCCGTCCTTCGAGCCAACTCCTCCCGTCCTTCGAGCCAACACTCCATATCGATTTAATTTTTCTCACCTGTGAGAAACATTTTTCTCACCTGTGAGAAAACCTTTTGCCACCAGTGGCAAAAACCATAAGGCCATGCACTTTCAACTGGAATCCCCAGCTCTTATGTCTGGAAGGCCATGCACTTACGCCAGAGCGTCACGTTCTAATGCAGGAAGGCCATGCACTTACGTCAGGGCTTCACGTTGTAATGCT
This sequence comes from uncultured Bacteroidales bacterium, assembly GCA_902779845.1. Classification (GTDB taxonomy): domain Bacteria; phylum Bacteroidota; class Bacteroidia; order Bacteroidales; family Bacteroidaceae; genus Physcousia. Next base: position 29,305 of record CACZCZ010000004.1, on the reverse strand, counting down.
GGAAGACCATGCTCTCGCACCAAGCATACCCTGTACTTTTTCCAGTCGCAATTCGTGTGAATGGCCAAAAACATGTTAAAACCTACACCTTTTCGGCCTACCTACACCCCAACCTACACCCACCCATCAACCTTATATTCTGCAAGTTAACCACCACGGGTGTAGGTATGTAGGTATTTTCGAGCAAAATTTCACGTACGCGCGCGCAAACGAACCTTATTTAATCACACAACCCTAAACCCTTAACCCTAAACCCCAAACCAGGTGCTTTCGTCATTTTCGAGGATTCCGGAATTACCCAAGAAATATATTTAAGTTCTGATTTATCTCCGATTTAAGTTCCATAACCCCTGAACCCTGAACCATGAACCATGAACAATAAACCCTGAACTCATCAGTGGCTTATACCTTCGAAGATGGTTCGGAGATGGAAGAAGAGGAGTAAACAAATTGCATTTATGCTTACAGATCTTCCGCAGAATGGGCTTTTTTGTGCGACATCGCATGAACAATTGTTTTTTTCGGTTCTCAGACCAAAATAGCTTTGTTTTTTTGCAGGGCGAAAAGAAAAATTGTATATATTTGCAGGCGAAAATCATTTATCTGATGGCAAAGATAATAGTACAGAATACAGAAATTACCATCCTGTCGCATAACGACAAGGACTATATCTCTCTGACGGATATGGCCAATGGCAAGCAGGACGAGAGCCGTGCGGCTGATGTCATAAAGAATTGGATTCGCACACGCTATACCATTGAATTCCTTGGAACATGGGAAATGATTCACAACCCCAATTTCAAAGTGGTCGAATTTGACCACTTTAGAATGCAGGCAGGCCTTCCGAACTTTACACTGAGTGCCAGCGAGTGGATTGAAAGAACGAACGCTATCGGAATTATCGTCAAGCGAGGGCGCTATGGTGGCACATACGCTTTTAAGGACATCGCCTTTGAATTCGGCACCGCAATCAGTGTCACCTTCAAACTCTACCTAATTGAAGAGTTCCAGCGCATGAAGGCAGACGAACAGAAGCAACTTGCATGGTCAGCCAAGCGTGAACTCTCAAAAATCAACTACCGCATTCATACCGATGCCATCAAAAGCAACCTCATTCCTGCAGAAGTAACTCGCGAGCAAGCAGCGATGAAGTATGCTGAGGAAGCCGACGTACTCAATGTCGCTATGTTTGGCATGACTGCTAAGCAATGGCGCGATGCCAATCCAGAGCTTAAGGGCAATATCCGAGACTATGCTACCATCAACGAACTCATCTGTCTCTCAAATATGGAGAACATCAATGCCGTTCTCATCAACGACGGTATGCCACAAGGCGAAAGGCTCGTAAAACTCAATCAGATTGCCATTCAACAGATGCAGGTGCTGGAGAATAATGAAGGTAGGAAGCTGTTAAAGTAGGCTTATACCCTCGTAGTGGGTTCGAAGAAGGAAAAGAGACATTAGAAGGCTGCAAGTAAGCGAAGGCAAAGACAAACGAGTTTGAACTATGCCGAGCGAGAGCTGGCTCCCGTACTTCCATTCCATGACAACAACAGGACATGTCTTCGTGATCTTTGCGCCTCCGTGGTTAGAAAACCTCCAACGGTGTACGGGCAAAGATTTAAGTTCAGATTTAAGTCCGATTTAAGTTCCGTCACCCCTGAACCCTGAACCTTGAACCCTGAACCATTTTTTCTCTCTCATATCACTTTTTCTCGCTTTTTTGCTGCTGATAACGAAATAATCGTTACATTTGTAGCCAAAAGGGCACGAAAGTGTCGTTACGGCACCTGAAAACCTGAGCACAGGGACCATGGAGTCTTACTGAAAAACGATAGCATCAGCTATTTATTCAGATATACTCCAAGTCTGTGCTTATTTACGCTATCTAATTTACATACTTTGAAGCTTAACTTTGATAATAATCTAAATAATAATTCACATTTCTCTCACTTGTACCATGATTTGAGACAACCATGTAGTATATTTGCCGCACAATTGATAGTATAACTTATCTTAATATCCAATTTGAAATGAAGACTATATTAAAAACAAACTGGGAGCGATACAAAAAAAGCTCTGAGGGGAAAGAGGTAATAGCTTTGTTTAATCATTTGACAACTCCAGAAGCGACCGTGGAAGACATGCTAGAAATGATCAAACGCTTTAATCCTGAGTTCTCAAAAAACACAAGTAAAAAGGAAGAGCAACAGCAGCTCGAAGCTTTGACTTTTTATAATAATCTAGTAAAGGAGATTCTACCTAAAAGTGAATCAGAGTGGGATAATTTTAAGCATGGGGATTTCTTTGGGGTACTTACTCACTGCTTGGCAGTAGAAGATGAGAATGTAAGTATTTTCGACGCTCCACAAATCGGATTCAAAAATATCCTGGGTTATAATATTTTTCTTTCAACGGTATTAAGCTCTTATATGCCGGAATATTTTATACCCAATCTGTTTGTTATGCAATTTGTTTATTTCAAAAAGATTGCTGAGAAATATGAATTTAACCTCCCTGAGGAGTTGCCACTTCGTTCAGACTATCGTGGACGATGGTTATATTATATTCATATGTGTAATGCTATATGCCAGTTCTCTATTGAAAATGGTCTCCAGGATTTCGGAGAATTATGTGCATTCTTATTTGACTATGAGCTAACAAACATAAAAGAAGAGATGGAGGCAGAGCACAATAAGCCAATGCCATCTGTACCTGAACAAGCATGGATACTTGTAGGTAATTATGGAGAAGGAGAGAAAAACATGGAGTCTGGATTCTGGCAATCTAACCAATTAACAAGTAAGGGTGACATTATGCTTTTCTATGAGAAGTCTCCTGTAAAGAAGTTGAATGCCGTATGGACGGCACTTGAAGATGGTTTTATTGACCCCTTTGGGCATTACTATTCTTATAGTGTCATTGGGAAAAAGATAGAGATACCTGATGATAAGGCAATTACATTTGAGGAGTTTAAGAATAGTGAGTATTTCAAAGCACGCGATTCAAAAGGAAATTTCGTAAGCAAGAATTTCCAGGATGTAAGCGGCTGGGAAGTGTCAGATGAGGATTATAAAGAAATAAAGCTTATGCTTGAAGCTAAGGGGTTCAACACATCCATTTTGCCTTCACTATATGAACCACAAATGATTGAAGGCATAATAATTAATGAAGAAAAGGATGTAGAGAATAAAATAATAATACCTCGTCTAAAAGAAATGGGGATTAACTATGTAAGGCAATTCCAGTGTCCTGCAGGTAGAGGCTCAACAAAAAAGGCCGATTTTGCATTACATGTTAGTGGCCCAGAAGACGATAGGAAAGCTAAGGTTATTATTGAAGCAAAAGAATTCATTAAGGACAAAAAAGAATTGAAGGAGGCATTTCGCCAACACTCATATGCTAATTGGGCTAAAGCAAAAGTATTTGTTTTGTGGGATAAAGTTCGCATTCGTGTTTACAAAGAAAAAAACGATTCATTTGGTAGCTGTGACACCCCTGATGAAAGTATCCTGTGTAAAGACCTATATAAACTTGATAAATTTAACAAGTTAAAAAAACTATTAGATATCTAATTATGGCAAAGGATTTAACAACATCTGAAATTAGCAGGCTGAATATACTGAACAACCCAGTAGCTCTGCCTCGAATCCGAGAGGCTTTGGAGATTAAGCCTTTGGAGTTTAAGGGTGTATTGTATATTACCAAGCAGATGGCTGCGGATTTCTATGAGGTAGATTTACGTACTATAGAGAATTGTTTGTCCGCAAATGAAGATGAACTCAGAAAGAATGGTTATAGCGTATGGAAGAGTAACCAATTGAAAGAGTTCAAGTTACATTTTGCTCCCGAAATCGATTTCGGGAGCAAAATAACACAACTTGGATTATTTGATTTCCGTTCATTCCTCAACATCGGGATGCTGCTGACGACTAGTGAGAAAGCAAAGCAGGTACGTAGCCTGATGTTGGATATCGTTATTGCTGTTATTAATGAGAAAACGGGTGGCGGAACAAAGTACATCAATCGTCGTGATAGGAACTATGTGACATCTGCCATCCAAGAAGAGAACTACCATCGGAAATTGACAGATGCCATTAGGGACTATGTGGATGGACACAAGACCTATAAGTATTCCACCATCATGGATATGATATATAAGGCCGTATTCTGTGAGAAGGCCAAGGAATACAAGAAGCTGCTTGAATTGTCAGAAAAGGACAACCTGCGTCGAACGCTATATGCTGAGGTGTTGGTGTCAGTCTCCGCTTTTGAGAATCATGTGGCAGAGACGATAAAAGCAAAAGCTAAAGAAATGGGACCTGTGACTGTAGAGGAGGTGGGAGAAATCATCAAAGATCTTTCTGCCACACCTTTTGTAAAGCCAATCCTCGAGGATGCGAGAACAAAGATGGCTTCACGCGACTTCGCTTTACGTGACGTATATCATGACAACATCGCAGAATATCTAAGGGCCGTATCTCCTGAAGAATATGATAAGTTCATTGGAAGTCAGTCCGTAGACTTCGACCGTCTGTTAGAAGAAAACAAGGATGTACTAGAACGTCTAAAGCAATAAGGAGGAATGGATATGACTAACTTAACATATCTCGATTACGATGAAGCCCTCTCCATTTACTATAAGACGGTAGAGAAGAGTGGTGGTGGTATGGCTGGTGTACGCGATGAAGGTGGCATCAGGTCAACTTTAGATTTCGTGCAAGATGATCTATACTATCCTGAGATTGCTGATAAGGCAGCTTACTTGATGTATAGCCTTTGTAAGGGACACTATTTCTCTGATTGTAACAAACGCATATCCATCACATTAACAGCCAACTTCTTCCTAAAAAATGGCTACATGTATCTCCTTAAGACCTTTATGGAGCAAATGGAGGCTATCGGCTATCATGTGGCAGCTGGGCATATCAATCGAGACTTGCTAACCGAGGTAATGCGATGCATAGTCAACGATGAGGACTATAGTGAATCTATAAAGATAGAACTAATGGAGGCAATGAGCCAAGATATCGGTTTTTCTGAAGAAGAGAATGACGGACTTTGATTTTTATTTTAGGAACAGAGTCCATACAGATGCACAAATGCTAGGCCTGTCTAAAATAGTTTGAGCATGTCCCACGATTTGAGACAACATAGTATTACCTTTGCAGCGTGAAACCTTAAAATCGATACAAGTTATGAAACTAGCAGAAGCATTAAGTATCCGAAAGGATTTACAGAAACGCATCCATCAGATTGGATGCAGTTTGGCAGACAACGTGAAGGTGTAGGAGGGAGAAGAACCCACGGAGAATCCTAACGAGCTCCTAAAGGAACTGAACGGATGTCTGATGGAGTTGGAGAACCTGATCTGGCGCATCAACTTGACTAACGTCCAGACGTGCAACGAAGCCGGCAAGACGCTCACGCAGTTGATGGCAGAAAAGGATGTGCTGAAAATGCGCATCTCTGCATTGCGAGACGCGTACGAGAGGGCTTCTTCACAAAACGAGCGCTATTCGCGTTCTGAGATTAAGATGTTGACAACTGTTGACGTCAAGGAGTTACGTAAGCGGATTGATGACTACTCCCAGCAGTTGCGCAAACTCGATATGGAGATTCAGTCCCTGGGCTTCCTGACTGATCTGATATGAACTTATGGGAGACATCCGCATTCATGGGGCGAACTGTCTATTTTGAGTACATAATTGGAATGTAACGTCTCGCCCGGAGCAGGCCTTTCCTTCGATGGAATTTGCACGGCGCAAGCTCAGCACGGCAGCAAAGTATACGTGTTTATGCATCGCTCATTTCGCACATCGCATGACCTTCAGTTGACTATGTTTGTCGGATGTCCCCTTTTTTAAAGAACTGGTAAATTATACAATATGTGGAGAAAAGTATATTACAAAGAAACAGACCGCGAATATAATGGAATCGGTAAGCGGATTCTTCCGTATTCTGTGAAGTGCAAGGACTTGGACGAGTTCAAATCCCTCACAAATCGCATAAGAAGAAGGGGGTATAAGTGTGTGGATCAGATAGGAGGGCAGTATGCGGTGCTCATCAACACTGAACTGAAGCGCTGGTGCACCTATCCAAAGCCGGCTAAGATGCCATGCATTGATGATAGAACGCTCACCGCTGAGGAATTCATGGATTTAATTCAAAAATAATACGAATATGAGTAAGTATGCAGAAATGACAGACGAGCAGTATTATGCTGCACGCGACAAGTTTTGTAAAGAGTACAATGCACCGATGTGCGAACCCATTAAGGTGCTGGACCTGATTATGCGCAAGGAGTTTGCGAAGGATATTCTCAGTGGCGAGAAGAAGGTGGAGGTTCGGCAGTGCTCGGAGCACTACATGAACCGCTTGACGGATAAAAAGGTTTGCGACTGGATGGATGAACATCGCGATGCACCAGGAATGGATATGGAGGCATTCGATGAGTTCATGTGTGCCACGCGGCCTGTGCTGAAGATTCACTTCCACGACTACAACAAGTCCTGGTTCCTGGACGTGGAATGCACTGAGAATGCACTGATTCCCGTCACACGTCAGAACGTGGAAGCCATACAACAGCGCTTCGACTGCCATGAGTTCGATGAGCTGCTGGAGGAGTTGGAGAAGAGAACGCTGAAGAGCGCCCGCTGTTCTACTACTTCGCCATTGGTGAGGTGCTGGCAACGGATTTGAAGAAGTGAGGAATGTCCAATCGTTCTGTGAGACATTACGGGTTAAAGACCCGTCCGTATCCTGACGATGGGTGGATGGCACGAGGTCATCGTGCCATCCTTTAACAAGATAATATCACAATATGAACATCCCAACCAAATTCAAAGAATATATCTGGCTGGTGAACACGATTCGCAAAGCTGGCAGAATCACGTTGGCTGAGATCAACGAGCGGTGGGTGAAGACGGAGATGAGCGGCGGTGTGGATTTGGCCCGCGCCACGTTCAACCGCCACAAAGATGCCATCGAGGATATCTTTGGTATCTATATCGACTGCGACCGTCAGGGCGGATATAAATACTTCATCGGCAATGAAGATGTGCTACGCGAGAAAACGGTGCAGAACTGGATGCTTTCGACATTGTCGGTAAACAATCTGATTAGCGAGAGCCTGTCGCTGCAGAAACGGATTCTGCTGGAGCCTGTCAGCTACACGGATGACTATCTGCCGGTGGTGTTGGAGGCAATGAAGAGGAGTGTGCGGATTGCCGTTCTATATAAGAAGTATGGGGACGAGGAGCCGCGAGCACTGGACTTTGAGCCGTACTGCCTGAAGATGTTTCGGCAGCGATGGTATGTGCTGGGACATTTCCATCGCGAGGTAGAGAACGGTGAAGATGGCGATTACTTCGGCGTGTTCTCTTTCGACCGCATTCAGGAGATGACGCTGACGGATGTGAAGTTTGAGATTGACCCTGATTTCGATGCAGAGACGTATTTCAGTGATAGTTTCGGTGTCTTGGTGCACGATGATACGTTGCTGGAACGGGTGGTAATCCGTGCTTACGGCTATGAACGTTATTATCTGCGCGACCTGCCGCTACATAGCAGTCAGCGTGAGATTAGCCAGGGCGAGGACTACGCGGACTTTGAGCTGCAGCTGCGCCCGACTGTCGATTTCAGCTCCCATCTGCTCAGCAAAGGAAACCAGATAAAAGTGCTCTCTCCGCAGTGGCTGGCGGAAGAAATTTGCGAAATGCACGCGGAAGCCGCAAAAAATTATGAGACTGTCCCATGATTTATCTGCGATGAACCATTACTGCGCTCGGAAAAGTACTGAAAAATGAATTTTTCGAAATATTTCTCTCGCTTGTCCCATGATTTGAGACAACCTGCTGTTACCTTTGCAGCGTCATACTCAAAGAAGGTGGATTGATCAAAGGTTCTTCGCAGAGCGAAGCGAACAAGTTCGAGCGCGAATCCTCTCCAATCCACCTTTCTTTTTTGAAACCATTGAAAATAACAATAGATGAAAACAGATAATGAATAATAGCTATGGGATGGGATGTAGTAGAAATAGGATTAAAGCATAATCTGCCTGTCAATGATTCTTTTGCAACGGCAAAGGAAGTTGCAAAGAGAATGAATCAGAATATCAAGCTTGTATATAGAAAAGAATACGAGTATGATATTGCAAATAACGTCGTAAGTGAAGTAGAAGTTTATGATTTGATTGAACTTGGGAAGTATGAAGTAAATAATTCTAAAGATTACCTCCATATGATAGTGTCAGATTATCAAGCACGTCAAATACTAGAATTAGTAGGTGAAGACAAACTGCGTCAAGCAACCTTTGTAGGTGAACTTGCACATTGTATACTTTACGATATTGGAGACCCTTACGAGTTATACGAGATAGAAGACAATGATGACAATCTTAACATTAGAATTTACAAAGAGAATGTAAATCTCGATGTAAATATATGTGGAAGATGGCACTGGTGGGAAAGGGCATTCCATTCATCAAGTATAGAAAAACGGGAATGGTTGCGCAATTATCGGATGCAAATAAATCATCAAGCAAAAATGTTTGGTTGCCGAGAAGTGATTATCTGTTCTGACCAAGGCCCGACAGAATTGATTTACGATAATGCGAACTATTCGGCAGAGGAACTAAAAGAATATGCCCGTTCATACCGATACCTAAAAGATCTCAATTGGGGAGAACGGAAAAAAGAAGATTGGAAGAAGAATGCAAGGCATATTATGTTCTCAGCTTACTTCCAGGATCAACTAAATTTGTCTGGCGACGACTTTGTAGAGGTCATCTATGACGACTTTAGCGATATCGAGACCCCATGAACAGATCGGGTAAAACGAAAACGTACCTATGATCGGTACGTTGCGTGTAGGGGTTTCATACTCTCCCCTTCACGGCTTTAATTAAGGGTGTCGCTACTTTGTCGTGAGATAAAGTAGCGACTTTGTTATATAAAAATGGCCACACCCACGGTGGTGCAACGTCGGTCGATAGACGATATAGGATTTTAGACAAGCACTGGCATCCCATAGATACGAACGACCCATTAGCTCCCAATGTGTACTGGCCTAATGAGAATGCATTTATTCCATAGGGTAATCGGGCATTGCACCATGCTGTGTGCAGACATACGCGCTGACTTGTACGGCGGCTTGGTGGCTCTCGGAAATGGTTTTGCCTTGAAGGATAGAGGCAACGAAGGCGGCAGTGAAGGAGTCGCCTGCGCCGACGGTGTCTGCGACCTCCACTTTGGGCGTTTCCAGAAATGACAGGGCATCGGGAGCAAAGACATAGCTGCCCGCAGTGCCACAGGTCAGGATGAGCATATCAAGTTGGTAGGTTTTGAGCAGGTGGCGACAGACTTGGTCAACACTCACCTCGCCTATCGTGGGACAACACATCTGCCTCACTATCTCCAGCTCTTCGTCGTTTATCTTCAAGATGTTGCAACGGTGCAGGCTCTCTTCTACAACCGATGCCGAGTAGAAGTGCTGGCGCAGGTTGATGTCGAAGACTTTCAGGCAGTCTTGGGGTGTTGCATCAAGGAATGCGAGGATGGTGGCGCGGCTTATGCTGCTGCGCTGCGCCAAAGTCCCGAAGCACACGGCCCTGCAGTGTGCCGCCACATGCTCTATCTCCTCGTTGAAGGGGATATTGTCCCATGCCACAGCCTCCTTAATCTCATAGGATGGAATGCCGTCGCCGGACAGCGTCACCTGCACGGTCCCCGTCGGAAACGGCACTCTCGGCATCAGCGTCACCAACTCATGAGCCTTCAGCGCTTCAAGGGTCTCCTCGGCCAAAGTGTCCTCACCGATGGCACTGATGGCGACCACCTGATCCTTTCCCAGCAGCTTCCCTGCATGATAGGCAAAGTTAGCGGGTGCACCACCTAGCTGCTTCCCTTCAGGCAACACATCCCATAGGACTTCGCCGAGTCCCACCACATAACGATTTGCTTCTGAATTCATGACAGTTGTAAAGATACAATGCCCGACCTGGGAGGGTCGGGCATTGAAGTGTTACGAGAGAAATTACTTGATGATGATCTTCTTTCGGTTGCGGACGATGATCTGGCCGTTGCGGGGTGTGATGATCTTGCGACCTGAGAGGTCGAAGAGTTCATCGGCAGCAGAGACAGCCTTGGCGGCATCCTTGGGTGCGGTGATCTGCACGGGGACATCGGGTTCGAAGACGGCGGTGAGACATTGGGGCTTAACGGGATAAAGGTCGGCGCCGCTGACGATGCCGTCCTCTTCCTGAGCGCTGTAGGTGGTGCTCCAGAGACGGATCTCATCGAGTTGGTCGGTGGCACTCACGAGCTGGTTGTTCTCATCGTAGAAGCCTGCGAAGTGGTAGCCTTCGTCGGGACGTACCCAAGCGTAGCAGGATGAGCGGCCTTCGGTGCCGGCAATGACCCATCGTGTCTCGATGCGGTCGCCGAAGTCTTCACTTGAAAGGGGCAGGCGCCAGTCGCCTGTGGCGTAAATCTTGCCACCCGTAGTGGCGGTGAGTACTACATAGTACCAGTAAAAAAGATATGCGAGTGTCATAGTTTATTCTTTATAAGCTCCAAAAATCATTCGTGCGAAGAATTCAACGCAGGCTTCATCATGGCCGCCGAAAGAGAAGGTGGTCGGACGGACCTCGAGCGTGCCCTGGCAGCGGTCTTTCATTCCGTTGTAGAAGGAGATGGTGTTGAGGTAGGGAACGACATCATCTGTGGGGTTGTAGTAGAGGACGATGTTTGCACGGGGCGACCAGTCACGTGTGATGTTGCACTGCCCCAGGGCCTTCAGCAGCTTCTGCGCGATGTCGGAATTCGGGTCTTTAGCCTCTTCGGAGAGGAGGGCGGTCATCGTGTTACCGCAGTTGCTGATGACGTATGCGGAGTTCTCGTCGTTGGTGTATTGGTGGCTGCGGATTCTTTCGAGAATGCCGGCATTGTTGAAGGTCTCGGAGAAGTAGTCCTCAACCGTGGTTTCGCCGAAGATCTCGGGATAGGCTGCCACCATTCCCATCACCAGGAGGGGTACTACATTGGGTTCGCCGAGGACGTCGTAGTAGAGGTAGTGGGAGATGGTTGCCATGGGGTTGTAGGCACCGGCACAGACGCAGGAGCGAACCCAGTTGATGGCCTGACGCTGGGCAGCGCTGATCTTGGGGGAGTTCTCAACATAGCGCTGGCAGGCCAGGGTGATGGAAGCACCCTGGGAGGCACCAACGCCATAGGTGGGATAGGTGCCTGCGGAGCAGTCCATCTGGTGGAGGTCGCGCAGCAGGTCGTGGGCAATCAGGAGCATGTCAACGCTCTGCTCGGCCATGATGTCGGGAGCGAGGTAGGGACTGTCATACATGTCGGTGATGCCGCAGCCGTAGTAGTCGGGTTCCACCATCACGGGTTTGTTGGTGGAGAAGTCGAAGGAGAAGGCATCGATCGGGCTGGTGGTGGAGGGCCACTCGGTGTTCTTGGTGACGGTGTGGTGACCCGAGAAGAGGACGTGGTCGGCATTGGAGACACCCCCCTCGCCGTCGGTAGGCACTGCAATCCAGCCGGAGAGCCAGCAGGGCTCGCCCTTGAGGTCAACGGAACGGTAGGCAATGCAATACTTGGTGTTGGAGTTACTACGGTCCATGGACATCAGACGATAGCGGTAGTCGCGGGGATGCGAAGTGGGGACAAACTCCCAGTCGTTGTAGGGCGAGGAGGTGTGGGCGGCCGTGAGACGCTCAGCACCAAGGCTATCAACTTCGACATTCAGGAAGCGAACATCGAGGAGGTAGCGATAGCGGAACTTGAAGGTACCAGGGGTGGTCTCACTGGGCATCAAATAGGTGGTGTTGGGCGTGGGTGAGAACTTCACAGACCAGCCGGCGCCGCTGTTGGAGAGCTGCATGATGCTCTCGTCAGAGTGAATGAAGTAGAGCGCAGGGGCATTGTCATAGTGGATGGTGTCGTTGGTCACTACACGCCAGTTGGAGGCTTCCACTTCATTGAAGGTGGTGGTGCCGTCCTTCATGAGATAGGATCCTGTGGCCACGTTGCGCAGCACGTACTGTGCTCCGGGAGCAACTGCGATACTGTTCTCCTGTGCCATCACAGGGAAGGCCATCAAGGCTGTCAGCAGTAGGGTAAAAATTACTCTCATGTGATAAATAGGTTAGAAAAAGAATAATTGTTTGTGTATTTAGTCCTTGAAATGGCGCTTCTGGAAATAGAAGCCGCCACAGAGGTTGATGTTTCCGAATACGTTGGTGAAGAGAATCTCGTCGCGACGGTAGTTGTAGTTGTGGACGATGCCGAAGAGGCCCACGAACCAGCGACCGGTGTTGTAGATGAGACCGGCACGACCGGTGATGTCGAGGTTGATGTTGCCACGCTTGCGGAAGATCTCGTCGATTTTCTCAGAGAAGCTGCCGCCCTGGGATTCCGTGTTCTCGGTGTTCTGCAGGAGGGCGGTCTGCGCACTGGCCCACTTGTAGCCCAGCGCCGGCATCAGGGAGATGCCGAAGCACCAACCGCGGGCAAAGACCCAGTTGTAGCCGTAGCCTGCGCTGAGACTGTAGTCCACATACTTGATGCGCTCCAGCGTCTCGTACTGGTTCTCGACAATGCCCTTGAAGATATCCTGGGGAAGTGCCTGGTAGTCGAAGTGGATATCGTGGACGGTGACGCCGAAGCCGAGCTGCCACGAGCCTGCGGACCTACGCTGGATGGTGCTCTGCGAGTAGATGGCAGGATGGGAGAACTTGCGGTGGTTGAAGATGTAGTAGATGTTGGCTCCTGTGATGTTGGAGCTGATGTAGTTGGAGATGTCGGTGCCCTCGTACTTCTCGGCATCCTCGCCCAAGCCGCTGACCTTGCGCAGGTAGAAGTCGGTGCCGGTGCGACGCCACATCAGGTCGATGCCGACCATCGAGGAGTAGAGGGAGAACTCGAACTTGGAGCCGCGATTGAGTTGTGACTTGCCGATGCTGGTGAAGTCATAGGTGTAGCCCAGGAATATCCAGCGCCAGCCGAAATAGGGACCGAAGCGCAGGTCGGGGCGCTGGCGGAAGGAGAGGTACTGAGAGTAGTCATCGAGGCTGATGGTGTAGCGCTCGAAATTGGTGGTGGCCTGTAGCATCCCTGTGAAGTTGTAGCCGACACGCTCGATGTAGTCGGGGTTGATCTCGTCGAAGAGATCGACGATGTGCTTCACGAAGCCGCCCACTTTCTTGAAGAAGGAGGTGGAGGGAACGGGGGTGATGACCAAAGGCTGAAGGGAGTCGAGGGAGATGACTTCGAGGCGACGAAGGTCTGAGAGCCAGGAGTCGTGGGGTAATGTGTCGAGGGCCAGTGAGTCAAGGGAGAGGGTGTCGCACGGTACGCTGTCCAGCCGAGTCGTCTGCGCCGAAGCGGAGAAGCCCCGGAGAAGAAGACATGCGGCTAAGAAACAGATGCGTTTCATGCGATGGGAGGATGTTTAGAGTTTACCCAGTATCTTGTCCATGACCCAGTTGACGGGGGTGGCACTGACGCTGTCGAGACGGCAGAAGGCCTTGTGCTGCAGGTGTTCCACGACGTTCTGGATGAGGGGCATCTGCACGTGTGGCGGATTGGGGATTTCCAGCGTCTGCACGCCATGCTCGGTGTGCAGATGTATGGGTTCGTAGGTGAATACGGAGAAACAGATCTGGCCGTGGTCACCGATGATCTGGATGCGGTCGGTGCGCGCCGACTTGTGGGCGCAGAAGCACCACGTGCCGCTGCCGGGCAGTCCATCCATGAACTGGAAGGAGGCACTGACGGTGTCCTCGCTGTCATAGAGGCCGGCACGGTTGGAGCAGAAGCCGCTGACACGAACGATGGGGCCGAAGAGTTCCTGAAGGAGGTCGAGCTGATGGGGCGCGAGGTCGTAGAAGTAGCCGCCGCCAGCGATGTCACGCTGTACGCGCCAGGGCAGCTGCTTGCGGTTGTAGTCGAGGTCACGGGGCGGCACGGCGAAGCGAATCTGTACGCCCACGACCTTGCCGATGGTGCCGCTCTCCACCAGTTCCTTCACCTTCTGGAAGTAGGGCAGATAGCGGCGGTAGTAGGCCACGAAGCAGGGGACACCGGTCTCACGCGACACGCGGTTGACACGGAGGCACTCCTCGTAGGTGGCGGCCAAGGGTTTCTCGACATAGACAGGCTTGCCGCTCTTCATGGCCATGATGGCAAAGGTGACATGGGACGAGGGCGGCGTGGCGATATAGACGGCGTTCACGTCGGGGTCGTCCAGCAGTTCCTGAGCATCGGTGTACCAGCGGGGGATGTGGTGGCGCTCGGCGTAGCTGCGGGCACGCTCGGCCTTGCGACTCATGACAGCTACAACAGAGGAGCCCGGCACTAAGTTGAATGCCGGGCCGCTCTTCTTCTCCGTGACTTCACCACAACCGATGAAGCCCCATCTGATTTCTTTCTCGGCCACTGTAGGATGGTTCGGATTATTTCTTACCTGCCTTCCAGAAGTCTTCCTCGGCCTTCAGCTCAGCCTGCTGGCGGTCGTACTCAGCCTTCTGACGGGCATACTCGGCATTGTGAGCCTCCACGGTCTGGATGCTGCTCTTCAGGCGCTGTGCCTGACCGGCGAGGGTGATGTCGGCGGCTGCAGCCTTGTCGCAGTAGGTCTTGGCCTGAGCGTAGTTCTTCTCCTTGGTGGCGATGTTGGCACGCTGCATATAGCACTTACCCTCGAGGTCGGGGTTGTACTGCATGGCCTTGTCGAGGTAGTCATAAGCGCTCTTGAAGTCGCCACCCTTGCGCATAGCGGCAGCCACACGCAGGGCGATGTTACCCTTCTGGGCGTCGCTCTGGCAGAGCTCGATGGCGTCGTTGTAGTACTTCACGCTCTTGGCGGTCTCGCCGTCCTTGTAGTATTTCTGGGCCGTACCGATGGCGCTCTCGAAGGTAGGTTCGATGTTGTAGGCGTACTCAGCAGCCTTGTAATAGACAGGGGTGTCATCGCAGTCGTTGGCGGCCATCAGCGTCAGGGCGCTCTTCAGGTAAGCGAGGTTATCCTTGTTGGCCTCGATCTTCGGGGTGAAGATGGCGATGATCTGGTCGCGGTCGGCAGCCTTGGACTCAGCGAAGAGACCTTCGATGGTGTTCAGGGGCTGGTCGTACTTGGCGACAATCTTCTGGGCCTTCTCGGGATCGGCTTCTTCCTTGGCCAGTTGCAGCATCTTGTCGCAGACATCCTTGCTCTCGAGGTAGTCCTGCAGGAAGGACTCGCGGAAGCCGTTGTTGTCGGCCTGGTACTTGGCGTAGCTCACACGGAAGAAGGCATCGAGCACGAAGCCCTCGACCTCGCGGCCGCCCTGTTCGTTGATCTTGTTGATACCGTCCTTGAACATGGCATAGGCCTTGTCAAGCGTGTAGGTAGGGTCGCAGGAAGGACCGTAGGCGGCATAGTCATAAGCCTTGCGGGCGATGACGTCGCCCTCGGTGGCACGACGGTCGGCACGGGTGAAGGAGTTGAGGCCTGCGAGATTCTTGACGCGGGTGTCATAAACATTCATCAGTTCCTGGAAGTACTGCTGCTTCTTGGCGGCGTCCTGCTCGCCCTGAATCAGCATGGCCAGCATGTAGGCACCGTTGGTGTAGAGACCCATCTGTGCGAAAGGAGCTTTCTCGAAAGCGGGCTTCCAAGCCTCATAGGCTTCTTCCCAGTTGTTGCCGTTAATAGCGGTCTGGAACAGACTCAGGTTCTGACGTGTGCGCAGGCTGTCTTCGCCTGTGCCGATACGATCATACCATGCTGTTCCCTCGTACTGCGCCATTGCGGTGGCGCTCACAGCCATCATGGCGATGGCAAGAAATACATTCTTCATTTTCATTTGTATCTTTTTTTGTAGCTTACTTACGGATTAGACATTCAACTCGGAATAGGGTTTAAGACCCACAAAGGAGTATTGGAAATTTTTTCCCTTGGGTGAAGGGAACTGGCTGCGCGGATCGACATCGGAGCGCGAACGCAGGTAATCGACGATGCGGTTGTAGCAGTCCTGTGCGCTGTAGGCCTTCACCAAGGCAGCGAAGGTGGTGTCGAGATAATCAAACTTACCTGTCTCAGGCACCACCACCACACGTTTGAAGGTGATGGAACCCTCGTACCAGCCCGGGCACTCGTCGTTCAGACGCTGGCGGGCCAGATCTCTGGAACGCAGCGGACGGTCGGGGCGGGCTTCAGCATTCTCAGTCTCGCCGCCCTTGCCGTTGGCCTTGAACTCCTCGAGCGTGGAGGCCTGTGTCTTGATGACGATGAAGTACACGCGCGGGCGTACCTTATATCTTTTAGGAAAAGGTATGGACCCTTCGGCATAGTCACGGAATTCAGCCTCGAACTGAGGGGTTACATTAAAGTCCTGAATGGAGCGGATGAAGTCTAAAGCGGCATCAACGGTGGTCACCACGACTTCATCTTCAAAATAGCGAATATACAAATTCATTTTCTTCGTTTCTTAAAAAGCGGCGCAAAGGTACACAAAATCTTTGAAATAGCCTCTTTTTTATCACCTTTTTCAGAGATAGAGGCTCTGATTCTTGACAGAAACGAAAAAAGTAGGGCAAACCTTTGGCCATTCCGCAGAAAGTCACTATCTTTGCGGCCGATTTGAGACCGAAGGGGCTTAGTGAAGTGGTGCCACGATGGTTACCCGCCTCCCGGTAAAACCCGTTAAATACATATTTATCACAAATGTACGCAATCGTAGAGATTAACGGTCAACAGTTCAAGGCAGAAGCCGGCAAGAAGCTGTTTGTGTACCACATCCAGGGTGCCGAGGCTCAGCAGACTGTTGAATTTGAGAGAGTGTTATTGGTGGACAACGAAGGTGCCATCACCGTGGGTGCTCCCGTGGTGAAGGGTGCTAAGGTGGTCTGCGAAGTCGTTTCACCCCTGGTTAAGGGCGACAAGGTGCTCGTCTTCCACAAGAAGCGCCGCAAGGGCTTCCGTAAGTTGAACGGTCACCGCCAGCAGTTCACGGAGTTGAACATCAAGGAAGTTATTGCTTAACCACTAAAACAACTGAAGAAACATGGCACATAAAAAAGGTGTAGGTAGTTCTAAGAACGGCCGCGAGTCTGCAGCACAAAGACTCGGTGTGAAGATTTTTGGTGGTCAGCACTGCGTGGCTGGTAACATCATCGTTCGCCAGCGTGGCACACAGCACTATCCCGGCAAGAATGTCGGCATGGGCAGCGACCACACACTCTATGCCCTCGTGGACGGCGTGGTATCCTTCAAGAAAGGACGCCTCGACCGCAGTACGGTGTCCGTAGAGCCCGTAGCTGAGGCATAAGACAACTCTCGTAATTTACAATTTACGGATTTACAATTTACGATTTGGTGTGCCTCTCCTATGTAGGCCTCCGAGCGTAAATCGTAAATCCGTAATTCGTAAAAAGAAATCTATCGCAAATCCATAAACGTTAAACGATAAACGTTAAACGAATAATGTTAACACTTAAACTCATCAATGAAGAGACCGACCGCGTCATTCGCGGTCTTGAGAAGAAGCACTTCCAGGGCGCCAAGGAGGCCATCGCCGCCGTGCAGGCCACAGACAAGAAACGCCGCGAGGCACAGCAGCAGCTCGACAACCTGCTCGCCGAGAGCAAGAAGAAAGCTGCCGAGATTGGCGGACTCATGAAGCAGGGACTGCGCGAGCAGGCCGACCAGGCCAAGGCCGCCGTGGCAACACTCAAGGAGAAGGCCAAGGACCTCGAAACCATCATGGACAAGGCACAGCGCCAGCTCACCGAGCAGCTCTGCCAGATTCCCAATATCCCCTATGACGAAGTTCCCGAAGGTGCTGCGGCTGAAGACAATGTGGTGGTGAAGAGCAACCTGAAAGAATGCGACGGCACCGACACCGTAGGCAACTGGACGACGAATCCTGTGGTTGAGGCAGCACGCCTTCCCCACTGGGAACTCGCCAAGAAATACAATCTCATCGACTTCGACCTGGGCGTGAAGATCACAGGTGCCGGCTTCCCCGTCTATATCGGCAAGGGAGCTCAGCTGCAACGCGCACTCATCAACTTCTTCCTCGCCGAAGCCAACAAGGCCGGCTACACGGAGATCATGCCGCCGACAGTCGTAAATGCAGCTTCCGGCTACGGCACAGGTCAGCTGCCTGACAAAGAGGGCCAGATGTACCACGCCGAGGTGGATGACTTCTACCTTATCCCCACGGCCGAGGTGCCCGTGACAAACATCTACCGCGATGTCATCCTCGACGAGAAAGACCTGCCCATCAAGAACTGCGCCTACACGCAGTGCTTCCGTCGCGAGGCAGGCAGCTACGGCAAGGACGTGCGCGGACTGAACCGTCTGCACGAGTTCTCGAAGATAGAGATTGTACGCATCGACACGCCCGAACACTCCAAGGAGAGCCACAAGGAGATGTTGGCACACGTGGAGGGTCTGCTGCAGAAGCTGGAACTCCCCTATCGCATCCTGCGTCTCTGCGGCGGCGACCAGAGCTTCACCAGCGCCATCTGCTACGACTTCGAGGTGTATAGCGAGGCCCAGAAGCGCTGGCTCGAAGTCAGCAGCGTCTCGAACTTCGACACCTACCAGGCCAACCGCCTGAAGTGCCGCTACCGTCGCACTGCCGACAAGAAGACAGAGCTCTGCCACACGCTCAACGGCTCGGCACTGGCCCTGCCCCGCATCGTGGCCGCTCTCTTAGAGAACAACCAGACTGAAGCCGGCATCCGCATCCCCAAGGCTCTGCAACCCTACACCGGCTTCGACATCATCGACAGATGATCCGTCAGTGTTTTATCATCTTTGGCTGCCTCGCGTTGGGCGAACTCATCGTGTGGCTCACAGGCATCAGCATCCCGAGTAGTATCATCGGGATGCTGCTGTTGACGGGCCTGCTGCAGACGAAGGTCATCAAGATGGAATGGGTGAAGGGGATGTCGGACTTCCTCATCTCCAACATGGGTTTCTTCTTCGTACCCCCGGGTGTAGCGCTGATGCTATACTTAGATGTCATCAAAGCAGAATTTCTGCCCATCGCCGTGGCAACGGTCGTGAGCACCGTGGTGGTGCTCATCGTGACGGGTTGGGTGCATCAGATGTTCAAAGTGAAGAGTGATGGAGATACTACAGAATAACATCGTCCTGCTGGCACTGACATTCGGCATCTTCTTTCTCGCACGCCAGCTGCAGAAACGTGTGGGATGGATTGTGCTGAATCCCATCCTCGTGACCATCGCGGTACTGATTGTGCTGCTGAAGGTCATGGGCATCAGCTACGAGACCTACGCCCAGGCCGGCGGCTACATCGAATTCTGGTTGAAGCCCGCCATCGTGGCTCTGGGCGTTCCGCTCTACCAGCATCTGGGACAGATACGCCGTCAGTTTCTGCCCATCTTCCTGTCGCAGCTGACAGGTTGCATAGCAGGCGTTGCGAGTGTGGTGCTCATCGCACAGCTGATGGGCGCTTCACGCGAGACCATCATCTCACTGGCTCCCAAGTCCGTAACCACACCGATAGCGATGGAGGTGTGCCAGGCCATGGGCGGCATCCCGTCGCTCACGGCAGCCATCGTGGTCTGCGTGGGTCTCTTCGGTGCCGTCTTCGGTTTCAAGGTGCTGGAGGTGTGGCACATCAAGAACCCCTACTCTCAGGGCTTAAGCATCGGCACGGCATCGCATGCCGTCGGCACCTCACGTGCCATGGAGAAAGGCGAGACCTACGGGGCCTATGCCTCGCTGGGGCTCATCCTCAACGGCCTGCTCACGGCCCTGCTGGCTCCACTGATCCTGAAGTTGATGGGAGTGATGTAGGAATGACGTTAGGTCTTTCACCCTTTGAAACGCCATCGTGCGTTTAATGCCGACAGAAGACAAAAGAGGCGTGCCCCTGTGGACACGCCTCTTCTTGTTTCGCTCATCCTGCGAGCAGGATGTAGGATATTGAAAGTTGCTACTTGCTGTGAAGATTAGTTCCTGAAGAAAAGCCCTTTAGTTCTTGAAGAAATCCTGGACGGCCTCGTTGGGGACCATCTTCTCATCGAAGGAGTAAGAACCTTTTTCGTTCTTCACCATCTTGATGACCTTTGTGTAGCTACGGCCATCGGTCTTACCCGTTTGCAGGGTTGCGACTGTTTTCTTTGCCATGTTGCTTCAGTTTTATTTGATTTCCTTGTGAACCGTCATGCGCTTGAGAATCGGATTGTACTTCTTCAACTCCAGACGCTCGGGGGTGTTCTTTCTGTTCTTCGTGGTGATGTAGCGGGAGGTGCCGGGGAGGCCGCTCTCCTTCATTTCCGTGCATTCGAGAATCACCTGTACTCTATTGCCTTTAGCTTTCTTTGCCATGATTTACTACGTTTTGAATGTTAACGACTCAGATGGCTCTTGCTTACTGGAGGTAGCCCTTTTCAGCAGCACGCTTGATAGCGGCATCGAGACCAATCTTGTTAATCAAGCGCAGACCGGCAGCCGAGATGTTCAGGCTGATCCAGCAGTCTTCCTCGACCCAGTAGAACTTCTTGGTGAAGAGGTTCACGTCGAAGACACGCTTTGTGCGGCGCTTAGAGTGCGACACATTGTTACCGTGCATCGCTTTCTTTCCGGTGATTTGACAGATCTTAGACATGTTCTAATCTTTCCTTTTTGTAACTTTCAATATTACTTTTCTTCCAAACAGCGCGCAAAGGTACTGCATTTTTTCGGATTACGCAAAGGTTTGAGCGAAAAAATCACTCCAAGACGAGCGGAAAGTCATTTTTCAGGCGTTCCAGCAGCATTTGAAGGGCAGTGAGTGTGGCTCTGGCGACATTTTCTTCACGTCCGTCGTCGCCACGCAACTCACGCACTTCAATCTGCTCTGACGTGCCCACCGCCACGAAGATGGTTCCCACGGGAGCCTCGGGGCCTCCGCCTGGTCCGGCATAGCCCGTGACAGCCACGGCATAATGGCTGTCGAGATGTTCTATGGCTCCTTCCACCATCACGCGCGCCACGTCTTCGCTCACGGCGCCTTTTTCTTCCAGTAGTGCCGACGGGACACCCAGCAGTTTCACTTTCAGATCATTGGAATAGGCTACGATGCCACCACGGAAGTAGTTGCTGGCACCTGGGAGGGCAGCGATGGCTGACGCCACATTGCCAACGGTGCAACTCTCGGCCGTGCTGACGGTCTGTCCTGAGCGCCAGAGATACTCACTGATCTCGCGCGAAATTAACTTAGTCTGAATATTCACAACCTATATAATTTTACAATTTCACAATCTATTTTATTGGACAATTTGACAATCTATTTTATTGGACAATTTGACAATCTATTTTATTGGACAATTTGACGATTTACAATTTCACAATTTTCTTGAGCCTTGAACTCTTGAACTTCTTGAACTTCTTAAACCCTTAAACCCTATATTGCCACACGCGAGTACGCAGGAGCCTCCATGGGACAGAAGTCCTTGTCGGCATACTTGAAGGCGCCCGTGATGGCGATCATGGCGGCGTTGTCGGTGGTGTAGCTGAACTTGGGGATATAGATAGTCCAGCCGTAGCGACGGGCATGTTCCTTGAAGGCTTCACGCAGACCTGTGTTGGCGCTGACGCCTCCGGCCACGGCGACATGCTTGATCTTCAAGTCCTTGGCGGCGCGGCGCAGTTTGTTCATGAGGATGTCCACAATGGTCTTCTCCAGCGACGCTGCCAGGTCTTCCTTGTGATGCTCGATGAAGTCGGGGTCTTCCTTCATCCAGTCGCGTAGATTGTACAGGAACGAGGTCTTCAGACCGCTGAAGCTGTAGTTGTAGCCCTCGATGGCGGGCTTGGCGAAGTGGAAGGCGTCGGGGTTGCCCTGTCGTGCCAGACGGTCGATGATGGGGCCGCCGGGATAGCCAAGGCCCATCACCTTGGAGCATTTGTCGATGGCCTCGCCGGCTGCATCGTCGATGGTCTGCCCGATGATCTGCATGTCGTTGTATGCCTTCACCAGCACAATCTGCGAGTTGCCGCCGCTGACAAGCAGGCAGAGGAAGGGGAAGGGAGGGACGGACCCACCCCCCTGCCCCTCCCTGTTAGGGAGGGGAGTAGAATGTTCTGAGCAGGCATCCGCTTTGTTCGAGTTAGCTGTCTCTACGCCAGCAAGTCCCCCCTCACGAGGAGATTTTGAACTGTCTTTCTCTTCTTGACAGTCCCCCTCTCCCACGGGAGAGGGGTTAGGGGTGAGGCCGGGGGTCTGTTCTTTAATAAAATGCGCCAGGACGTGACCCTGTAAGTGGTTCACGTCGATCATGGGGATGCCCAGCGAGGCTGCCAGCCCTTTGGCAAAGCTGACGCCCACGAGCAGCGAGCCCATGAGGCCCGGTCCACGCGTGAAGGCGATGGCCGACAACTCCTCCTTCGTGATGCCGGCGCGCTTCAGTGCCTGATCCACCACGGGTACAATATTCTGTTGATGCGCGCGCGAGGCCAGCTCGGGCACTACGCCGCCGTAAGCCTCATGCACAGCCTGCGAAGCCGTCACGTTCGACAGCAGGTAGCCATCGCGGATGACAGCCGCCGAGGTGTCATCACAGGAGGATTCGATACCTAAAATGATAATATTTTTTTTCGACATTTCGCTATTTCGATATTACGTTATTACGTCATTTTTTAGGATAGCCTGTCCGCAGCTCCCCTCCCTATGGGAGGGGTTGGGGGTGGGTCTTTAGTGCGTCAGCACCTCCACACCATGTTCCGTCATCACGAACGTGTGTTCCCATTGTGCGCTGGGGAGTTCGTCCTCGGTGACCACGGTCCAGCCGTCGTCCTCGTCGCAGAACACCTCCCATGTGCCCATGTTGATCATAGGTTCGATGGTGAACACCATGCCGGGCACGAGGAGCATGCCCGTGCCCTTGTGGCCATAGTGGTCCACATCGGGCTCTTCGTGGAACTCAAGGCCCACGCCGTGTCCTGCGAGGTCACGGACAACGCTGAAGCCGTTCTTGTGGGCGTGTTTCTGGATGGCGTTGCCGATGTCGCCGACATAGACATAAGGTTTGGAGCATACCTCCTCGCCAATCTTCAGACATTCCCATGCCACATCCACCAGCTTCTGGCGCTTGGCATCGGTCTTGCCACCCACGACATACATGCGCGAGGCATCGGCGTAGTAGCCGTCGAGGATGGTGGTGCAATCGACATTGATGATGTCGCCGTCCTCCAGCACCTCCCATTCGTTGGGGATGCCGTGGCAGACGACCTCGTTGACGCTGGTGCAACACGAGCGGGGAAAGCCGTCGTAGCCCAGACAGGCCGAGATGGCGCCGTGGGCAGCGGTGTAGTCCGCCACCATATCATCTATCTCCTGCGTACACATGCCCGCGTGAATCTTGTCGGTGAGCATGTCCAGGATGCCCGTGTTGACCACGCCCGCACGGCGGATGCCCTCGATCTGCTCGGGCGTCTTGATGAGCGAGCGCGTGGGCACCACCTTGCCGCGCTCCTGTGCTGCCAGGATGATGCGGTCCATCTCGGTCAGTTCCTGACCTTTGACGATGGTCCAGCTATTTTTCTTTTTCTTTGTCATGATCGTTTCGCAATAAGGAGCCCGGCAAAGGTGAGGGCTCCGTTGAGAAGTAGAATCTCGTAGCCGAAGTGATAGCCCCAGTAGGTCGCAGACAGCTGAGAGAGCAGGTAGCAGAGCACAGGGGAGGCCACGCAGATATAAGGCACGGCACGCTCAGCAGGCTTGAAGCGACGGGGCATGAAGAGCCCGAAGGCGAAGAGGCCGAGGAGCGGACCGCAGGTGTATGACGCGATGACATAGACCGCATCGATGACGCTGGTGTTGTTCAGCGCGCGGAAGGCGATGATGAGCCCGAGGACGACCAATGTCACGACGGCGTGCACCACACGGCGCAGGCGTTCGTCATCAGGTCGGTGCCACAAGTCCACGCAGACGCTGGTGGTCAGCGCTGTCAAGGCGCTGTCGGCGCTGGAGAAAGCCGCTGCGGAGATGCCGATGGCGAAGCATACGGTGGCCGCCTGACCCAGATAGCCGCCGGCACACAGGAATGGCAGCACCTCGTCGCCCGAAGCGGGCAGCGCCACAGCGTGGCGGGCAGCATAGGCGTAGAGGAGCACGCCCAGCGAGAGGAACATGAGGTTGGCGGGCAGATAGAGCAGACCGTTGACAATCATGTTCTTTTGCGACTCATGCAGCGTGCGGCAGGTGAGGTTCTTCTGCATCATGTCCTGATCCAGGCCCGTCATCACCACGACGATGAAGGCTCCACTAACAAACTGCTTCCAGAAGTACTGGCGGCTGGTAACATCGTCGAAGACGAAGACACGGCTCATGGGGCTCTCGCGAATCACCTGCACAGCCTCCGCTATCCCCCACCCTTCTGCCGACAGCAGCGCACGGATGATCAGTGCCAGCGCTGTCAGCAGCACCACCGTCTGCAGGCAGTCGGTCCACACGATGGTGCCGATGCCACCCCTTCGGGTGTAGAGCCAGATGAGCAGCAGGATGACGAGTGCCGAGATTCCGAAGGGCAGCCCCAGTGCATCGAAGACCAGGTACTGCAGAATGGCGCACACGAGGTACAGACGTACGCCTGCACCCAGCAGCTTGGAGAGCAGGAAGAAGGAGGCTCCTGTGTGGTAGCTGACACGCCCGAAGCGCTGCTCCAGGAACGTGTAGATGCTGGTGAGTTCCAAGCGGTAATAGACAGGCAGCAGAATCAGTGCCACGAGCACGTAGCCCACGATGAATCCCATGCACATCTGCAGATAGGTCATTGCCGAGTTCTGCACCATTCCCGGCACACTCACGAAGGTGACGCCGCTCATGCTGGCACCTAACATTCCGAAGGCGACAGCCCACCACGGAGACCGTCGCCCTCCTCGATAGAAGGTATCGTTGGTGGCTCTTCCCGCTGTCCAGCGCGAGATGGCGAAGAGGACAGCGAAATAGGCCACAAAGAGCACGCCTACCGACATTGTTTACTCCAGCACTGAGAGACCCGCTGTATCGTCCTCGTCTTCGTCCTTGACGTCGGCTTCGGGGGCATAAGAAGAGTAGAACGTGTCATCGTCCGTAGGCTGCACGTCCTCGTCTTCGTCCACGTCGCGGTCGTCGTCGCGGTCTTCGAGTTCTTCGTCCTCGTCGGGTGCCACGCGATTGCCGTCCTCGTCGTACTCGTGTTCGAGCACCATCCTCAGCTTGGCCACGGGCGCCTTCTTCTTGGCGAAGATGGCTTCAATCCACGAGCCCTTGGGCACTTCCAGCACCTCGAAGCCGTCGCTGACCTTGCGGTCCAGCATGCCGCCTGTCATGTGCAGTCGCGAGGCGGGCAGCGTGGTGGTGCTGATTTCGAAGCCGCTCTCGATGATGTCCTTCATCGCCAGAGGGATGCTGTCCCATCCGCCGCCGAAGTTGCGGCTGATGAGATCCAGCAGCGTGGCGGCAGTGATATGCTTGATGTTCTCGTAGCTCAGGTCCGTGAGACGCGAGATCACGCGCCGACGGATGGCCACGACACCCTTGCTCAGGTTGCTGCGGGGGAACACGGCCCACTCGCCGTTGGTGTACTTGGCACTCTCGCGTTCGTCGCCGTTGTCAAAATGCACCACCTCATAGGCCAGTCGGATGATGTTCAGGAGCTTCTCCTCATAGGGTGGGAAGCTCTCGTCCTTCATCTCCTTCTCCCAGAGATCTACGATTTCGTTCTCGCTCACTGTCCACACATTGTTGGCGTTCAGGTCGAGAATGGATTCCAATTGATATTCTTCTTTGCTCATTTATTGTTAATAGTTTCAAGTTTCAAATTTCAAGTTTCAAGAGTATCTACTCCCCTCGCCCTTACAGTTCCCCTCGCCCTTTGGAGAGGGGTTAGGGGTGAGGCCGGGGCCGGGGGTGAGGCTCCCTACTCCTCCACGAACTGTCGGATGCGCTGTTCCTCGTCGCGACGGCAGATGAGCAGCGTGTTGTCCTTCTCTGCCACGATGAATCCGTCGAGGCCCTGGATGATGACGCGCTTCTCCTGCTGCGTGTGAACGATGCAGCGGTTGGTGTCGTGGAGTTCTATGCGCTGACCTATGCACACGTTCTCGTGGCCGTCCTTGACGCTCTGCTCATGCAGTGAGCCCCATGTGCCCAGGTCGCTCCATCCGAACGAGGCGGGGAAGACAAAGATCTCCTCGGACTTCTCCATGACGGCGTAGTCGATAGAGATGTTGGGGCACTTCGGGAACTCGCGGTTGATGGTCTCCTGCTCCTCGGGCGTGCCATAGACGGGCAGCAGCGGCTCGAAGATCTGTGAGATTTCGGGCGTGTAGATGCGCAGTGCATTCACGATGGTCTGCACGCGGAAGAGGAAGATGCCGCTGTTCCAGAAGAAGTTCTTGTGCTTGACATACTTCTCTGCCACCGACAGCTCGGGCTTCTCGTGGAAGGAATCCACGCGATAGACCTCGCGGTTGCGGGCGCTGGCCACGCTGAGGTCGGCCTGTATGTAGCCGTAGCCCGTCTCAGGGCGCGTGGGCTTCATGCCCAGCGTGACGATGCTGTCCGTCTCGGCCGTGAAGTTCAGTGCCGACACCACCACCCTGCGGAACTCCGCCACATTCATCACGATGTGGTCGGCAGGCGTCACCACGATATTGGCCTGCGGGTTCAAGGCCTTGATGCGCCAGCTGGCATAGGCGATGCAGGGCGCCGTGTTGCGGCGGCAGGGCTCCTGCAGGATGTGGTCCGCAGGCACCTCGGGCAGTTGTTCACGCACGATGTCGGCATAGCGCTGACTGGTGACAATCCACACATTCTGTGGCGGACACACCTCTGCGAAGCGGTCCATCGTGAGCTGGATGAGCGTGCGGCCACAGCCCAGCACATCAATGAATTGCTTGGGGCAGTCGGCAGTGCTCATGGGCCAGAAGCGGCTACCGATGCCGCCGGCCATGATGACGAGATGATTGCTTGACTCCATAATATAGGGCGTTTAATGTTATTGAAAAACAATTTTGCGGCCACCGACGATGTAGATGCCTTTGCCGGGCTTGGCCACGCGGCGTCCGCTGAGGTCATAGACAGCATTGTCCGACGGGATTCCCTGGACCTCCGGCGCCTGTATGCCTACGAAGTAGTCGTTGCCGAAGTAGAAGCTCACGGTCTTCCACTCGTCCTCGTTCTCCATGATTGCATTCAGGTCCTGACGCATGTAGCCACGCGAGGTGAACACCGTGGCGGCGGGCACGGAGTTGGCCGTCAGCGAGTCGTTCTCCTCGTAGGGGAACAGGTTGCCGCTCCACGTCTCAATCAGCTCGGGGCCTGTCACATTCGGCACACAGGTGCCCACATAGCGGTTGTTGGCTGCGATGATGGTCATGCGCTGGTGATTAGCATCCGTGTTGACAGAGTTGTTGCCCCATCTGGAAGCATTGTAATCCACGTGTGTCACCATGAGTCCGTGGCCGAAGCGCCCTACGGCTTTGTCCCAGCTCGCGCGCTGGCGGTTTTCCAGCACATAGTACTCGTTGGCGTTCTCCGGATTCACGATCTTGTAGCCCTTACCTGTCGTGGAAGTGGGCAGCAGGGTGTACCACCCCGGCGACGTCAGCGTCTCGATCTCCTCCCACCCCATGAACTCGCGCTCGTAGGCCGTCATCGCCACGGGCGTATAGCCGTTGTCGGCATACTGTCCGTAGTCCATGATGCTCCAGATGTCCATGCCGAAGGCCTTGTAGTTCGTGTCGTAGAAGTCCGGCAGTCCCAGCGCATGGTTCAGCTCATGACAGAGCACACCGATGCCCTCGGGTTCCACGTCGACAACCCTGTCGTCATCATCTAAAATGGGCATATTCTCGCTGACACACAAGGCCGAGTGGAAGGTGACGTCATTCACCTTGACATTCAGCGAGCTCCACTTGGGCCACATCAGACTCGCGTCTGCGCCCTCATGTTCTCCGCAGCCGGCAAAGATAATCAGCACCATGTCCACGCGCTGCTTGCCACGGTTGCTGAACTGCATCCAGTCGCCCTGCCACTGCTCCATCGCCTTGGTGACAGCATCCTTGCATAAGGCCGAGAAACCGGCATCGCTGCCCTTGCGGCTGGAACTGTTGCGGCCATACGTCGATTCAGGATTATCGAGTTTGACATGCGCCACCACCTCGAACTCCGGCGTGAACACGCCACGGCTCTGATCCACGAAGTAGTCGCGGACGGCGCCATAGCTGCCATGATCTTTGTAGCGCTCGCCATCGCGCCAGCCGTTGCAGTAGAGGTCGTAGTATGCCATCAGCCACGCATCCGTCAAAGGCTCCACATGGAACACCGAGTCCGAGAAACTCACGAGGATCACGGGGATGCGGGGCGAACCCTGGGCGGGCAGCGCAGCCTCTGCCTGGGAACCAATCTTCAGCACATTCGCACGGCGTGCTGCACGCGCCTTCGAGCGCACCTCCGTAGGCAGTTCGTCGGAGAAGACATAGCCGGCCTCCGTCTCTGTGAGGACACGGCCGTCCGTGGACTCATACCACGAAAAATGCTCATCGCCATACAGCATCGCCCGCACCGTAGTGCCGTCCGCCATCTGCAGACGGTGCAGCACACGCTTGGCAGGCACAGCCCACAGGGCCATGCTCAGACAACAGAGCAGTGAAAAGACATAAAATTTCTTCATACGTTCACATAATGAGTGGGCAAAAGTACTGCTTTTCTCGCGCGCAGGCAAAGAAAAATGTAAAAAAGTGCACTTTTAGACCGCTAAAACACATTTTCCACCCCTTTCCCTTGCTCCATCAACCCCTTTTCCGTACCTTTGACCCGGTAAATATGAATGAATAATAAGAGTTACTAATGACGAATGATGAATGACGAATGATGAATGACGGCCCCCGAGCCCCTAAAGGGGAGCGTAAGGGGAATGAAAAGAGAAAAATGAGCGCGGCCTTGGCCGCAAGGGATCTTTGAAACAAAAACCGAAAAAACACCTCATCATGTGTCAGGGGCTCCGCCCTACGTTCTCATCTTGTGTCTGGGTGTTTGAAAGCGAGCTTTCACACTCATCCACAAGCTAATAACAGCTTCTGCGAAGCACTGACTCATGCTGAGGAAAAACATAAAAAACATTTCGCCATTGGTCATTAGATTTGTTTTTTAGTGAAGCGCAGCGTAACGGTGTTTTTCCGATGGTGTTGGCTGTGTTGCGGAACGCAACAGGGCGGTGCTTAGGAGTGGGCGTTGAAAGCTTGCTTTCATAAGAACACTCATGAGCGCAGACCGTAGGCCGAAGGCCACAGACAGCAGCAG